>NZ_JBHYGF010000113.1:0-27011 GCF_051859145.1 Dyadobacter sp.
CGGCAGGTACTGGCAAATTAAAGGTGCAGCTGCGTCACCAGCCGGAAGGTAAAAACGGTTCGCCATCTATCGGAAGCGACGATGCGAACCTGGACTTTGTACTAAAAGTGCAATAGATACGGATAGAGAAGTTTTATTTTTTGAGGTTTTCAATGCATGATTTAGAATGCACTGAAAACCTCAATTGCATTTAGGGCAGGTACCCTGGATCAGCAAATTGAAATTCTCTGAATGGTAACCTGCGGGAAGCTGTACTGCCGGAATGTGAAGGTTTTCAAGACAGTTCGTTTCTCCGCATTCAACACATTTAAAGTGAATATGATCGTGGTGGTGCTGCTCTTCGGAACAGCTGTGCGAGCACAATGCATATCTCAGCCCCTCGTCGTCAAGCACTTTATGGATAATCCCCTTTTCAAGGAAAGTTTTTAAAGTCCTGTAAATAGTAACGCGGTCGTAATTTTCGCCCAGCGCACCTTCTAAATCACCGTGGGAAAGCGCATTCTTTTTATTTATAAATGTCGACAGCACATCTTCCCGGCATGTAGTTGTACGCAGGTGATGTACTTTCAGGGTTTCTCTCAACTGGTCCATTCTTTCCACAGTTATTCTTATAAAATCTTGGTACTTGTAAAACCTTTCACTTCAAAGTTAAGTTCTATCACTTACAATTTCCACAAACAACGTAGTGGAACAGAATTTTAACACATATAAAATATTCTGCAACTCTGTTGCAAGTTGACTTTAATGGTCGTATTTTTGCAACATCATTGTATTTAGAAATGAAGTCAGTACACTCACATAACAAAGCCGATTACATAGGAATTCTGGGTTCTGCGCTTTGCATTGTCCATTGTTTACTGGTACCTGCATTGGCGTTTGGCTCTACGGTAGCTACGCACCACGAGCATCATGCAGGCTTGCGCTCGCTTGACTTTCTTTTTATTTTGATCAATGGTGTCGCTGTTTATTACGCCACGCGCAATCATAAATCGCTTCCGCTGAAAATCTTCCTTTGGGGTGCTTTGGTGCTTTTTTCCTTTTCGTTATTGTTTGAAGGAAAGCACGTTGTTTTTTCGTGGTTGGGTTACGCAGGTTCAGCACTTCTGATTATCGGCCACCTGATCAACCTTTACATTTGTCAGATTGCGCCGAGGTTTAAGGTCCGCATTTCCTGACCTACTTATCATATTTTACTTCAAACCGGTCCAGTTCCGGTCTTACCGCCCGTTTTCTTCCAAGCTCATACTCGAAAATCGTTTTCCCCAGGTTCGCCATGAAGGGTAAACCAACCGTCTCATATTCGTATTTATTATCGTTGAAGATCTGGTCTTCATTGCAGTAGATCACGGCGGTGAGCATGAATTCTATTCCCTTTTCGAAATCGGCGATATATGCATTGTCGAGCAAGAAACCGTAGGCATCTCCGCTTTTGTTAAATAACCTGATGTGCCGCGGCAGTCTCGTTTTCGTGGCCCCAAACATCAGGAACTTCACGTAACCATCGTAATAATCGTCAGTATAGTTGGCGGGAAACTCTGTTTCTACCGGGAACTGCGACATATACTGGTATATAAACCGGTAATCATCTTCCGTGAGATCAAATCGCTCTTTCGCAGGAGTTTGTGCGGGGAAGAAGAGCGCTTTCAGCAACTTGTGCTGCTCCTCGAGAGGAAACGCATTTTTGTAGGTAAAATCAAAAGGCTCGTTGATCAATTCACCATTTTTCAAATACCCTTTTCCTTGCAAAATCTGAGAAGTCGCTTTGAGCTCCTTACCTGCATATTTACCGGGCTGCTGGTAAACAACTTTTCCGTCCTTTTCAAAGCGCACAGGATTGGTATACCTGTTTTCTTCCGCATTCATGGGCGATTCGAGCCGATGTACAATGCGTGTATCGGGATAACCTTTCTTGTGCAGGCTGTCATTCAATTCTTCCTGACCTATAAATTCATATAGCCGGTTGAATGCATCGTTGTCACTTGCAAGCAAGATCTTCCTCGCATAATGTGCGACCGAAGGAAGCCCGTTTTCTGCACTGGTATCAGTTAGTACCTGTGTCTGACCTGCCCGGTCAGCGCCGGTGAGCATGGGCGTATACTTATCGATACCGAGCTTGTTCAACTTTTCAAAAGCCAGTGCAACTGCAGGAAGCTTAACGGTACTTGCTGGATAGAAATATTCTTTTCGATTGACCCGATAACCGTGCGTTGTGAAATGCGGCTCGTTTTTCTTGTTCCTGTCAATGCGGGTATACAGGACCTGAACCTGGTACTTATCGGGATTTTTAAGTATTTCAGAAAACCGCTCCGGGTGCTTTTTTAGCAATTTTTCAATGAAACTATCTGCCTGAAATTGGGCGAATGAAGGAGAGGCAAATAGTGTTAAGAGCAAGAAAAGCAATAATTTATAACTCTTTCCGGAAATCATTGGCAAGCCTGGAACACGTATAAAACGAATATACACTTTTTATTTAAAAGGGTCAGTAGAATTATATTTTACTGAAAAAAGGCTTTACCTGTTATCTGTAAACTATGGCGATCAATGGAAGAAAATAAGCTACGCAGCCGCGGCTGGTTCGGGAAATCCGGAAAGGATGGATTTATATACCGCGCCTGGATGAAAAACCAGGGTTACCCGGCCGATGAATTTGAAGGAAGGCCGGTAATTGGCATTTGTAATACATTCTCGGAGCTCACCCCCTGCAACGGACACTTCCGCGAACTGGCAGAAGCTGTAAAACGCGGTGTTTGGGAAGCAGGCGGCTTTCCGCTCGAATTCCCGGTAATGTCCCTCGGCGAAACGCTCATGAAGCCCACCGCCATGCTTTACCGCAACCTGGCTAGTATGGACGTGGAAGAATCGATTCGCGCCAACCCGATCGACGGTGTAGTATTGCTTTGCGGTTGTGACAAAACCACCCCCTCGCTCGTCATGGGCGCAGCGAGCGTGGATATTCCTACGATCGTAGTTTCCGGTGGACCCATGCTCACCGGCAGGTACCGGGGAAAAACCGTCGGTACCAGCGACGTTTGGCGGTTCAGCGAACTTTACCGGAAAGGTGAAATGTCTCAGGAAGAATTCACGACTTCCGAAGCCTGCATGTGCCGCAGCGCGGGGCATTGCGCCGTGATGGGGACTGCCTCTACCATGGCGTGTATGGTAGAGTCGCTAGGATTAACCCTGCCTGAAAACCCAGCTATCCCCGCCGCTGATTCCCGCCGGAAAGTACTGGCGCATCTGTCTGGACGCAGAATTGTGCAAATGGTACACGAGGATTTAAGATTGTCACAAATATTGACCAAAGAAGCATTCGAGAATGCGATCATGATCAATGCGGCGATCGGCGGCTCTACGAACTTTGTGATTCACCTGCTCGCCATCGCCGGCCGGATCGGCGTCGATCTTACACTCGACGATTTCAATGATATCTGCGCGCGTGTTCCGCTTTTGCTCAATCTGCAACCTTCCGGTGGCTATTTCATGGAGGATTTCTACTATGCAGGCGGCTTGCCGGTAGTGATCAAAGAACTGATCGGCAGATTGCATGACGGAGTAATTACCGCCAATGGAAAAACAATGGGCGAAAACTGTGCAGACGCAGAGTGCTTTGACCCCGAAGTAATCGGCACCCTAGCCGAGCCGATCAAAGACCTGACCGGACTCGCAGTTTTGCGCGGTAACCTCTGCGAAAATGGCGCTGTGATCAAACCTTCCGCGTCCTTGAACCCTGATTTAATGCAGCACCGGGGAAAAGCGGTTGTTTTTGAAGATATAGATGATTACAAACACCGGCTCGACGATCCTGACCTGGATGTGGATGAAAATAGCATTCTGGTGCTCAAAAATGTCGGACCAAAGGGTTATCCCGGTATGCCCGAGGTGGGTAATATGTCGCTCCCGAAGAAGCTGCTGGCAAAAGGTGTGATTGACATGGTCCGCATTTCTGACGGACGAATGAGCGGAACCGGTTTTGGAACAGTTGTTTTGCACGTTTCTCCCGAAGCTGCGGTATGTGGTACACTTGCATTGGTGCGCGACGGAGACTACATCGAGCTCGATGTGGCCAACAGAAGATTGAACCTGGAAGTATCACCGGAAGAGCTTGAAGTCAGGCGCCGCGACTGGCAGCCGCTCGATTTGGGTTATAAACGTGGCTATGTAAATCTGCATATCAACCACGTGTTGCAGGCGCACGAAGGTGCGGATCTGGACTTTCTAAAAGGCGGTTCAGGTGATAAGGTGACCAGAGATTCGCATTAAGCAGAATCGTTTTTGAATTTGAGTAAAATGAACAATAGTCTTTTTGAAAATCAGGTTGCGATTGTCACTGGTGCAGGCCAGGGGATCGGGTTTGAAATCGCGCGCCAACTGGCAGTCCAGGGTGCGTGTGTAATTTTGAATGATCATGATAAAGCACTTGCTTCGGAAGCTGCAAATAAAATCCGTAACAAAGGCGGCGAATGCGTCGCCTTTGCCGGAGATGCTTCCAATCCTGAGATCATTGACGCTATGGTTGATGAAGCTGTCAAGTGCTTCGGCAAGCTCACGATGGCAGTAGCCAACGCTGGTATCACCTTATTCGGCGACTTTTTTGAGTATCCTGTGAATGATCTGCGGAGAGTTCTGGAAGTGAATTTGATGGGCTCTTTCCTACTTACACAGGCAGCTGCCCGGCAAATGCGCAAGCAAAAATCAGGAGGCCGCATTTTGTTGATGTCCTCCGTGGTGGGCCACCAGGCGCACCAGTTTTTAGCTGCTTACGCGATGACGAAGGCTGGTTTAGAAATGCTTGCCAAAAACCTGGTGCTGGAACTTTCTCCGTTTGGAATTACAATCAATGCAGTTGCGCCCGGCGCTACTATGACGGAGCGGACCATGGCAGAAGATCCTACTTATCCCAAAATATGGTCGTCGATTACGCCTATGGGGCGGCCTGCTATCTGTGAAGATATTGCTAATGCAGCCTTATTCCTGCTTTCGCCGCATTCAGGACATATCACGGGGCAAAGCATTGTGGTAGATGGTGGGTGGACGTCAGTTAGTCCGTTACCTGATCTAAGTAACCTGGATCCTGTTAAACAATAAATCAGTCTTCCAGATTACCCGAGAATAGCTGCGCTTCCAGGTCTTCAATATTCCCGTCTTTCAAAACAAAGAGCTCTCGCTGACGTACCCTGGAATTGGGGTTTGCCGTCATAAAATTTCTGTATTGTCCGTCAGAAATGAGTTTCAATGCGAGCGCGCGTTTAAGTACCATTGGATAGGGTACTTTGAAATAGCCTGCAATGTCAGAAGCAAGCGAATCCGGGATTTTGTAAATATCATTTCTGAAAAAACTCTCTACTTCCTTGTAAGGCAAGAGCGCCTCGAATATCAGCTGCTCAGAGCGGGCAGCAAGCGAAGTTGTGCTGGAATATAACGTATGCAAACCGAGCGAAACAGTCAGCAAGTGAATATGGTAGTTACGCTCATTGATCTCCGACGCCGCATTTACAAATACCCACCCTTTTTGTCTGTAAATGGCTGAAAATCCTTTGAACGCCGGATCAACTTTATGCAGCTGCGCGATTTTAATTCCCTCAGGATAAGGCAGCTTATGCCCGATCTGATGAACAATATCTTGCGCGTAAGAGATATCTGCCGCCTCTCCGGCAGGCTCGATCATCCAGTCACCATTCACCAGTTCATCAAAAAGCCGGGTACCCAAGCGCTGGCTTTCGACTTGTCCCAGATGCAGGACGATCCGGTTACCACGGACCGAGAAATCTAAGGGAAGCTGATTCTTAGGTTGCCTTTTGCCCATTTGCTGATCTTGTTGAGGTGAGAACTTCAAAGATACACCCTTCCGTTTTTCACTGCAATAACTAAGGTGAATTATCTCCAGTTCAGGGTGTTCAGGAGTTGCAGCATATCTTTTTGCAAGTAGCTGATAATAGGCGCAAGTGAGTCATTTTTTGTTGCGGTTGGGAAGTAAATGGCGCCGCGCAAAAAATGTTTGGTACTATCTGTTGTGTAAAATTGATACGGACTCGGCACATCGCCTTCAATTTTAAACATGATTGCAGTACGACCTGTTTTACTCAAAACCCTTTGCTCCTGAATGGAAGATGCCCGGATCTGGTGTTTTCCGGTCAGCTTGTAGCTGTCGTCAATGTAGGATTTCAATTTGCCCGGATCGCCTGCTATCGATTTGTAAGTCAGCTGAATGTTTGCATTTAAAGTCGGGTAATTAATAAAAATCCAGTCCTTCTCGGCAGTTGAAAAAGTATCGGGTTTTACTTCTGCAAATTTTGAATATTGAAAAGTATATGGATGCGGCTCCATCAATTGCCTATACTGATGCGCAGGCAGCTCAATGCGGTTAAAACCCTTTGGTTTTGGTGCAAAAGCGGATTGCTGCTCCTTGCCGCAGGATACCAGAAAGACGCCTAGTGCGAATGCAAAAAGAATTACTAACTGCTTTAACATAAAAGTCTGACCATGCTGATGCGCAAAGCTAACGAAAACGGGGTTACATTATTTTCAAAGCTGCCGGGCAAACAAAAAGCGAAACCAATTTGCGGTCTCGCTTTTGTTTCGGAGTTACTCTACCGTAACTGACTTGGCCAGGTTTCGCGGCTGATCTACATTCCTGCCGCGCATGACGGCAATGTAGTAGGATAACAGCTGCAATGGAATCACAGAGACAAGCGGCGTAAGTATCTCGTGCGTTTCCGGCACTTCAATCACAAAATCAACCATTCCCGGAATGAGGGTATCGCCCTCGGTAACAATCGCGATCACCCGGCCTTTCCGCGCCTTTACCTCCTGAATATTGGATACGATCTTTTCGTAGGAGCTGTCTTTGGTTGCCAAAAACACAACGGGCATATCCTCGTCGATCAATGCAATTGGCCCGTGTTTCATTTCGGCAGCAGGGTAACCTTCCGCGTGGATGTAAGAAATTTCTTTCAGTTTAAGCGCACCTTCGAGTGCCACCGGAAAGTTCAAGCCGCGGCCTAAGTAAATGAAGTTGCGTGCATAGGTGAACATAAATGCGATTTCTTTGATTTTCGAAGCGTTTTCAAACACCCGCTCCACTTTCTGAGGAATGTTTTCGACCTCGATCAACAATTGTTGAAACGCCTCTTCCGAGATCGTACCCTTTCTTTTGGCGGTAGCCAGAGCGATCAATGTAAGTACCGTTACTTGTGCCGTAAACGCTTTGGTACTCGCAACGCCAATTTCCGGCCCTGCGTGGGTATAGGCGCCTGCATGCGTAGCCCTAGCAATCGACGAGCCCACCACATTACAAACACCGAAGATCGTAGCTCCTTTGGACTTAGCTAACTCAATCGCAGCCAGCGTGTCGGCAGTTTCGCCGGATTGGGAAATAGCAATTACAATGTCATTATTTTTAATCACCGGATTCCTGTACCGGAACTCGGAAGCATATTCCACTTCCACATTGATCCGTGCGAGCTCCTCGAAAAGGTACTCAGCTACCAGCCCGGCGTGCCAGGAAGTGCCGCAGGCCACGATCACGATGCGCTCCGCTCCTGCCAGCTTATCAAGATGGTTACTCAATCCGCCAAGCTGCAAATGTGCGTCGCTGGCACGCAGTCTGCCCCGCATACTGTCCGCAATGGAACGTGGCTGTTCGAAGATTTCTTTAATCATGAAATGGTCGTAGCCGCCTTTTTCGATGGCTTCAAGCTCCATTTCCAGCTTCTGGATGTAGGGTATTGTTTCAGTATTGTCGAGATTTTGGATGCTCAGCTTTCCGTCACGCACTACCGCAACCTCATAGTCGTCGAGATAAACCACATTTTTAGTATAAGCTATAATGGGCGTTGCGTCCGAAGCAAAGAAATATTCCTCCTCCCCTATTCCAATCACCAGCGGGCTGCCTTTCCGCGCAGCGATCAATTGTCCGGGCTGATCCACCGACATAACAACAATAGCATACGCTCCTACTACTTCTTTGAGCGCCAGCTTTACGGCAGATTCAAGCGAGTCCCCGGTTTCAGACTGTATATCCTCGATGAAATGAATGAGAACTTCCGTATCCGTTTCGCTCTGGAATGTGTGTCCCTTACTGATTAGGTTTTGCTTGATTGCAGCGTAGTTTTCAATGATCCCGTTATGAACAATAGCAAGCTTGCGGTTATTGGAAAAATGCGGGTGTGCGTTCACATCGTTAGGTTCTCCGTGGGTGGCCCAGCGGGTATGCCCTATCCCGATAGTCGCATTCAGGTCTTTGCCTGCCAACCCGGCTTCCAGTTCGGAGACTTTTCCTTTCTTCTTGTAAATATTCAATTCGCCACTTTCAAGCAATGCAACACCAGAGCTGTCGTAGCCGCGGTATTCCAGTCTTTTAAGGCCATTCAAGATCAGGGAATAAGCTTCCTTATTTCCAACATAAGCCACAATTCCACACATAGTTTTCTCCTTTTTTGGTTAAAGTGTATGTCAACTTGGAGCGCAAATAAAGAGCAATACACCTTTCCTAACAAGCTTATTTTAAGTTAAATACTAGAAATTATCCAATTTAAACGGAGTGCTCGAACACATTAAAACATTGGAGAAACGATATAGTAAGGCACAAAAAAACCGGCAATCAGAAAATTGCCGGTTTCAGTGACTGTTATATGCTAATTAGCTCATCAAATCAGTATACAAGTTGTAGTACGATTCAGAGAAGTTTTCATCCTGCTCGTTCAGCTCTACACGTTTCGGTGCATTGTTGAAGATTTCGTTCAAACTTTCGCTGCAGCTATCGTCTGCTTTCAGAACTGCGTCCGCATAGGCACAGCCGATTTTCACGAATCCTTCAAAATCAGCCGAATGTAAATGGGCCAAAGCCTCGTCACTTACATCCATTGCTTTTGCTTTGCTCTGCAAATCTGCATCAAACTTGTAATCAAAAGCATTGTTGTGTACTGTAAACACACTTTTCGTATCCTTAAACATTGGATCGTTGCGGTAAGTGGTTTTCAAGTACAGCGGGATCAGGGCGGTCATCCAGTCGTTACAGTGCACCACATCCGGTGCCCAGCCCAATTTTTTTACTGTTTCTAAAACACCCTTGCAAAAGAAAATTGCGCGCTCGTCATTGTCATCGAAAAAGTTGTTCTCTTTGTCAAAGAACACAGATTTGCGGTGAAAATAATCATCATTGTCAATGAAATACACCTGCAACTTCGCATTAGGAATTGAGGCAACTTTGATGATCAGTGGCTTTTCTTCATCTCCTACGGTAATGTTTATTCCTGACAGTCGAACTACTTCATGAAGCCGGTTTTTGCGTTCGTTGATAAGACCAAATCGCGGAACTAGAATCCTGATTTCTGCACCTCTTTCCTGCATTGCCTGTGGGAGCTTTCTTACGTAATCGGCAACGTCAGTGGTCTGGAGGAAAGGATTGATTTCACTGGCTACATATAAAATTCGTAGTTTCTCCATAGATCTTTTTGGCAGTTTGTGAAAAAAAGTTTTGCAAAATTATACAAAAAAAATCGCATTTTCAAAAGATATTCCAAACTAATTGTCATATTGCGCTCAGTTTGGGAAGTCTGTTTCCAAATATTTCGCTTTCTCACTTCCGGTTCTATTCTGAGTTATAAAGCACTTAGACAAGCAGGGTTACTCCCTCCGAATTTCAGTTTTCCATGGAAGTATTTACTTCGATCCCCAACCTCAGAAAGTACCTCGCTCAGCAAGTTCATCAACAGCAAAAAATAGGGTTTGTTCCTACAATGGGGGCTTTGCACAAAGGTCATATTTCATTGATAAAGGCTTCAAAGGCCGATAATGATGTGACAGTCTGCAGCATCTTTGTCAACCCTACCCAATTCAACAATCCCGAAGACCTTCTAAAATACCCGCGGACATTGGAAGCCGATTGCGCAATGCTTGAAGCAGCGGGCTGTGACGTTGTATTTGCTCCGTCCGCAGATGAAATGTATCCTGATCAACCTTTACTGAAATTCGATTTCGGTGCATTGGAAACGGTCATGGAAGGCGCTTCGCGGCCCGGTCACTTCAATGGCGTCGGGATTGTAGTTTCAAAGCTCTTTCATATAGTAAAACCAAATCGCGCCTATTTCGGACAAAAGGATTTACAGCAGGTCGCAGTGGTAAGCAGGATGGTGGCGGATCTGAGTTTTGATCTTGAACTTGTAATAGCGCCTACTGTCCGGGAAGCCGACGGACTGGCAATGTCGTCACGCAACCGCAGGCTGAATGAAGAAGAAAGGCACATTGCCCCGCACATTTTCCGGATCATGGAATCAGCAAAGAACGAGCTGCTGCAAGGTGCAAGTGTTGATAAGGTTATTAAAGAAGCAAAAAACGAATTCGCCGCAGTCGCAGCATTCAAGCTGGATTATTTTGAAATAGTAAATCTTTCCGACTTACAGTCGATTGATATGATTGGTGCCGAAGGAAGTAATGCGATTTGTGTAGCGGTGTTTTTGGGGCCTGTGAGGTTGATTGATAATTTAGTGTTTTGAGTTGTCACCCTGAGCGCAGTCGAAGGGGCGCTACCGCCTGGGAGTAGCGCCCTTCGACTGCGCTCAGGGTGACAAGAAATTCTTAGCTTCCCAGCTTCCAGTCACCTCTGTACTGACGCTTCACGAATTGATTTGCCTCGTCGAAGTTAGTAACCTTCATATTGGTACCATCCCATAGCAGCTTTTTGCGACCTGGGTAGTCGAAACCTTTTCCGTCTGCTTTCGCCTTGCGCAGGTTGTAGCTGCGGATACCAAGGTTACCCATGATAACCGTTTCCGTTAATGGACCTGCGTAGTCGAATGACGAGGTAAGCGCCTTGTGTTCCTTGCTGTTAAAACCTGCTTTACATGCATCAGACCAGGAAACGTGGTGACCGAACTCCGGCATTGTTGTGTATTTGTTTCCAAAATCACCCTGCTTGTATTGCAGCTTGGTTCCATCTTTGAGATACACTTTTGGATCGATACCGTAAGTACCGCAGGTCATAACACCTTTTTCACCAATCAACAAAACTCCATTGCTACTATCCGGCTCGCCGAGCGGATCGTTGGCAGGGATCAGATCCGGGTGGAATGGGCGCAAACCGCCGTCGTGCCAGGTCAGTGTTACTTCCGATTTATTTACCTTGTTGGCAGGAAATTTCAATTGTACCCTTGAAGATGGCGGGCAGCCTTCGGGAATGTATTCCGGTGTCCAGTCTTTGATAAATACCTGACCTACGCTGCATTCCAGCTCGGTTGGATAGCCTAATCCCAAAGTACGGAAGGCAGGGTCAATCAGGTGACATCCCATGTCGCCCAATGCACCTGTACCAAAGTTCCACCAGCCTCTCCATTTGAATGGGTGCCAGGCCGGATTGTAGTCAACCCACTCCGCGCAGCCTACCCACAGTTCCCAATCAATATCAGCAGGCACCGGAAACTTTTCAGTTGGTACCGGGATACCCTGTGGCCACACGGGACGGTTTGTCCATACGTGCGCTTCGTGTACATTTCCGATCAAACCTTTGTTAAACCATTCTTTCATCTGGTTTTGCGCAGGGTTGGAAGCGCCCTGGTTTCCCATTTGGGTCACCACCTTATATTTCCGCGCAGCTTCGGTGAGCATACGTGCCTCGTAAATATCGTGCGTCAACGGTTTCTGAACGTAAACGTGCTTGCCTCTCTGCATAGCCGCCATGGCGATAATAGCGTGCATGTGGTCGGTGGTGGAAACAGTTACCGCGTCGATATCTTTTCCCATCTCATCGAACATCTTCCGGAAATCCTTGTACTTCTTGGCGGTCGGGTGCAGTTCGAAGTTCTTTTTCGCTTGCCCCCAGTCCACGTCGCACAATGCTACCAGGTTTTCGGCTCCTTTATTCCACGCATTATTCGTGTCCGAAAACCCTTTTCCGCCGACACCTATTCCAGCTATATTCAATTTGTCACTCGGGGCCCGGTAGCCTCTACCCAAAACATGTCGCGGGACTATAAAAAAGCTACCAATTGCTGCTGCCGTAGTCTTTTGCAAAAAGTCCCGGCGGTTTACATCTTTTGGTTTATTTTCTGTACTCATCGGTTATTTAGAATAAAAAGGTGATAATATAGGTAAAGCAGGAGGCTTCTGAATATTACTTCACCCCCCGAAAAAAAGGCGCATTCAAATGAGTAGAATCCGGCACGACCCGGGTGGAACCGTAAAGCAGGCCCGTATGTTTTGAGGACTGGGCATTATTCCTGTAACTTTGGGCAGTAATGCATTCTTTTTATCTCGACTTATAATACCGGGTAATGCAAATAACAGTAATGAAATCCAAGATTCACCGCGTTAAGGTGACTCAGGCAGAATTGAATTATGTGGGCAGTATCACCATCGACGAAGACCTGATCGATGCAGCCGGATTAATTGAAAATGAGCAGGTTCACATTGTAAATAATAACAATGGAGAACGTTTTGTAACCTACGTAATCAAGGGGGAAAGAGGCTCAGGTATGATTTGCCTGAATGGAGCAGCCGCGCGCCGCGTGCAGATTGGAGATATCATTATCATTATTGCTTACGGATCAATGAGCCAGGAAGAGGCCAAAACCTTCAAGCCGATGATCGTCTTTCCCGACCACAATAACCACCTGGTGAGCTGATCAACTCCCAGCACCACATAAACAGCAGCTATGAAAAATGTTTTACGTTACACCATTTCGCTGGTCTTGGCCGGCGGATTGATCTGGTTTGTATTTAAAGATATTAATTTGGCTGAAATGCTGGACCGGTTTGCCAAATCTGACTGGCGCTGGATCGCAGTTTCCTGCTTTTTTCTTCTTTGCGCCCATATTACCCGCGCCTGGCGATGGAGTATGTTAATGGAGCCGCTTGGCCACAAACCTGGCATTGTCAACAGCTCGGTGTCTGTTTTAACAGGTTATTTTGCCAATTATATTGTTCCGCGAATGGGAGAGGTAACCCGCTGCGGAACATTATACCGGCTTGAACGTATACCTGTAAACCTCAGCTTTGGTACCGTAGTAGCCGAGCGCATTTTCGACGTAGTTATCCTGGTTCTACTGATCGGCCTGAACTTCATTTTGGAGTTCGACCGGCTGAGTACTTTCTTCACCGATTTTTTCCAGAGCAAAGTAGCAGGCGGAAGCGGCGGCGGGTCGGGAAGTGGAATGTTGTTAGGGATTTTGATCGGCGGATTGGTACTGGTTGTTGCACTGGCAATTTATCTTTATAAAAATCTGACTCTCAGATCGAAGCTTCAACAGAATGCATTGGTCGCTAAAATTGTCCAGTTTGCACAAGGTATGCTCGAAGGTTTGCTGAGTATCCGCAAGCTACGCAATCCCGGACTGTTCATTTTGAGTACATTGTTAATCTGGGTACTTTACTACTTCGTTTCGTACGTTCTTTTCTTCTGCATTCCCGAAACTTCAGACCTCGGTCCGCTCGCCGGATTAACGCTCCTGGTAGTAGGTGCAATCGGAATGACCGCTCCTACACAAGGCGGCATTGGCGCTTATCACCTGCTTGTGGGCAATGTGATGATCCTTTACGGACTGTCGCAAAGTGACGGAATTACGCTCGCTACCTTCATTCACGGCGCACAAATGCTCTTCATGCTGGCAGCAGGCGCATTGGCATTCCTTTTTGTTTTGTTAAAAAATAATAAAACAGTAGATGAGCCTGAGCAGGTGTCGGCTTGATTCAATGATTGAATGATTAAATGATTAAATGACTGAATGAGTGAATGAGTGAATGAGTGAGTGAGTGCTACTAACTGGCTTAATGGCTCTCTGACCTAGCGAACAACAACACTCCCAATAGTCTTGGATAATGTAAAATCAGTATGATGATTGTACATTCATTTTCCGGCATTAACACCTTTTATACCCTATGAACCTTACTGAAAGCAAAATCCTGAGACTGGAAGAAGCAATTCCAACCGTAGAATCATGGCAGCGTGCCGGACAGAAAGTAGTTTTCACCAACGGTTGTTTCGACATTGTGCATCTGGGACATATTGATTATCTGGAAAAGGCACAGGCGCTGGGCGACAGGTTGGTACTCGGCCTGAACACAGATGCGTCGGTAAGTAGACTAAAAGGTCCGTTGCGGCCAGTTGTAAATGAATACGCGCGGGCCAGGTTAATGGCCGCACTCTCATTTGTTGATGCTGTCATTTTGTTCGACGAACCGACGCCTAGTCAGTTAATTGAGGCTGTAAAACCTGACATTTTGGTAAAAGGGGACGATTATACCGTTGAAACCATTGCTGGCGCGGATTTTGTTTTAGCTAACGGAGGTGAGGTAAAAACAATAGCGCTTGTAAAAGGCTACTCAACTACCGCGCTGATAGAGAAAATAAAACAAGGATATAAATAGGAAAAGCTATGATGGGTGCATATGTAATCGGTATTGTTGTAATGCTTGTAAGCTTGTACGTCCAGTGGAAGCTAAAAAGCAAATTTGAAGAATACTCGCAGGTAGGGTTAAGTAACGGAATGAGCGGAAAGGAAATCGCTGAAACCATGCTGCGTGAAAGTGGTATCTACGATGTTCGGGTATTATCTGTAGAAGGAAAGCTCACAGACCACTATAACCCTCAGGACAAAACAGTTAACCTGAGTCCGGATGTATTTTACGGACGGAGTGTGGCTGCCGCGGCAGTAGCTTCCCACGAATGCGGGCACGCGGTGCAACACGCAACTTCGTATAAATGGTTGCAGTTCCGCTCGCAAATGGTACCGTTCCTGAGTATTGCGTCGAGATATATGCAATGGGTTATACTAATCGGTATTGTGCTTATTAACACGACAGTTCTTCCATTGACAATTGGTGTTGCGTTGTTTGCTGCAACTACACTTTTCAGCTTTATCACCTTGCCGGTGGAATATGATGCAAGTAACCGCGCTTTGGCCTGGATACAGAAAAACAGGATTGTTACAGAAAGAGAATATGTACTATCCGCTGACGCATTGAAATGGGCTGCAAGAACGTATCTCGTTGCAGCAATCGGTTCTCTGGCTACGTTGCTTTACTATGTGAGCTTACTAATGGGGCGCAGGGACTGATTGCAGTAATTAGTTGATCTGAGCTTCTTTTTGTCATCCTGAGCGCAGTCGAAGGAAGGGTGTACAATTCCCCTTCGACTGCGCTCGGGGTGACAATGCAGATATAAATACCTCAATTTTTCAGGCTGGGAAACTTCGTTTCCCAGCCTTTTTCATTTCTTCTTCTGGTTCCAATACACAACCACATTGTGTGTGGCGCGGCCGGAGGCTACTATATCCAGGTCGCCGTCGCCGTCGAGGTCGGTAGCCAGCAGATCTTCGCAGGCTATTTTGATTTTTTCGTCTAACGTGTATTCCTGCCACTTTTTACCTTCCGGATCAGATCCTACAAAAATCCGTACACCTGTTTCACCCAGCACATTCGGGTTACGCCAGCCCATCACTACCTGGTCGCGGCCCTGTCCGAAGAAATCGCCGCAAGCCAGTGCGTGTCCTTCCTTGATCTTGTCTGTAAGTACAGTCCGATTATCTTTCGAATACACAACCAGCAAACTCCCGTGCATGGGTTCGATCGTTGCCGTGAATAGCTGATTTTTACCCAGGCTGCCTGTCCGAATCTCTCCTACCCCCTGATCCGCAACCATCCAGTTACCCGAAGGCGCCCAGCCGTCAGCTCCATTTAAAAACACCTGAACACCTTCTTTACCCGCAACCGAAAGGCCCAGAATGCGGCCGGGCACCTCCATTGGATGCATATTATGGGTCATATGCATGTTGGTTTCCAGTAAATCAAAACCCCAGATCCCATTTCTGTTTTCAGGAACATCGAACAATATCATTTTGACCCCGGCCCCTACTCCACCTGCATTACCTTCTCCGTGCAGCGGCAAAACAGCCAGCTGAAAATCTCCGTCGGCTTTTTTTACCCACTGCATCCGGTGAATGGTAACTTCATGGTGCAAACGGATTGGCTCCCACATTTGAGTCCGGTCTTCTGGTGCGGACAAGTAGAAAACCGCGCCCGATTCTCTCAGGTTCTTTGTCTCAGAAGGATTCCATTGCGCCCCTACGGCCACCTCCACTTTCCCGTCACCATCAATATCCCTGGCAGCAATGCATACATTATCCTGCTCGGTCAGATCTTTGGCAATCACGTATTTAGACCAGCTACCTTCTTTCTTACCAGGATTTTTGTACCAGACAATTTCCTTTTTATCAGCCAGCAAAATGTCTGTTTTTCCATCCCCGTCCACGTCGCCGGCCGCTACTCCGTACCCAATGCTTATTTTATCATCGATAACCTGCCCATTGAATGTAGCAGTCTGTGAAAATGCGTTTGCGCTATTCAGTAAAGTTGCCCAGACCAGTAGTTGTTTCTTCATCATTTTTCAAAATAATCCACAGATCAGCGGATACAATTTTTAACCTATTTTTTCACAATATACTTCAAAATGAACTGGGCGGTCAGTGAATAAAGACTTTTTTGTGCGGCTTTGCGCCGCTTTGCATACTTTTGTGAATTAAAGTGAATCAATTTATCCTTCATGAAAACAGTCCCATTACATCAGCTCCACGTTGGATTAGGCGCCAAAATGGTTCCATTTGCAGGTTTTGAAATGCCTGTGCGTTACTCATCTGATTTGGACGAGCACCACACTGTACGAAACAACGTGGGTGTTTTTGATGTATCCCACATGGGCGAGTTCCTTGTGAAAGGTCCCAAAGCGCTCGACCTGATTCAGAAAGTATCTGCCAACGATGCAGCCGCGTTGTTTGACGGAAAAGTACAATACAGCTACTTACCCAATGAAACTTGCGGTGTTGTCGACGATTTGTTGGTTTACCGCATCGAAGAAGACAGTTACCTATTAGTTGTAAATGCATCCAATATCGAGAAAGACTGGAATTGGATTCAGAGCCACAATAGCGAGGGCGCTGAAATGGAAAATATCTCTGACGCTACCTGTCTGTTTGCGGTACAAGGCCCTAATGCAACAGCTACTTTGCAAAAGCTGACTACCCTTGATCTTGCAGCAATGGATTACTATACCTTCCAAATCGGAGAAATGGCGGGTATTCAGGACGTGATCATCTCTGCGACAGGTTATACCGGTGCTGGCGGTTTTGAGATTTATGTTAAAAATGAATCTGCCGAGGCGATGTGGAAAGCGATATTTGAAGCAGGTGAGGAATTTGGCATTAAACCTGTCGGACTAGGCGCCCGAGATACATTGAGGCTGGAAAAGGGTTTCTGTCTTTACGGAAATGACATAGACGATCAAACTTCTCCGCTGGAAGGCGGATTGGGTTGGGTTACCAAGTTCACAAAAGACTTTATCAACTCAGAAAACCTCAAAGCTCAGAAAGAAGCGGGCCTGAAAAGAAAGCTGGTTGGGTTTGAAATGATTGACCGGGGTATACCAAGGGGACATTACGAGCTCTGCGATGCAGCAGGTAACAAACTTGGAGAAGTTACGTCCGGTACCCAGTCGCCTACTTTACAAAAAGGGATTGGAATGGGATATGTACCCACAGAATTTGCCAAAGCTAATTCGGAAGTATTTATAAAGGTCAGGGAGAAGCTCTTGAAGGCGAGGATTGTAAAACTGCCTTTTGTAAAAAACTAAACAAAAATATCAGCACCTGTTTTCAGAATGAAACAACTTGACGTTTGTCTTACCCCCGATCTGCTCCATTTACATAAGCTTGATAATTCAATAGTAGTAGTTGCCGACATTTTTCGCGCAACATCTTGTATGGTTACGGGGCTTGCTTATGGTGTAAAAAGCATTACGCCTGTCGCAACAATCGAAGAATGCAAGCTTTTACAGGACAAAGGTTTTATAGCTGCGGCTGAGCGCGATGCGCGGAAAGTGGAGGGTTTTGACCTTGATAACTCCCCATTCAGCTTCATGAATGAGCGGCTAATCGGCTCTCAGGTAGCAATGACTACGACAAATGGAACGTTATCCATTTCAAAAGCAAAATCTTCCGCAGTGAAAGTGATGATCGGGTCATTTTTAAACCTGGGTGCACTGGCAAACCACCTAAGATCAGAACCTTATGATGTGCTAGTACTTTGTGCAGGCTGGAAAGGCCGGCCGAACCTGGAAGATACCTTGTTTGCTGGCGCGCTTGCAGATGCGCTGAAAGAGCAGTTTATGCTGCTGGAAGATGGGACTTTAATGGCGCAGCGACTTTACGATCAAAGCCGGGACAACCTGCTGGCGAGTGTCTCCAATTCATCTCACGTTCGCAGGCTGCAGCGTTTGGGTATCCAGAAAGACATTTCGTATTGTTTGCAGAAAGACCTTTACGATGTAGTTCCCGTACTGCGCGGAAGTACATTGGTATCAATGAATTAGAAAATAAAAAACTATACATGCTCCGGTTTATCGCTTTACTGTTTTTTGGTTTGATGTTCGTCTGCACGCAGGTAAACGCCCAGAAGAAAACCACGTCACCCAGAAAGACAATCTTGCCACCTAAAAAGAAGGCGACCACTCCGGCACCAAAACCGGCAGCTGCTGCTCCTGATACATTGCGAAAAGCAACAAAGGTGACCGCACCTTTGAGAGATGCTGTGCAGGCAGACACTAGTGCAGTTCAGGACACTACCAAAGTTGACGATTTGTCGACAGAAGCGACGCCCGACAGTCTGACCGAAAGAGCGCAGGATGAGAAGGTTGAAAAACTTGAAAAAGCACGGGGCGATAGTCTGCATTCCTTTACCATAACAATAGGTGATATCTCCTACCTGTCGGTTTGTCCAGGCACTACGATTGAAATTCCTTTCACTGTAAGCGGCCCGTTTGACGAAGCCAACACTTACCTGGCACAAATGATTGATGCTTCCGGCAAAACAGTACCTATTTCGCTGCCGGTTAAGAAAAGTCCTGTAAAAGCAGTGATCCCTTCTTACAAAATCGGTGGTGAAGTGTATCGCCTGCAAATTGTCAGCTCCATTCCGGTTATAAAAAGCCAGGAGGTACCAATACGGTTATTGCAGACACCTACTGCACGCATTGACTTCCTGGATGGAACGCAGACAGCCAGAACAATGCCCGGCCAGGAAGTGCAGCTTCGGGTGCACCTGACAGGAACCGCGCCCTGGTCTTTCAGACTGTCCGACAGCACTACGATTTTGAGCACGCTTTCCAATCCGCATTATGTATCTGTGAAACCAAAAGAGGTCAAAGCTTACAGGATATCTGGTGTGGCCAATGCGTGCGGAAGCGGTGTTACATCAGGTGAGGCTATTGTGAATGTAAACAGCAACCCTGAGCCAAAACTGGAATTGAAAGAAGCTGAAAAAATAGCGCGGCTATGCGGAGGAGTTCCATTCCAGGTCCCATTTAGTGCAACAGGCAAGTTTAAGGAAGGTAATAAGTTCGTGGTGCAAATTGCGGAACGGACAGGCGCATTCAAGACAATTTCTGCACCGGATACCACAGGCTTTATCACTGCTGAAATCCCCGCCAGCTACAAACCCGGCGAGTACAAGCTGCGGGTTGTTTCCTCGGCCCCATACCTTGTTACACAAACAGCCAATGTCTCCATTGTTTCTCCCACAGTAGCCACGCTTCAAAAAGATTCGCTCCGACTGGGTGAAAATGAGACCGGTGAGCTGACTGTCCGATTTACTGGCGGCGGGCCCTGGTTCGTACTGTTGTCAGACGGTACTTATGAAAACAATATCCAGGAGTCACCGGCGAAGATTAAGGTCAAACCTATATACGATACCAACTACCAGATCACTTCTGCCGGCGGGCTTTGCGGCGTGGGTAAATTCTCGGGGAGTGCAAAAATATCTGTGAAGATGCCCCCAGCCAGCATTACCCTGGAAAAGCTGCCGCAAAATATGGTTTGTGCAGGCTCAACCATTGATCTTCCATATAAAACCGAGGGCCGCTACAATGGAGGCAACAAGTTTACGGTTCAAATGACCGACAAGTCAGGCCGCTTTGTAAATGTTCCTACTACGATCACTCCGACTGCGATGAAAGTCAAGATCCCGAATGCAGCAGCAGGAGACACGATCAAGACTCAGAAAATACGCATTGTGTCCAGCTCACCAGCCGTTTCAAGCGCCATTGAAGAAATTAACGTAGTTGCACCTGACCGGGCGATAGGCGAAGTTTCAGGAAGAGGCACTATCTCGGCAGGAAGAACAACCAGGATACAGCTGAAATTTAAGAATGGTTTGCCACCCTGGTCATTCACATTATCTGATGGAACAGCAATCAACGGAACATTTCTGAACCCTTACCTGATTTCTGTTTCACCCGCTGCGACCACTGAATACACGATCAGCTCACTTAAAAGCGGCTGCGGCAGCGGTACAGGAAAAGGTTCTGCTGTGATAACGGTTGAATAATCAATCATCATGTGCGAAGGGCGAGAGGGGTTTGATACCAAAAGGAAACACGCAGACAGATGAAAAACATTCTGGTCATTCTTTGTTTGCTGGGTTACCTTTTGCCCCAGGCCAAAAGTCAGACCATTCCGATCGGACACTGGCAAACCCATTTCAGCAACTTGTCTGCCCGACAGGTTCTGGCTGTTAAAAATCATATTCTATATAGTACCTACAATGGTTTTTTCAGTCTGGATACCACAAGCCGTGCGGTCACAAGCTGGTCGAAAGCAGAGGGTTTGCACGACAACGGAGTAAGTGCATTTGCATTTGAACCTGAAAACAACCTGCTCCTGCTCGCTTACAGAAGCGGCTACATTGATTTCGTTTACCTTGATGAGAATTTGGCACCTGCTGAAATAGTCGGCTGGTCTGTACTGGCAGAAACTGCTGGAATAGCAGAAAGCAAGGCAGTCCGGAAAATCCTTTTCAGAGAACAGCTGGCTTATTTGTGTACCGATTTTGGCATTGTGGTGCTTGATACTGAAATGCGCCAGGTAAAAGAAAGCTACCGTTACATCGGCGCGGGAGGAATTCAGACAGTTGTGAAAGACCTTACATTCTCTGCAGATTCGATATTTGCCGCAACCGGTGAGGGTATCCTGGCAGCTTCCATGTCGCCGGCCGTTAATCATCAATATTTCGCGAATTGGAAGTTGGTCAATGCAAACGAAAAGGCAGTAGCAGTATCCATTTTCAACAATAACCTGTATGCCGCATTTTCCGGAAAGGGAGTTTACCAACTAAATAAAGGCCACTGGCAAACGGTCTTCTCTTCTCCAAGTACGTATTTTGACATTGATACTTCTGAAAATGAATTGCTGGTAACTACTCCAAGCGAGATCGTCTCCATCAATGCGCAGAATAAAGTGATTGTAAAAGCCGATCCCATGTTTAAGGCGCTGTCCTCAACTATTCGCGAAAAGGGGCGGCTATGGGCAGCTGACGGAAAAGCGGGGTTACTGACGAATGCAGGGACAAGCTTCCAACCAGTGTCACGTGCTCAAACGGATACGACAGTTAACGCAAGCCTCGACTCGGTGGTGATCGACTGGGCAGGAACAAGCTGGACACGTATTCCGGATTACCAGGGCGGCGGCATTCTTGTTAAAACTGCTGCGGGTCAGCAAAGAATGCTATCTACTTCAATCGGATCAGGCAGTTTGCCCTCCAATGTGATCAACAGCCTTGCTTTGGACTATGAAGGCAATATCTGGTTCGCGAGTGACAAAGGCGCGGGGTATTTCGTACCTGACAATCTGCTGGACGGTGGCCGCATTGACGCGATCCTGCCCATTTACGGACAACGAAAATTGTTCAGCAATGAAAAATGTACCGCCATCGCTGCGGAGCCGGGCAACAGAAAGTGGATAGCAACGAGGAACGGACTTTACCATTTCAGTGCGGACGGAACAGAGCTTCTGACCATGTTCAACACAGAGAACAGCCCGCTGCCTTCAACCGATATCAATGCATTGCAATTTGATCCGGCGCAGGGATTGTTATTTGTGGACACAGCAAATGGAATGGTTTCTTACCGGAGCGACGCCAGTGAAGCTTCCCAGAACCTTGACCAGGTCACCATTTTCCCAAACCCTGTCCGCCCGGATTACGGCGGCAAGGTGGGCTTTAAAGGTTTAATGGAGGGATCGACGGTGAAAGTAACCGAGCTTTCGGGCAGGTTAATTTTTGAAACACGGTCACAAGGCGGAACTGCTTCGTGGAACCTGGCCGATTATACAGGCAAGCGGGCACGCGGCGGTATTTATATGGTCTTCGTTGTATCCGGCGACGGAAGTGAGAAACTTGCCGGTAAGCTGGCAGTTATTAACTAATATTTTCTAATTTAATTTTCAGGATATCCTTTTTCAGGATATAAGCAGCATTATGATAACCCAGGAAAAACCCCCGTACATTGTTGGCATTACAGGAGGAAGTGCGTCAGGCAAAACTTATTTCATGAAGAGCCTGATTGACTCTTTTGGTAAAGATGAAATCACGCGCATTTCCCAGGATAATTATTACCGGCCAATACATGAAATCCCGCGGGATGAGAATGGGGTAGAAAACTTTGACTTACCTGAGACGATAGACCATCATTTGTTTGCCGAGCACATTGCTGTTCTCCGCGCCGGCAGAGAAGTGCATCAAAAGGAGTACACGTTCAACAATCCGTTGATCAAGCCGCAAATGCTTATATTCGAACCGCGCCCGATCATTATCGTGGAAGGAATATTTGTCTTTTACTTTCCTGAAATCGCGCGGCTTATAGATCTCAAAATTTTCGTGGATGCGAAGGAACACGTTAAAATAAAAAGACGCATTATACGTGATAATAACGAACGCGGCTACGATCTGGACGATGTGCTTTACCGCTGGGAGCATCACGTCGCGCCAACTTACGACAAGTTTATATTACCGCTTCGTTCCGAAGCCGATATGATCATCAATAACAACAATCGGTTTGATACGGGCTTGCAGGTACTGATCGGCTTTTTAAAGGCCAAACTACACGAGCGCGTCTAGTCAGTTTGAATCATTTTACAATTAACATATCCCTCAATGAACACATTTACACACATTGCAAAAAACAGATTTTTGAAAAACTGGGCATTGATGCTCTTTGCCTCATTGTCACTCGCCGCGTGCGACGGCGACAATGCTGAGCCGGTGGATACCTACCAGTATTATCCCCTCGAAGTGGGCCGATATGCGATTTATGATGTCAGGGAAGAAGTTTACTCGACGGGGCAGGCCAATCCCGTGATCAGGAACTGGCAGGAAAAAGACCAGATAGAGCGCGTTGCTGTTAATGCAGAAGGTATTTCTACTTACACCTATTCCCGATCGACGCGAAACAAGGCAGGTGAATACTGGACGAAAGTCAAAGAATTTGCTGTTCAGAAGTTCCCGGACAAGATCCTGACCAATATTGACAACCAGATTTTCTTTTCAATGGCATTTCCGATCGATATGCGAATGAGCTGGAACGGGAATACTTACAACAATCTGGATAAGGAAGAATACCATTACGAAGATTTGGGTTCGCCCGCGAAAGTGGGAGACCGGGATTTTGAGAAGGTGTTGAATGTGGTGGAGCGAAATGACAGTTCCATTATCAACAGGTACATTGGTATCAAGCAATACGCATTGGGCGTTGGTCTTATTTCCGACCTGCAAACATCCTTTGAATTCTGTCAGACCGAAGCTTGCATAGGATCTGGCAAAATCGACTCTGGAACACGAAAAACAAGGAAAATTGTGGAATTCGGCGCAGAATAATCCAGTAATTTCTAGGATTTCCAAACTTTACCATTTTGTTTTTTCACATTTAATCACTTTAAAAGTTTGCATTTTTGATTTAAGTAGCTAATTTTACGGCGGATACTGGTAAAAAATCATTTTAATCAATTACACATGAGAACAGTGACATCGCACTCTACACAGACAAAAAAGTCTTATCGCAAACCGGTTTTGAACAGATTCGGTAACGTGGCGAAACTTACAAAAGGAAAAATCGGCAGCGCTCAGGATCTAGGTCCTACGTTTGACTTTTCTGAATAGTCTGTAAGAATTTGAGCATTTAAAAGGTCCGTGGATCATTTAATGGTTGTTGAAGGAGTAATATCTTCGAAAACAACATCAGCCAAACTGAAAACAAACAGTCTGGTACAATTAATTGGGTAAACGGGTTTTTAAGATTACAAAGATCAGCTCCGATAGATAACCTGAAAAAGCAGGTTATTGTCGGAGCTAATTTTTTGCATCAAGCTCAAAGCGAAATACTGACTCCCGCAGAGGTAGACCCTACTTCTGACAATCAGTACAGCCAGCACCCGGAGCAGATTTTGCAGGAGTTTGAATGGGGTGTCTGGTTCAATGAGGCAACACAAACGCTTCACTTAAAGCGCGATATCTTCGGCACTGCCCCTTTTTACTACCTCCACCTTCCCCATCGATTTGTAGCTTTTTCGAATAGTCTGGTCGCATTGCTTCAAATGGATATTGCCAGCACTTACCTCGAAGTGGATAAGGTGCGGATTCTCAATTACATCAGCTACCGGAAAGACCAGGCAAGAAGTTATACTAACCGCACTTTCTTTGAGCATATCAAGACCGTACTTCCAGGTCACACAGCTGTTATCAGTGCTGCTGAGGTAAAAATAGAGCGTTACTTCCATTTATCTCCATCCAAATGGAATAATGTCACATCCATTGAAGAGCTTGGCCAGATTTTTAAAAAGCTGCTTTTTAAATCAGTAGCGAAATCCCTTGAAGGGCCGACGGAACCTATCGGCTCCCATTTGAGTGGCGGACTGGATTCGTCTTCTTTGAGCACGATCACCAATTTGTTGAACCCGGATGCGGAGCTGCACACACTCTATCTGGATACAAAAACAAAGTACTCTGACGAATCTGATTATGCGTCCGCAGTCGCGGATAAGATCGGATCTATCCACCACAAAGTACCTCCCCAGACCAACGATTTCGAGCTCTTCTCGTTATATACCTCTCTTTACGGACATCCAGAATGCATGGTAATCAGCCCCTCAGCCCAGGGAAGTCTGATGAAAAAGGCGGCTGAGTTAGGATGTAAATCCCTGCTGATCGGGCACGATGGGGATTCGGTTGTAGGGAGCGGGCTGGAACTGATCAGACAAAGCTATACAAAGCGGGATTGGGAAGAACTTAAATCGCTGATCCGGCTTAGGATACAATACACTTCTCTTTCCAAGAACTTTCCCCGATGGGACGCATATAATGACGATAAGAAGTATGAACTGTACAAGCGGTCGCTTGTTGTTGAGGAGTTTTATCGCGAGATACCGCACCTTTCTGCAAGCCAAGCCGCAAGCCTTCTGTTGACCTCTTCCAATCAAATGAATGTGTCGCTCTGGCACTTCTTCAAAAAAGGTGTAAGTGCTTTTAAGAACAGGCTTGCAAGGATTAGCGGTGATAATCTGCCCACCTCGGTTGCAACGGAATACCTCAGCACAACTGAAATGCAGCGCGACTCACAGGAAACGTCCAATCTGCTGAAGGGAGAGCTCCCGGAAGATTATAAGATGGGAATTGACGACGTTTTCAATGCACAGTCCATTATAGCCAGTGAACAATTTTTCGCATTAGGTCGCCACTACAACATTGTCAATCTTTTTCCTTTTTATGACAAGGATCTCTTTGAGTTTTGCCTATCAATTCCAATGCGGACGAAATTCGGAGTTGGGCTGGGCAGGCAGCATTTCAGAGAAGCTATGAAGGATCTGCTACCCGAAAACGTGCGTACCAGGCCGCTCAAAGCTAATTTCAGCATCTACGGCAGGCAGGCGGCACTTCGATTGGCAACACAGTCGAAAACGTTGATGGAGAAAGGGGACAATCCTGTTTGGCAGTATGTTGAGAAGAGCAAATTTGAAGAATGTCTCTCAATCCTTTTTACAGAAGGTTTGCCGGATTATAAACATTCCCGAAGCCAGTTCTTTGTGACGAGGACAATCTCACTTGCCATCTGGCTTAACTGGCTCCGGGAAAACAATCTTTACTGATACTACTATCTTGTCAATGCGATCCGACCGGTAATCGACTTTTCAACGTTGCCTGAAAGCTTCACCTGGTAGATATAGATGCCTGATTTCACATTTTGACGGGGAAGCCAGTACCAATCTTTGATAACCTGATTTCCAGCGCGCTCAGATCCTGAGTCTACCAGAATTCCGTTCAGGTTGTAAATTTCCCAGGTAACAGAGTCATAAGTATCCTGGCCTATATTTTCAAGTGCAAACCGGACGTATTCAGAGGCCGGGTTAGGACTTGCGATTAATGCACTCCGCTGCAAGTTTTCAGGTATTACAAATTGGATCCTGTAAGACTTGATCGACGTATTGCCGGAATCATCTTTACTATTCACAAGCAGTTCATAAGTGCCAGGAACCAGATTTTCAAACTGGTATTTGAAAATCAATGATCGCTCGGAATTTTCAACTATTTCAACTCCATTGGAATGAGCAAGCCGTACAAACTCGCAGGTCTCATCCTGACATGATTTCAGAAATATATCGACCAATGATGAATCCGCAGTAAGCAGACGGTCATCTTCAAGCACAACTTCAACCGAGGGTTTTGAAGAAACAAAATCACCATTCCTGATTGTCCTGCCATCGATCATTACATTCATAATGGGCGCGACAACATCTTTTAAAGGCTCAGTCGGGTAAAAACTTTGATCTTTGGCCCGGTCCCAATCGATTATCAGATCAGAATAGTTATTCTTCCGGGAAGTTTCGCTGATCGTGCTGTCCGGATCTATTCTCACTACGATTCTTGCCAGATCCTTATTATTGACGACCGCGACAAGCAGAGTGTCTCGGCTAGGAAATGCATTGATCGTTGCGGATGAAGCCCGCTTTGTGCCGTCTTTATACTCGTAACTAACCTCCACAGGCACTTTCTGATCTTTTATATACCTGCCATGATTTTCAATGATAATGCCGGTGGTGAGATTAGCAGAATTTCCGATTGATTTATTTTTCTCCGCTGATCGGATAAAGATCGCCTCATCTGAATCAAGTGCGTAATCCGCATTTGCTACACTTACCAATTTCAATGTA
>NZ_JBHYGF010000113.1:27021-33606 GCF_051859145.1 Dyadobacter sp.
CTTGCAGGACAGACTGATGTATGTTCGCTATATCATACTCGTTGGCGCCGGCTTTCAGTACCTTTTCGTTTGCTATCAGCTGTATTTGCCCGATGGATAAGTTAGAAGTTTGTTCATCTGAAAAGATGCCTGCATATAGTTCATCCAGATAGCCTGTGAGTGGACTTATAAACCCTTCATAGGAATTGGCAATAACAGCAATTGCGCCCTTTTTTGGAGCTATCATCCAATCCAAAGACAATGGAGCACGATTGTTGCCCGCGCTCGGACTGGTGTTGGTTTTACCAGCAAATATATTGCCGACGCTGCAACCATTGAAGTACATCAATGGATACTTCCCTGCATTGTCGTACCCACGGTCCACATCCGATACATATCCTATATCCGGATCAGTGATAGTGGAACTTCCGTGGCCAAAAAAGGTAATCATGCCCACACCCGCATTTACCTGAGGCGTAATATTAACTTTCTCAACCTCCGCCATTGCCTGCTGTTTTGTAAGCGCGATAACCTTGCCCCCTACCCTTCCATTCTCAACAGCTGGCCTCTCACGTTCCAATAAGTTTTTAAGCTGGGTTATTTCAGAGACTGATTTCCCGCCACTTAAATGTAATATCTGCTTCTGCCAGCCGCGATCCTCTGCTTTGCTGTGCTCATATTCCTTCACTTTATCAAGATAACTTAATACCTGCTCATTTGTAATCGAATGCAGCCTTCCCACGGGTATTGCCGCATTGTCTATGGAAGCTCCGGCAATACCAGACACAAGCAAAAGATCAGAGCCAGGATACCCGACAGTTGGAACTTCGTCTGGTATTCCTCTCTTCATTCGGTCTACATAAGAAGTAGCGGAACCGATGAGGAAGAGATTCCGGTTTTTGTTTCCATCAGCCAGTATATAGTCCATAAACCCACGGATTCCAAGCGGGCTTGGCTCTCCGTAGTTAAATTGATTATATAAGTCTTTGATATTGGCTACCAAGACCGAGTGTCCGCCTCCTGCCGCTGAGCTACGGTAAGCAGCGTAGCTTTGTGAGCTGCTAAGCAAATTCTCGCTTGTGATGATTATGAATTCAGCTTTTGCTCGATCATAGGCTTTGAAATTAACCGCACTGATCTTAGCGGCATCAATCGTAACTACTTCGCTGGTAGCAAGTAATTTCAACTCTTTACCCACTTTGCGGGGAACCATCAAATTGGCCGGGTCTCCTGAAATAATTTTGAGGGTATCAGTGATATCATATATTACAGAACCAGTTGCCAGCCCCGCTATATTCAAGCGGCTTACACTTTCCTTGGAAGCAGGCAGGGAAAATTCGTACGACTTTTTCGATTGTGTGGATAATGTTTGTACATATGTAACTGTAAAGTAGGCCAGGGAAAATGCCTCGTAAGCCTCATTACTTGGCGATTTTAATGCAATCACTCCTTTGTTAGACTGGTCTAAGTCTCCCGGCTGAATATCGAATTCAAATTCTGACCCCACAAAATCCCTGCTTGTTATTTTCCCAACCAGACGTAGGTCCTGCGCAGTTCTGCCAATGTAAACCTCCACGTTCCGCAGGTTATTACTCCTTCCATGAACAAGCATTTTCAGCCTGGGCTTATTGGTTGCAACGTCAATGGGGTTAGTAAGTTGAACGGGATAGGTTACTTGTGTATTTTTTAATACTGAGGGGCCCGTGCGGCTTGCTCCATCCTCAAAAAAGGAATTGGATAAATGCGGTCTTAGCGGACTCGGTGTAATGAGAGAGTAGTCCGATTTAAGTATATAAGGATCTTTCGCTACGTGACTTACCGTGGCAGGAATTTTCACGTCCACCGCCCGGGTAATAGTTTCTGCACGCAGGGATTTTGAATTGGAAACAGTAAGAAAGTACGCGGTTTCATCCGAATACATACTGAAGTAAGGATTCAGTCGGGAACTATAAGGGCGATACAGCAGAGAATCCCTTTTACCTTCATTGGGAACTCCGTAAAAAACAATTTCATTGTTGATGATCGAGATAGCTACCTGCTTTCCATAATGCCAGAGCTGCAATTTAGCCTGTTCAGAAACGGGAAAGCTCGCGGGCAAAGCTGAAAGCGGCACTTTGTGCATGCCTTTTGCACTCACCAAAATTTTGAGATAAGGCTGATCGTACTTGATCCAGCTGTTATCATAAGACTTACCAGCCTGCCCAAAAGACAGATTTGCAGTCAGAATAAAAATCAGAAGAGAGATGTTGTAGAGAGTGTGTCGATAGTTCATTTATGATTTTGGTTTATAACAAAGAAGGTATAGCAAATAACGATCTGCTACACCTTCTTTATTATACGTGCATTATTTCTTGATCAATTTCTTCGAATAGGTATCCTCTGTCGCTGATGTTACCTCCAAAACATACTCTCCGGAAGGCAGATCACTTGTATTGATCTGATTCGATGTGAGACCTTTACGTCTTACTTTTCCATTCAGGTCGATTAGCTTCCAGCTTTTCATTGCAACCGGCAGGTCAAGCTTGATTTCAGCCTGGTCAGTTGCAGGATTTGGAGAAATAATGAGCGCGCTTGAAAAAGGTCTGTCAACTGAAACAATCTGCGAAGTTGTTTTTTTACCATCAACATTCTGTCCATTTTCAACAGTAGCCCTGTCCGTCTGAACCAGCCTGTAATAGCTCTTTCCGGAAAGTGGTTTGTTATCATACCAAACATAGCTGCTTGGTGAATCAGTATCTCCTTTTCCTTCCACGAGACCGACTACTTCAAAATTCTTCGCATTGTAGCTTCTCTCAATAACAAAGTGGCTGTTGTTCTTCTCAGAAGCCGTTTTCCAGGTAACTTCAACCGAACTTTCGCCTACCGCTTTTGCATTGAAGTAGCTAAGATCAACCGGCAAACCGCCTTCTGTACTGAACAGGATCTGAACAGCCGGATCTCCGATCAATACGGTTTGATGCAGCTGCGCTCTTCTTTTCTGATAGTCGGCCGCAATTCTCGCATTATCAGCCGACATCCTGTATGGGTTAGGATTGCTTTTTGTCTCGTGAGAAGTTGCCCTCAAAATATTTCCCAGTGTCTGGCGCGCTTTATCGGGTGTACCAAAAATCAATGGATAAAGCTCCTGAAGAAACTCGTTGCAGCTCTCATTGTATCCCGAGAACGAGTTACCAAATACAGCAATCGCGCCCCGATCCGGAGTTAACAGCCAATCAACTGACTGTGGACGGGAGGTGGAAGAGTTTACACTTGTACTTCCAATGTTATTGCTGAAAATGTTCAGGATGTCGCATCCGTTGTAAAAAATTACCGGAAATTTTCCATCCGTCGCCGTATATCCTTTGCCGGGATCCGAAACATAACCAAAATTATAGTCTGTCTGATACGGCGCGCTGTGCCCGAAATAGGTGATCATACCTACTCCTGCATTTACCTGCGCAGTAATATCAAGCGGTACAGGGATCGTAGTTGCCTGGGCAGCGGGCTTTTTATACTCACTTACAACGCCATTAAACTGACCTGTAATCCCGCTTGCAGTAGCAGCAGTCGCGAGGTTACCGGCATGCAGGTTGATCTCTGCGCTGCTTTTTCCCCCGCTTACATGGATTACTTTTCTTCTCCACGCAAGATCCACATTTGCGCTCTCGTAAGTTTTCACTTTCTCAAGGTAACCGTGTGCAAGATCATAACTTACCGCAGGGATCCTTCCCACGGGGATAGCCGGCACATCTTCCAGCTCGCCACCCAAACCTTCTACCAGCAATACGTCAGAACTTGGGTAACCAACCGTAGGTACTTCATCCGGCATTTCTCTCACTGCTTTGTCGTTCCTGGCAATAGAAGGCCCCATTAACAACAGATACTTTTGTCTGTCGCCATTTGAAATCATGTAATCAACAAATCGTCTTATCGCAACAGGACTAGGTTCTCCGTAGTTGAACTGATTGTAGATATCGATAATCTTGAATACGCCTGCCTTGTACTTCTCGCCTGGTGAACCGCTGGTGCGATATTCCCTGAATTCCTCAGAAGCGGATTCCAATGTTTTGTTCGTGACGATCAGATAGTTGAAATCAGCAGGATTAATATTCGAAAAGCTGATATTGGCAATTTTAGCGTCAGTAACTGTATAAGGCGTCTGGTTGGTTGCCAACAAAGTCAGCTGGCTGTCATTGATCCTCGAGAATTGCAGGTTATCTGTCGCGCCGATGATCTTGCGTGGTTTGTCCGGATCTGAAATGTCATAAAATGAAGCTCCTGCCGGTACATTGCTGATACTTACCTTATTTACGGTACCTGTTGCTGCGCCTGGAAACACAAACTCCGCTGATGCGGCATTCTGCATATTAAGTGCCTGCGAATAGGTCACCTGGTAATAGGTAACCGAAAAACTGTCGTAAACCGTTGTTCCCCCAACATTCTCTGAGTTACCGAGTGTTGTAAATCCGAGTACCGCCTTACCATTCGCATCCAGATCGTCTGGTTGTACATCAATGGTAAATTCAGCAAAGTAAAAACCAGGAATAGATACTTGGGTGGCCTCTCTCAATGAAGCGGCAGTTTTACCAATGTAAACTTTAATCACCCGCGATCCTCCAAATGAAGGAAAGTAGCTCCTTCCGTGGATCAAACCTTTGATTTGTGGATTACCGGAACCTGACTTATTCGTTACCTGAACTGAAAATTCTGCGCCGTTTGTACCATTTTTTGTCCAGGTTGGATTACCATCATCATAAAGGCTCGCACCTGTCCTCGTCTTTCCGTCTTCGAAAAAGCTATTGATATTCGGCGGACGCATTGGAGAGTAAGCCGCGTGCGAATAGTCATTCTGGAAAGTCTTCAGATCGGTTTTAACATGCGCATCCAGGACAGTCGCCCCAGGATTATTAAGCTGTACAGAAGCTGCGCGTGCACCCGCCTCTGCTCCTACTGTGAGGAAGTAAGTACTTTCGTCAGAGTAAGCACTCCAATAGGGATTCACGCGGGAAGAAGCCGGGCGGTAAAAGAGCTCATCAGACTTACCGTCATTGGGTACCGCGTAAAAAAGGATTTCGGTATTGTCGGCTTTGATGATATCAACCTGCCTGCCACGGTGATACAGCTGCAACATTGATTTATCAGCATTCTTGATTGAGCTGGGCAATGCAGCAGAGTTCATCGCAATCCTGTAAATGCCCTTTGAGCGCGTGTAAGTGTTGTTACTTCCCGGAATCGCACCTGCTTTGATGCTCACCCATGGTTGATTGTACTTTCCCGCAAGCCACTCATTTCCGTACGCCCCGCTCCATTGAGCATGCAATTCGCCAAAGCTGAACAATGCAAAGACAAGTAGTACTAAGAATTTTTTTGTAAAATTTTTAGATTTCATAAGGTTTAACAAAATGTTATAGTGTTTCTGTTTTCAATGCGAGAGCCTGAAAAAGGTCTGCGAGGTGAAGGGTATCCGTGAAAAAGTTGTAACTGATAGAAAGAATGGATTTTAGCATGAAATTACAACATCTTGAATAAGCTAACAAATTTTCAGCAAGATCAATAGAACATATACTACAAAAACCTGCCTCCAATCTACTTTGCCCTGAACAACGGGTTTGTCAATACATAACATCCGGAACTGCTCATATACGGGTACAATTTTTTTGCAAAGAACAATATGTCCCAAACCGTACCTTGTGACCGATAGTGTATTTTTTACGACTCACTTTAGGTATTTCTATTATTCACCGTTTATTTGCACAATCTATATCTATTCATTTTAACTTAATCTCTACAACTATGCTTAAAAAATTAATTGTAATTGCCTGGATCGGTCTTGTAGGTGTATCCATGAGCTGCGAAGGCCCGCAAGGTGAAGTTGGACCAGCAGGTACAGCGGGAGCAGCTGGCCCGGCAGGACCTGCGGGACCAGCAGGACCGAAAGGTGATACCGGAGTAGCCGGTAAGGATGCGCTGGGGGCAAGAGAACTCATTACAGCGCCTAACCAGCCAAGTACCAATGGCGGCTACACAATGGGAAAAAACAACCTTTCAGCAGCCGATACAGCAGCGCTTGCAAAAAGTGTAGTGGTCGTTTTTATACAAAGCCAGAATCTCTGGTGGGCAATTCCTGGAAAAGTTGAGTTTGGCGAAGGCAAAAGCACTACTTTCAACTTCATCACCCTACTTAGAGGAAACCAGTTTTTCATAGATATCCGCCCGGTTAGCTGGTCAGAAGATCAGCCAACTGCTCCGGAAAGAACATTCCAGAGAATTCGTGCTGTCATTATTCCTAGCAAGTCATTCCGTGCAAATGCAGGTGTGAACATGAACAATTACGAGGAAGTTGTGAAGGCTTATGGCATCAAAGAATCCGATATTATTGAAGCAGATATTTAATTGATCTGCTGCCCGCAAAAAGGTACAGGTGCATTTGCATGCTGTACCTTTTTTTATGCGCGCTTTTCTCGGTTTTTGAAACTTAAGAAGTTTTAATTGCCCGTAACCAAGAACTTGTAATCCGCCATAAATTTATTTTTTGAAATTATACTATTTTCGAAACAAAAGGCATTAGCTAATTTGTTATCTAACTGCACTTTGTACTTTTCCGGGTTTGCATCCCGCTAAACATAT
>NZ_JBHYGF010000114.1:0-10581 GCF_051859145.1 Dyadobacter sp.
ATTTCGGAAAAAATGTACGGTCCGGGTGTAATGCCGCCCCAGCCTGACAAGATCTGGCAGTCGCCGTATAGTGGCGAAAAGTGGGTTTTGAGCGAGGGTGAAGACAGGTACCGCCGCGGCGTTTACACTTATTGGAAGCGGACCGCGCCTTATCCATCGATGGTCACATTCGACGCGCCAAGCCGGGAGTTTTGCCAATCGAGGCGCATTTTGACCAATACTCCTTTGCAGGCATTGGTAACCTTGAATGACCCGGTGTACCTGGAAGCAGCGGAAAGTCTGGCCAACAAAATGCAGAAGCGCGGCAAAACGCCTGAGCAGCAGCTGAAAGAAGGTTATCGTATGCTGACGTTTCAGACTATAGAACAGAAGAACCTGAATGTGCTGGTGAAAATCTATAAAGAAGCATTAGCTACTTACAAGAAAAGGCCGGTAGATGCCGACCGTATTCTGGCTTACGGAAAAGAAAGAACGCCAGAGCTGGCAGCGCTGACTATATCAGCCAATGTGATGTTGAATCTGGATAATGTGATTACAAAGGAATGATGATTTATTGGCATACCGCTTTTCCATTGCCCGGTTCCTGCTGGCTATGTTTTCGTCCCCCCCCGTTTTCCGTTTCCCGTTGACTGAAGTCAACGGAAATGGATTTTTGGGACTTGGGCTTTGCCCAGATATTGATAGAAAAATTTAACAAGATTCAGGGCGGAGCCCGAAAATCAACAAACAATCCATTGCCCCGGGCTTAAGCCCGGGGATCAAATGATAGAGGATGGAAAAGCTGATGAAAGAATTGCAGCATGCTTCTTTGTTGCATCAAACCCGGCGGCATTTTTTGCAGTCGGTTGGGTTTGGGCTGGGGGCATTGGGCTTGGGTACGATGCTGGATTCCTGTGGGCCTTCGTCGGCAGCTACTGGCAATGCGGGGGATGTTGCCAAGGCACGGATCCCGCAATTTGCGCCCAAGGCAAAGCGGGTCATTTACATTCACATGGCGGGCGCGCCTTCCCAGTTGGAGCTTTTTGATTACAAACCTGAATTGCTCAAATACCACGGGAAAGATTGTCCGGCTGAGTTTTTGGAGGGCAAAAAGTTTGCTTTTATTCAAGGGGTACCTAAAATGCTCGGGCCGCAAAGCCACTTTGCGCAGTATGGACAATCCGGTGCGTGGATGTCGGACTATGTACCTTACCTGCAAACCGTCGCTGATGAGATTACCTTTCTCAAAGCAATGCACACCGACCAGTTCAACCACGCCCCGGCGCAGTTGCTGATGCATACAGGCAGCCCGAGGCTGGGCCGACCAAGCTTAGGCGCGTGGTCGGTTTATGGATTGGGCTCTGAGAATCAGAACCTGCCGGGGTTTATCGTGCTGGCTTCTGGCGGGCAGCAGCCGGATGCAGGGAAAAGCGTTTACGGAAGCGGCTTTTTACCGTCCGTATACCAAGGTGTCCAATGCCGCACGGGCGGAGATCCTGTTTTATATGTAAGCGATCCGAGCGGCATGAACCGCGATATGCGTAAGCAGACCATCGAGGCGATTAATGAAATCAACAAGCAGACTTACGAAGACGTAAAAGATCCCGAAATCCTGACGCGGATCAGCCAGTATGAAATGGCATTTCGCATGCAAATGTCAGTACCGGAAGTAATGGACGTATCCAAAGAGCCGCAGTTTATCCTGGATATGTACGGCGTGAAGCCGGGCGAAGGCACTTTTGCGATGAACTGCCTGCTCGCTCGTAAATTGGTCGAAAATGACGTCCGTTTTGTGCAGCTATTCGACTGGGGCTGGGACGGGCACGGTACCTCGAAAGACCATAATGTAGAAGGCGGATTGCGCCAGAAATGCCGCGAGTCGGACCAGCCAGTAGCCGCATTGATCAAAGATTTGAAGATGCGCGGACTTTTGGAAGAAACGCTCATTATCTGGGGTGCAGAATTTGGCCGCACACCAATGCAGGAAAACCGGAATGGGCTCGTGATGCCCTTTATGGGACGGGATCACCATTTAGATGCATTCACGATGTGGATGGCGGGTGGCGGTGTCAAACAGGGCTTTTCACACGGGGAGACTGACGAGCTGGGTTATTATGGTACGAAAGGCAGGGTACACGTACACGATTTACAAGCTACTATCCTGCATTTAATGGGTTTTGACCATGAAAAATTCACCTATCCTTTCCAGGGCAGGAACTTCCGGCTCACAGATACCGAAGGAAAAGTAGTTAAAGAAGTGATCGCTTAGGGTTTTGATATAATGGAAAAAACAATTGTGAAAGCTTTCCGGATGCAGTTAAAACCGGGTTTTGAAGTAGAGTATAAAAGGCGGCACGACGAGATCTGGCCCGAGCTTTCCGGGCTTTTGGTAAATGCCGGCTTGCTGGAATATTACATCTTTCTTGACGAACAAACACTTGCCCTCTTTGCTTTTCAGAAGCTCAAAGCAGGAGATACCACCTCCGAACTGGCTGCATTCCCGATCATGAAAAAGTGGTGGGATTATATGGCCGATATCATGGATGTGAATGCCGATAATTCGCCTCAGGCTTTTGCCCTGCCGGAGGTTTTCAGGCTTTAACAAGCCGGTGACAAGCATACTTAGGATTGATACTAAACCCTTTATCAATGCATTACATTTTACTTCAGGATGCTTCCTGGGCTACTTTCATTGGCAGGTTCCACCCGGCAATCGTCCATTTTCCAATTGGTTTTTTGTTGATTGCGGCTGTACTCGAAGTGGGCCGACGGTGGGGTAAGGTCAATGTGAGTGAGGGTACTGTTACGTTTATTCTATTCTGGTCGGCTGTTACAGCTACTTTCGCCTGCGTGGCGGGTTATTTGCTTTCATTAAGTGGCGGTTACGATGCTGATTTGCTTGACAACCACATGTGGAAAGGAATTGGCGTAGCCGTTTTTGCCTGGGCCGCCTGGCTCGTCAAGTCCGACCGGCTTTCCAGGTCAATGCCAGCCGGCAAAGTCATTTACCTCCCTGCAATTTTGCTGGCTACTATTCTGACACTATCAGCCGGCCACGACGGCGGCTCGGTGACACACGGCGCGGGTTACCTGACCCAATATACCCCCGAGCCTTTCCGCGGGCTCGCCGGCCTGCCGCCTATGCAGGAAAAAGCAACCGAGATCAAGCCGATTACTGATGTGCAGCAGGCAGTTGTGTACACGGATATTGTACAGCCGATTTTGGAAGCGAAGTGCGTACAATGTCACAGCGCCAGCAAAAGCAAAGGTGATTTGCGAATGGACCAGCTTGCATTGCTGGTAAAAGGCGGAGAAGGCGGGCCTGCATTGGTAGTGGGTAAAGGCGCCGAAAGCGATATGATTAAAAGGTGCCTCCTGCCTGAAAATGACGACGACCACATGCCGCCAAAAGGCAAGCCACAATTAACAACAGACCAGATCGCATTGCTTTCCTGGTGGATCGACCAGGGTGCACCCGCTGACAAGAAGGTATCACAACTGACGGTTTCAGAGGCGGTAAAACCTGCATTGGCTTCACTGGGAAAATCGGCGCCTGCGGGTGCAGCGAAGTCGCAGGAATCGGCGGTGTTGAGTCTTAAAGTACCGAAAGCAAATGAGAAGGCGATTGAAAATCTGCGCAAAACAGGATTGATCGTTAATACTTTGGCACAAGACCAGAACCTGCTTGAAATCAGCGCCGTGAACTTGCCTGCTTTTACCGATAAACACCTTGAACTACTTACACCCGTGGCGCAGCAAATTACGTGGCTGAAACTCGGCGGCACGCAGATCACCGATGCAGCTTTGAAGCAAATTGCAAAGTTCCCGAACCTCAGCAAGCTGCATTTGGAACATACCATCATTACAGACAAAGGCATTGCCGAACTTAAAAACCTGCCTTACCTCGAATATCTCAATATCGTGGATACCAAAGTAGGTGACGCGGGCCTGAAAACAGTGGCCGGGATGAAGTCGGTTAAGTCGGTCTATATCTGGCAGTCGGCGGTAACGGATAGTGCAGTGAGCCAGGTAAGCAGACAAAATCCGGATTTAATGGTGGTAAGTGGTTTCAATGAGGCGGCGGTAGCGCAATTTTTAAAGGCCGGTGATTCAACCGGTAAAGAGGAAGTCAAAAAACAATAACATGAACCGTCGGAAATTTATGAGCAGTGCGATTGCCACAGCGGGCGTTTTAACAGGCTTTGAAGCCGTTTCGGATACAGAAAAAGCCCCTTTTCAATTCGAGAACAAGCTTTCTTTAAAAATATTTGGCACCAACTGGGGCTTCGTAGGGAATACGGATGCTTTTTGCGCAGCTATCAAAAAAGAAGGTTACGATGGACTGGAAATCTGGTGGCCTGGTTCAAAAGAAAAGCAAAAAGAGCTTTTTACAGCTTTGAAAAAATACAGTCTCGACGTGGGATTTTTATGCGGCTCGGCGGAAAAAGAGTACGCGGCGCATTTGGATATATTTAAAAGGCAGATCAATGCAGCCACAACCGAGTACGAGCAGAAGCCGCTGTATATCAACTGTCATAGCGGGAAAGACTTTTTCACCTACGATCAAAATAAGGCATTTATAGACCATACTACTGCGGCAACTGCTAAAACCGGCATTCCCATTTACCACGAAACACATAGGGGAAGAATGCTTTTTGCTGCGCATATTGCGAGAGAGTTTATGGAGAAAAATCCGGAGCTGCGGCTGACGCTCGACATTTCGCATTGGTGTAATGTAGCAGAAAGTTTGTTGCAGGATCAGCAGGAAACAGTTAAACTCGCATTGTCGCGTACAGGCCACATTCACTCGCGCATCGGGCACGAGGAAGGACCGCAGGTAAACGACCCACGTGCGCCGGAATGGGACGCGGCAGTGAAAGCGCACCTGGCCTGGTGGGATGCAGTGGTGGAGCAAAAGGTAAAAAGCGGTGAAACTTTGACGGTACTGACAGAATTCGGCCCGCCCAATTACTTGCCAACAGTTCCATTTACACACCAGCCGATTGCAGATCAATGGGCTATTAATGTGCATATGATGCATTTATTCAGAAAACGATATTTGAAATAACTATGAAGAACACACACTTTCTGGTTGCAGCGGACGAAACGGAAGTCCAGAAAACCTTTCACGCGGCTGTAATTGCGCATATAGACGGGACAAGAGCGCTTTCTTTCAAAAATTTCAATACCCAACTTGCAGAAGCTTTGCAGTTCCCTGATTACGAGGGTACCAGCCTGGAAGATCTGGACGAAATGTTGAACGACCTTTCCTGGATCGGTTCAAAGCAGATCATCATTTACATCAGCAGCTCGGCTGATTGGCTTTCGAAAGAAAAATCACGCGAGAAAATCCTGACCGTTATCGATATGCTCGACGCTACCGCCGAAGACTGGAAGTGGCTTGACGATGAAGAAGGAGTTGACAAGAAAGAATTACGCATTGTTTTTCAACAATCTGACCGTATTCAAGCGCTGTTGGAAGAGCAGGAAATACCATTTGGGGAAATTTAAAAAAGGGAATTAATTGACAACTTTCCCCAAAGATCTTCCATTTTCCAAAACACTCCTCCGCCATTTGGCATAACCTATCATAGCCAATATCAGGAAAACTAAATACAGCAATGCGGTAAGGTTCAGAAATTTATAGATGTACATGATGACGTAACAGGCGTCGGCGGCTATCCATACCAGCCAGTTTTCCAGGTATTTTCGGGCCATCATCCACTGTCCGATCAAACTTGCGATCGTCAATGCAGAATCTACGTAGGTGAAACTCGCATTGGTAAATTTTTCGAGTAAAAATCCCCAGGAGATTGTGGCGACTATAAAAATGATGGCAAAAATGGGGTAAAGTCTGCGCGGGGTAAAGGTGACCTGTAACTCGTTTCTGTTGACACCCCCAAACTTCCACATCCACCAGCCGTAAATGCTTGTGATAAAATAATATCCCTGCAAGCCCATATCCGCATACAACCTTACCTGCCAGAAAACTGCCGCATATAAAACTGCATTGATAATCCCGAAAAACCAGCCGAGTACATTCTGGCGCGTGTTGAGGTAAACACAGATCGCGCCAGTTACAAAACCCAGGATTTCCAGGGGCGTAGTGACAAATATCCCGAGGGACACCATTTTGTTAAGCCAGTCGATCATTATTACCGGGTAAGTTTCGCTAAATGCAGGCAGAATTATGCGAATATAGGGACGAAATGCACGCCGGTTAATAGAACGGTAACTTGTAAGCTGCGGGCTTTGGCTTTATTTTTGTACAGTGCAACATCGGCAAACGAAATTCCCGCAGCTGGTGTTATCATTCTTGCCGGTCGGGAAAATCCCCGAAACGGCTTTTTGCGTTTAAATTCACAGTCGGCAACAGCCGCGATTAATTTGAAACTACTTGGAAGTTAAGGACTTACTAACACTATACGGGGGCGACGGATACATGAATCTGTTGATGGAGCAAATTGGTTCAAAGAGCCCTGAATCCTCCCATATCCAAATCAAAGGACTTGTTGGCAGCCTGGACGCAGTGGTATCTGCGGCAGTGCAGCAACGCAAAAAAAGTCCGGCGCTCTACATATTAAGCGACCGCGATGAGGCTGCTTATTTTCAGAACGATTTGCAAAACCTGCTGAGCGGCTCAGAAGTACTTTTTTACCCAACATCCTACAAGCGGCCTTACCACTACGAAGAGGTAGACAATGCGAATGTGCTGATGCGGGGCGAAATCCTCAACAAGCTCAATACCAATCGCGCCACGCCCATTCAGGTGGTGACTTACCCGGAGGCTTTGTTTGAAAAAGTAATCAACAAACGCTCGCTGGTCGCGAATACGTTTTCAGTAAAAGTCGGTGAAAAGCTGGATCCCGCATTTCTAACTGAGTTTCTGAACAGCTACGGATTTGAGATTACCGACTTCGTGTTTGAGGCGGGCCAGTTTTCTGTGCGCGGAGGTATTATCGATGTGTTTTCATTTGCCAACGAACATCCATTCCGCATTGAGCTTTTTGGTGATGAGGTTGAAAGTATCCGCTCTTTTGACCCGGATACCCAGCTTTCCATTGAAACCGCGAAGCAGATCAACATTGTACCCGACATTCAGCAGCGGTTATCTCACGAAACCAGGGAATCGTTTTTGAATTTCTTTTCAGGCGAGACCACCATTTGGTTCAAAGATGCGGAACTGACGCTGGAAGTGATTGAGAAATGTTTTGAAAAGGCTGAAAAGGCTTTGGGAGATGTTACCGGCGGCGGTGTTCAGATCGTTTCCAATCCGCAGGCATTATTCGAAACGCGGCGCGGGTTTCTGGCGCAGGTTAAGAAGTTTAAGACCATTGAGTTTGGCCGGAAGTTTTATTTCAAAACAGAAACGAAAATCCCCTACTCTTCCAAGCCGCAGCCTTCATTTAACAAAGATTTTAAAAGGTTACTCGACGATTTGTCTGAGAACCAGTCAAAAGGTTACGTGAATGTAATCGTGGCAGAGCAGCCCAAGCAGCTCGACCGGCTCGAACGTATTTTTGAAGATCTTGATCCGTTTGTCAAATTCCAGCCGATGCACATTTCGCTTCGCGAAGGATTTGTGGATGATAATGTAAAAGTTGCTTGCTATACGGACCACCAGATTTTCGCACGTTTTCATAAATACCGTTTAAAGGACAAGTTTTCCAAATCGAAGGCGATCACTATAAAAGAGCTGAAATCGCTTCAACCAGGCGATTTTGTTACGCACGTGGATTATGGTATCGGTCGCTTTGCAGGCTTGGAGCGGAAAGATGTGAATGGAACACAGCAGGAAGCGATCAGGCTGATTTACCGCGACAATGATCTGTTGTATGTAAGTGTTCACAACCTCCATAAAATTGCGAAATATACCGGCAAGGAAGGCGCACCGCCGGCTATGAGCAAGCTGGGCTCAGGTGAATGGGAAGCGAAAAAATCAAAGGTTAAAAAGCAGCTGAAAGATATTGCGCACGAGCTTATTGCATTGTACGCAAAGCGCCGGCAGGCTCCTGGTTTTCAATATTCGCCAGACAATTACATGCAGGCCGAGCTGGAATCTTCTTTCTTGTACGAAGATACCCCCGACCAAGCCACTGCTACTTCGAATGTGAAGGAGGATATGGAAAAAGCGCATCCAATGGACAGGCTGGTGTGCGGCGATGTAGGTTTTGGTAAAACTGAAATCGCGATCCGCGCTGCATTCAAGGCAGTTTGTGACAGCAAGCAGGTAGCGGTACTCGTGCCAACTACGATCCTGGCTATGCAGCATTTTAAAACTTTCAGCGAGCGACTGGCTGATTTCCCGGCGCGGGTGGGCTATATCAACCGTTTCAAAACGCCGAAAGAGATCAAAGAAACCCTCAAAGAAGCCGAAGAAGGCAAGATAGATATCCTGATCGGTACGCACCGGATTTTGAATAAAGACGTAAAATTCAAGGATCTGGGTTTACTGGTTATTGATGAAGAGCAGAAGTTTGGTGTAAAAGCCAAAGACCGTTTGAAGGAAATGCGCGTCAATGTGGACGTACTGACACTGACCGCGACACCAATCCCGAGAACGCTGCACTTCTCGTTAATGGGTGCACGCGACCTTTCGGTAATTGCCACACCGCCGCCAAACAGGCAGCCTGTTACGACCGAGATACATACTTTCAGTGAGGAGTTTATCCGGGATGCAGTCAGCTTTGAGGTGAACCGCGGCGGGCAGGTATTTTTTGTCCACAACCGGGTAAATGACATTGAATCAATCGCGAACATTATCCTGCGGCTTGTTCCGGATGTAAGAATTGGTGTGGCGCACGGACAAATGGACGGTGACAAGCTGGAAAAAATAATGGTGGGCTTTATAGAAGGCGAGTACGATGTGCTTGTCTCGACTAACATTATTGAATCGGGGATCGATATTGCCAATGCAAATACGATCATTATTAATACCGCGCACATGTTCGGCCTCTCCGACCTGCACCAGATGCGCGGGCGCGTAGGTCGGTCGAACCGGAAAGCATTTTGTTATTTACTTACGCCAAATGCATCGACACTGGCCAGCGACTCGCGTAAACGTTTACAGACACTGGAAGAGTTTTCGGATCTGGGCGATGGATTTAAAGTGGCAATGCGCGATTTGGACATTCGCGGGGCAGGTAACCTCCTTGGTGCCGAGCAAAGTGGTTTTGTAAATGATCTTGGTTACGAATTGTACCACAAAATGCTCGATGAAGCAGTCTCTGAATTGAAAAACAATGAATTCAAGGACCTGTTTGCAAATGCATTGGGGCTCCCCAAAAAGCTGGTACCGGAAACACAGATCGAAACCGATTTCGCGACTTTAATTCCTGACGGATATGTTAAAAATATTTCGGAAAGGTTGTCGTTATATACCCGCCTTGACAACATTGCCACCGAGGAAGAACTAGGGAAGTTTGAACAGGAGATACTCGATCGTTTCGGTCCTGTTCCGAGGGAAGTTCAGGATTTGTTAAAAACGGTTCGTTTGCGCTGGGAAGCAGAGACTTTGCACCTTGAAAAACTAACTTTGAAGAGCAATACGATGAAAGGATACTTCGTTACTTCGCAGAACGACGAATTCTTTCAGTCAGCCCGGTTCGGACAGGTGATCGATTATATTAAAAAACATCCTCAGAAGATCTCATTAAAAGACCAGAAAGGCAAGCTAATCCTGATCTGTGAAGATGTACAAAGTATAGATCAGGCGAGGAATGTACTTGCGGAGATGACCCACTGATTGATTTTTAGAAATATTTTCGTTTCATTTCATAAATTTGCGGTTTCGCATACTATAAAAGACCAAACTATAAAGTCACTTTAAGCAATGATTTGCATGCAAAAGATGGGTACCCGGTCAATCGCGTTGATGTTGATTGTGTTGTTAGCGGCTACTTCATGTAGTAAGAACAAGAGACCTACCAGCTTAAAACCCGGTAAGACAAGTTCAAAAACAGGATTGGCTTATAATGGCAAAGATGGTTTTGAAGTAAAGCAGTACAAAGCGCTGCCAGCAGGCCCCGACCTTGTTTATATCGAAGGTGGCCGGTTTACGATGGGTTCGCTGGAAGAGGATGTAATGACAAGAAGGGATAACCCGAAAAGAACTGTCAGTATCCAGTCTTTCTACATGGACCAGACAGAGGTGGCTAACGTCCACTATCTTGAATATTTAAATGCAGTTCAAAGAGATTCATCAGAAGAATTTTACACAAAAGCTTTACCTGATACAAACGTTTGGTTCAATGAGCTATCATTCAACGACTCTTATGTAACCATGTACCTTCGTCACCCGGGCTTCCGTCTTTACCCGGTAGTTGGTGTATCCTGGGTTCAGGCAAATGATTATTGTGCGTGGCGTACCGCCGCTGTAAGCCAGGCTAACAATACAGCAGGTGCAGCAGCAGCTGGTGGCAAGAAGAAAAAAGGTTTCTCTTTTGGCAAGAAGAAAAAAGCTGACGATGCAGCAGTTGCAAGTGCAGAAGCAGCGCCAGCTCCACAGCTTAGAATTGAAAGTGGCTACGTAATGCCGCCTTACCGCCTACCAACAGAAGCTGAATTTGAATATGCAGCAATGGCGATGATCGGTACGCAGTA
>NZ_JBHYGF010000115.1:0-10544 GCF_051859145.1 Dyadobacter sp.
GAATAGCGCTGCCATAGTCAGATTTTTTCGAAATAATTGACAATACCATAGAAGATCGCGAAGCAGAGCAGCCCGGCGGGAATTAAGAGGATTGTTAACATGATTTTAGATATTTAAGTAGTAATGATGGAAGAGTTTCCATTCCTGTGCCAACTCAGACAACAAGATATCATCTACCTAACTATCAATATATTAGGTTGAAACATCAACAAACCAGGTAACCAGAAACCCTATCAAAATGATAAGGCGGTATCATTTTGATAGATCACAAAGATTTTCTTCCTTGTTTCGCAGCTTGCCATTTTAAATACCCTGAACTGGCTTTAGTAAAGATCAAACCACATTGAATATGAACATGCAGAAGTTGCTGACCTGGATTACGCCGCTCACGCTGGGTGCATTGTTGGGGTTATACGAGATCCTGCATGGTTCGTTTTATGTGCTCTATGGAACACCTGCGCAGAAGCGCGATTATCCGCTTGAAATTGTGCTGGGTCTTCCTATACTGATCCTTTGCCTTGGAGGCCACTGGCTGATCCGACGGATCTCCCATTATAATACCCGCACCATTTGGATCACAGAAGCTGTATTAGCAGGTGTGGTTATTTATGGTTTTTTCCGATCGTGAAAACAAACTTTGCGGCAGCTGGTTTAGTGTGGAAGACTCGCCGGATCAGCACTCCTGCCATTTCAATGCGAATTACACCTAGCCTTGATCAAAGTTGAACCAATATTTGGAATACACGTTTTGCTCTAGTAAATTTACAATTGTAAAAATTGCAAGTCATGACGTACTTAACTGCTCAGCCAAGTTTATCAGAATCCTGGGATGATATTTGCTATCCGGTCAAACCGGTTTGGCTGGCGGATATTTTGCCGGACTATGAAATTATGGCAACTGACAGGCAGCAGCTGGTAGTGGGCGAGCCTTTTGGAGAGCGGAAAACGATTTTTGGTATTCAGAGTGCTGACTATTCTATCATCCCTAACATCCTTATCAGAGAGGTGATCGACAAGCTTTATGCCGATTACAGCTTGCAGATCAAGTATACCTCCACAGGTGAATTCAGTATCAGTATCATTCTCCCGCACGAACTGACGATCGGCGGAGAATCTTTACAACGCAGTTTGATTTTAACAAACAGCTACAATGGTAAAACGCCATTCAGCATACAGGGGCAAACGCTCACAACTATTCTCGACCGCAGTTCAGGGCACGCCGGGAGTATGTACCGGGCTTTGTGCCAAAATGGTTTAATGGGCTGGGCTGATTCCTTCACCGCGCTGACCGACTACCAGGATTGGCTGCAACAAGGGTCACACGAAACTAAAAGGAAGAGAGCAGGAAAGACTGCGTCTATCTCGACCTTGCTCAAAAAAGAACCTTCATTACGGAAGATTCATCAAAGTAGTCTTGCTCCGGAAATGTTTCAGGAGCAGCTCTATAACCTGCTCGCAGGGCTTAATCAGCAACAGCCAACACTGACAGCGAGGGTATATGAACAGTTTCAGCAAAAAACAGTATTCCGCGCCGATGATGATATATTTAAAGCTTTGCCCATTCCGGTGCAATTAGCCAAACAGGCCAAAGAAAGGCTCCGGTTTGAGCAGCGTATACTTGGGTCGGATTCATCTTACTGGCTGATGTACAATGCTGTCAATCACGCGCTTTTTAATGCAAGAAGCAGTCTTACCCTGAACGACCGCTATAAACTGGATGAGAAAGTCTTTCACCAGCTTGCCGCAAGTACGCTGATCCATCAGAATTAAGGCCCGGTCTTCATTTCTGATCTGAAAACCAGGCTCCCAATAATCCTGAACAGCTAAACAGACTACCTCTTTTTACAAACAACTCCTGCTTTCACACTTCCCTAAAAGTGGTGTGCGAGTATTTTTTTTATTCAAAAACGAATGTCACAAATCGGCCATTTGGAGCGGGAGACTTCAAGGGGCTGATCTCCTTTTTACAGGTATCAATTAATTCATGTCAATCAAAATGAACACGCAAAGAAACCACGTCATACTTAGCCGCGATGATTTTCGCATGCTAAAACAATTTACAGAAACGCTCTCCAACAACACCGGGACAAACGAAATGTCTTTATCGTACGAGCTGAACCGCGCCATTGTAGTCGAAGACGACGAGCTGCCGGCGGACAGCATTCGCCTCAACTCATTTGTAAAGGTACGGGAGTTGACCACGAACAGGGAAATGGAATTCTCCATTGTCATGCCCGCACAGGCAGATTTCAATGCAAAGAAGATCTCGATTTTAACACCTATGGGCGCAGCTATGATTGGTTTGTGCAAGGGCGAAACCGTAGAATGGAAGATGCCGGCGGGTATGAAGAAGTTCGAAATTCTGGATGTAAAGCAGAGCTGACCATTAGAGAAAAATTAATTCAAAAGAGTCCAACTAATCATCCACATCAAAATACATTTAAATGGAATTCCTCAGCCAGTTTATTGACATCTTCTTACACCTGGATTTATATCTCGGGCAAATCGTTGAGGATTATGGCGCACTTGCTTACATCGTACTCTTCCTGATCATTTTCATCGAAACCGGTGTGGTGTTCATGCCATTTTTACCTGGCGATTCGCTGCTGTTTGCAGCCGGTATGATGGCGGCTAAATACAGCGAATCCCTGAACGTCTGGCTGATTATCGCATTGCTTTTGGTAGCAGCAGTACTTGGAGATACCTGTAACTACATGTTCGGCAAGTACTTCGGGGACCGGGCATTAAGGACCCGTATATTCGGCAGGGTGCTGATTAAACCAGAGCAACTGGCGCGTACAAACAGTTTTTATGACAAACACGGACCTTCTACCATCGTGATTGCCCGCTTTGTTCCCATTGTCCGCACATTGGCGCCATTTGTGGCGGGGATAGGAAAAATGAATTATGCTGTTTTCTTCAAGTTCAATGTGGTCGGCGCATTTGTTTGGATTGTGGGACTTACACTGGCAGGCTACTTCCTGGGCAGCATTGAAATTGTCAGGGAAAATTTTGAAAAAGTAATACTCGCAATCGTTGCATTGTCCGTGCTCCCATTGGTGTGGCAATTCATCAAAGGCGATCGCGTGGCAAGCAATCCGAACACGACGGCGAGCATCTGATTTAATACAGCCGTGCTTTTTTCCCGCTCTTCATGAAAGAATGGCGGCTTCGTCCCTCTGCGCATTTCTGACGCGCAGAGGGATTTTCTTTTTGGGGGACAGCCTGAAATGAAGATACCGAAGAGATCCTCCATGACCTCATACTAAGCCTCTGGCAAAATCATCTAAGCTTCGGGCCGCAACCCAAAGCGCTTTTAATTTCCACCTCACGCAGCTACCTGCTTTGCCAGCTGGATATTAGCGATGATTTTGATGTTTTCGCCCAGGGCGAGGCCGCCGGTTTCGGTTAGTCCGTTGAATGTTACATTGAATTCTTTTCGGTCAATTACGCCCGTTACTTCAAACCCTACTTTCGTGTTGCCCCAGGGATCTCTTTCGGTGCCGCCATATTCCGCTTCCAGTTCTACCTCTTTGGTAACACCTTTCATCGTCAGGTTACCTTTCAGTTTGTATAAATCGGTTTTGATTTTGGTAAATGAAGTGGATTTAAAATTGAACTGCGGGTAGGTTTCTACCTCGAAAAAGTCGCTGTTCTTCAAATGCTCATCACGCGCAGGCTGACCTGTATCCACGCTGTCCACATCAATCGTGAATTCAATTTCTGCATTCTCGAAATCATCTCCGTCGGCAACAGCTTGCCCGTTGAAGGATTTGAATGAGCCTGTTACCGTTGAAATAACAAGGTGTTTTACCTTGAAAAGAACTTCCGAATGCATGGTATCTACATTCCAAACTATTTTTGACATTGTACAAGAGTTATGTTTATACTGATCATTAAACCATTTCTGACTGGCAGCACAAACTTAGATCTTGTAACTATTCAATATATAGTAGTATACCCGAGGTTAGTAGTAACCTCGGGTATAGTGCAACAATACGCAGCTTCTGTAAAGCCGCTATTTTTTTCCGAAAAATTTCTTCTTAGGGGTATCTTTTTTGATCAGATCATCCACTGTCTCCGCCACCTCGATCGGCAAATCCGTTTCCAGAATCGAGGCACCGTCCTTCACAATGGAGATGTAGGCGGCCCTTCTTTCATCGGCACTTTTGAGCTTGTCATAAGATGAAGCTGCCGAGATCATGCACATGGTGCCTTTTTTGTGGAGCATCGTATAAAGCTCCTGGTTATCCGGCTTCACACGCGGACCGATATAGGCGATCATACGAGTAAAAGGAATGCCCGCCTGCTCGTATTCGTCAAACTGCTTTTTGTTCGTAACAAATGCAGAAAACATGCGGTCTTTATTATCGTCGAGATAGAACCTTGCTTCCGCGGGATTATGGACAGTCAGCATGACAAATGCGTCGGCTTTGTGTTTGCGGATCAGATCAGCCGTCATTTTCAAAGGCACATCCTTCCGGTCCAGGTTCAGGATTGTCTTACCCCGCGCCCACTCAATTACCTCCGACAAGGTCGGGATCTGGAAGTCGGTCACATTGCCTTCCGCATCTTTCAGTCTGAACTTTTTCAGTTCTGCGTAAGTGTAATCTTTCAGGTTCCCGGTTCCTGTCGTAGTGCGGTCCAGTGTAGCGTCGTGCATCAAAACGATCACGCTGTCTTTGGTCAATCGCGGATCGATCTCGAAAAATGCAGGCGTATGTTTCAGCGTGTTTTCAAAAGTAGCAATCGAATTTTCAGGAAATCCCTTTACCATACCACCACGATGTCCCGAAATCAGCAGCCTGTCGTTACCAGTATATCTGAAAAAAGCATGCATTTCCTTCGCACTGCCTGATTTAATTACATTCAATTTGTCCTGTGCGGAGACTGAAAATGTGTTGCCGAGCGTCAGCATACCTGCTAAAATCAGGCCGTAAATGGGTCGCGTTTGCATATATGTTTTGTTAAAATCAAGGGTTGGGCGCCTCCTCGATTTTGTACATCAACACCTAACCTACTTTTCCCAGGTTATTTCTTTATACACAATCGATTTGTAACCGTCCCTTTCATAAAGCACCCCGATCGTCTTTTTTCCTGTTTTTACAAGATCAGAGTACGCAGTAAAATCCCTTTCACCCGCTTTGCTTTTGTCAATTACATACTGCTTCGCCCAGGTTTTCCCATCATCAAAACTGATCCTTAATGTAAGGTTGTCACGTTCTTTGGTATCGGCTGCGTTGGAGAATGCCAGGATATTATGTTTTTTGTTTTTGCCAATGGTCAGAATGCTTCCTTCGCAAACGGGATCGGGCAGGTTGTGGTCAAAATAGGTGGTATCCCATTTCACGCCGCCATCACTGCTCACAGCCACAATGCGCGCGCGCACATCGCCCTGCTGGTTTCTGGCATTGAACATCACCCTGCCGCCTGAAATTTCTGCCGCAGTAGCTTCATTGGAACCTTCGAAAGAAATGGTCTCGCTGAGCTTGAAAGTCTTGCCGTGATCGTCGCTGTAAAAACCGTGCGCCTGGTAATCTGCGCTCTTTGGCTTTGGATCGCCTGCGGAATGGTTGGCGGCAATGTAAATCCTTCCTTTATAGGGACCTTCGGTGAGCCGCATGCCGTGACCAGGCGTGTTAGCGTAGCTTCTCCAATCTTCATTGAAGTTGTAAGCTGCATTCACATTGGGCATTTTGGGCTTGTGAACTTGCGTGGTAATGTTCACAGGTTCCGACCAGGTGGCGCCGGCATCCGTGGAAGTAATATACCAGACTTCGCGCAATCCTTTACCTTTCCGCACTTCGCCTTCGTGGTTATTTCCGGTGTTATAAAACAAGAAGAGTCTTCCTTTCGGAAACGCCGGATCGCTCAGGTCGAATACCGGGGCCGGGTTACCGGCTTGCAGCTTGTCATAACCTGCCACCACTTGCGATGCCGACCATGTTTTGCCTTTGTCCCTACTGCGCTTCATCACGATGTCAATATCGCCAAAGTCACCGCTCCCGGCTACGCGGCCTTCCGCGAATGCGAGCAGTTCACCATTTGGCGCACTTACAATGGCAGGAATCCGGAACGATTTGTAGCCTTCTGCGCCGGATACAAAAACGGGCGTCTGCGCCTGAATGCTGAGTTGACAAAGCAATAATGCGATGAGGGTTAGTTTTATGATTTTCATGCTCAAAAGTTCTGTTTTTCAGTTTCCACGATGGTTTTCTCCGCATTCTTTCCGACCAGTTCCTGCATCAGCTGTGCGCAATACCATTCCTGCCGAGGCAGGTGGAACGGACCTTTGAACAAGTTACCTTTGGCGGTTTGCGCCACGCTGCCGTCGCGATGCAGGTAACCAAACCACTCTCCGTGCTCCTGGTCGTGGAAATGGGTGTAAGCCCAATCGTGCACCATCGTGTGCCATTTGGCGTATTTCTTGTCTTGTGTCAGCGCGTAAGCCAGCAGCGTAGCGATAATGACTTCATTATGCGGCCACCAAAACTTCATATCCTGCCAGTATTCCTGCACTGGCTTGCCGTACACATCCCTGAAATAATAAATGCCGCCAAATTCCTTGTCCCAACCCCGCTCCCACATATAATCCAGCATTTTGCAGCCGAGCGCGATCAGGCGCGGATCATTATTCCGGTATTTGGCCTCGTGTAAAATAAACCAGGCACCTTCGATCCCGTGCCCGGGATTGAGCGTGCGGCCGTCAATGTGGTCGATAATGCTACCGTCCGGCGCGACCTGCTCCATTACGCAGCGGATATCGTCTTTGACAAAATCCCTTTCAATTTCTTCGATAAACTGGTCGATCAATGCATCGCAACGCGGGTCACCGATGGTTTCGCGAAGCTGTTGGGCAGTGTTCATCAGGATCATGGGCACTCCAATTCCCTTCGCGGGGCGGGTTGAGGTAAACTTCGGTTCAAGCAGTCCCGGCGTGGTGGCGTATTCAATGCATTTGCCAAAAAGATAACGTGCTTTGTCGGCAGCTTCCTGGTCGCCGCTCGCTTTTGCGTAGGCCGCATGGGCGATCACGGCGAATGTTTCGGAAAAGAAATAACGGCGTTTGCGAATGGGCTCACCTTGACGTGTCATGTGAAAAAACATACGTCCGTCGGTATCGAAACAATGTTTATTCAAAAAATCAATACCCGATTTGGCACCTTCCAGCCATTCTTGCCTCGGTTCGACGGTGTTGTATAAAGTCGCCAGCAGCCACGCCGCGCGGCCCTGGATCCAGACAGCTTTGTCGGTGTCGATCAATGTTCCGTCGTGGTCGCGCATTAAAAGATATCCGCCAAACTCCTCATCCAGCGACCTCGGGAACCAGAACGGCAGCGTGTCGTTCAGCAGCTGATTTTTATAAAAATCCCCCAGGTTTTCCAGTTCTGATTTTGTGTAATGCATTGCGTTTTAATTTACTGCTATTGAAAAAGTGGAAGCAGGCAATCCCGCTTCATTGTAAAGATTTGCGTGTGTAAATGGCTGATATGCGTATAAAACAGTCTTAATCCGCTCGCCGGAAGGGACATTCATCACTACCTCATCACCTTCAATCCAGGCATTTGCCAGCATACGTTTGCCGCTTTCGGTAACTACTTCAAAGCCAGTCAGCGCTGCATTGTTTTTGGTTAAAAGCTTTTGTTTGGGCAAAGCTTTGTTTTGAGCTGATGTTGCTTTTTCATTCAAAAACTGAATCCGTATTTCCCCGTTTATGAACGTAGCTTTTTCGGGGACCTGACCGTTGTCCTGTACCGGCTTACGATAATGATTTCGAAGCGCCAGCAATGCCAGCCGCTCCCCTACTTCCTTTTTGCGGATCGGATGCACATTCAATGAGTCACCAAAGTCGTAGCTTACCGCCATGCCGGAGTTCGGAATTTTGGTCAGCAGCTTTCGTTGTGAGTCCCGGAATTCAGGCCAATTGGGCCGGTCGATACTTGATAACTGGACATAATAAAACGGAAATGCATCGCGCCAATCTTCGCGCCAGCTTTTGACCAGCTTTGTAAAAAGTTGCTCGTGTAATTGCACATTGAACACATTGCTTTCGCCCTGATACCAGATCACGCCCGCAACTGGAAAACCGGTGAGCGGCGCAATGCCCGCCTGGAAATTATACCCGGGCTGAAAAGGATGTCTCTGATCGCTGGAATGCGCGTTGCTGGTGTTTTTAGCGGCACGTTCGCGGCACCAGTCCATGACCAATGTGGAATGTGGCCAGTCAGTAAGCATTCCGGCAAATTGCTGATCTTGTTCAAGCAGCGCGCGATCGATCCAGGATTCAGTTGGAGAACCGCCCAATGCAACCTGGATCAGGCCAATCGGAATGTCCGTTTCCTTTATTAGTTGTTTACCAAAATAATAACCGATTGCCGAGAAACTAGCCGCTGATGCCGCGTCCAGCGTTTTCCAGCTGCCTTTGAAAAACGCATAAAGATTTACTTTGGCCAGCGCCGCCGAATCCCACGCCACATTCCCCCAGGGCATTGCACTACTGAATTTCAGCAACCGGATATGTTGGCTAAAATCCTTTTGCTTTAACTCCTCCGGCCCCGATTGCGCATCTTTCAGCTGGAATTCCATGTTTGACTGCCCTGAACAAAGCCAGACGTCGCCAATCAGAATATCTTTCACATTGATTTTCTGTCCATTTACGGAAACAGAAATCACATGCGGACCACCCGCTTTCACAGCCGGAAAAACCACGTTCCATTTCCCGGATTGATCCGCCTTTGCCTTACCTGTCTGACCTGAAAACTGAACCGAAACATCGCTCCCACCAGTCGCTGTTCCATAGATTTTGATAGGTTTGTTCCTTTGCAAAACCATGTGATCAGAGAAAACCGGCGCCAATGCGAGTTTGCGATCTTCATCATTTTGGGCTTTGGAAAAATCAAAAGCGAGCACATTCAGCAGCAGCAAAAACAGGAATTTTGTCATCATTCGTACATCGTTAGTCCATTCAAATCACGATTTGCAGGCATCATTAAACTAAATAAATAACCAAAAAACACGCAGCTTACCAGTCCGGTGAAAGCGTACATCAACAAATGAATGTGGGTATAATGCTGGATCAAAATTTGTGTAAAACAACTGATCGCCATGCCGATCATCACGCCGTTTCCGCTGGCTCTTTTGGTAAAAATCCCAAGTATAAATGCGCCGCCGATGCAGCCTGTGAACAAGCCAAGAATGGTATTAAACTTATCCCAAAGGGAAGAAACACCCTTATGTGCCATGTAGAGCGCAATGCAGGTTACGAAAATGCCTAGTAACAATGTGGTGGTTCTGGCAAAAAACAGCGTTTGTTTCGGTGTGACTTCGGGTTTGAATTTTTGGTAAAAATCGGTAGTCAGCAATGTGGCCGTAGAGTTCATACTCGCTTCGGTGCTGCTCATGGCCGCGGCGAAAATGCCTGCAATCAGCAACCCAGACAATCCGGCCGGCAACTGGCTCACGATATACCAGGGAAAAATGTTGTCCTGATCATTCAAAGCCATATTCACCTCCTGCGGATGCTCGCGGAAAAACAAGAACAGCAATGTGCCGATCGAGAAAAACACCAATGTCGAAGGTAATGTGAGCCACGCGCCGAGTTTCAGACTTTTGATCGATTCTTGCTCTGATTTCGTGGTAAGATAACGTTGTACCGTGGTTTGATCCGTCCCGTAAGTCAGTAAGTTAATCGCCAGCCCACCGATCACCACGACCCAGAATGTGGGTTCGGTGAAGTCGAAACGGAAATCGAAAACCTTCAATTTATCGCCGTTGTCCAATGCTTTGAAGCCCGCGTTCCAGTCGGTAATGTGAAACGGCAGGTAAAAAAGGCAGAACAATGCACCCGTCGCAAGGATTAAAACCTGAACCACTTCCACCCAGATCACGGCTTCAATGCCGCCTTTGACAGTGAAGAAGATGCTGATCGCGCCGATCATAATGATGCAAATGTTGATGTCGATACCCGTTACCAACGTGAGCGCAATGCTGGGAAGCAGCACCACAATGCCCATCCGGCCGATTTGCAGCAGCACGTACAATGCCGAAGCCATCGCGCGCGAACCGTAATTGAAGCGTTTGCCGAGGTATTCGTATGCCGACGTGACGTGCAGTCTCCGGTAAAAAGGAATGAAAAATTTCGCCACCAGGGGCATCACCATAATAATCGTCATGAGCAGGAAAAAGTACGTCCAGTCGGTTCCGTAAGTCTTGGCCGGAATGCCCATGAATGTAATCGCGCTCAGTTTCGCACCAAAAATGCTAATGCCGGCTGCCCATTGCGGAATCCGCTCGCCGCCTTTGAAATAATCGTCGGTGTTGCTGGTCTTGCCGGTAAAAAGGAAGCGTCCGGCGGTCATTAACAGGAAACAAATGCCCAAAACGGCCGAGTCGATCCAGGAAAAGAATGGCTTGTGCTGAATGCTGCCTTTGGTAATAACGGGAGTGCGCGTGCCGGGGCGGATCTCGCCGCTTGGGATAAAAATATCGGTATCCCATTTCACGGCCGTAGTCGTGACCTGCGCCGGGCCGGGGAGCTCGCCGAG
>NZ_JBHYGF010000116.1:0-10508 GCF_051859145.1 Dyadobacter sp.
TGTCAATATCGACTACTTGAAAAAACATGCCGATGAGCTTAAAAGAGTGGCTGCTTCGGTTTTGACAGGAACAGTAACAGCCTCACTACTAATCAATAAACTTCAATCCTACCCAAGACAAAATAACCTCATGTATGTTTTGCAGTCATACGGACAACTGGTAAAAACGATTTTTATATGTAAATACTTACTACAATTGCCGCTCAGGCACCGTATCAATACCCAGCTTAATAAAGGGGAGCAACTCCATAACCTGCGGGTTTATCTTTGGTTCGGAGGTGATGGGATCATTCGCAAGAAGCAAGAAAAACAGCAACAAGTTACAGCCAGATGCCTTAATCTGCTGACAAATATCGTAATGGTCTGGAATACTGTTTACATCCAGGAAATTCTTAAACAGCTTCAAAAGGAAGGTTATCAAGTCGATGAAAAAGATCTGGAACATATCTCTCCGGCCCCTTTTGAGCATATAAACCGGTTAGGAAAATATGATTTCAACGATGAAATCAGGTTACAAGAGAACGGGCTACGAGCTTTGCGGCCGCCTGTCGATAAGCGTTAATTAGCAAACCGCTATTTTCCGTCCATTTGTAATGAAAACCTCTTATTGCAAACAACCCGGGCCCCAGAAATAACAAAACTATCGAACGTGGATGGCTATGTTGATACCAAAGGCATGGAGACCAATTTAAAGCTAAGCTATGCAGACTTCAAGCTTTTCATTGGTTACACACTCACTGATGCACAGCTTGACGAAGATGGCAGTAAGAGGGTTAATCCGTTAACAGCAAAGCACCGGCTTAATAACGTGCTGATGTACGAGGTTGAAGACAAATGGAAGATAGGCCTTGAAGCCTATTATTACAGCAAGCAAACTTTGAGCGATGGCACAAAAGGTAAGTCTTATTGGATCACGGGCTTTATGGCCGAGCGGTTATGGGAGAAATTTTCACTTTTTGTTAATTTTGAAAACTTCACAGATACCCGCCAAACCCGCTTTGGATCTATTTACAACGGAACAATTACCAATCCTGTATTCAAGGATATTTATGCGCCGCTGGATGGGTTTGTAATTAACGGAGGTATCAAGCTCAACTTGTAAACCGCTCAAAACAAAAACCTTCGGATGTAGCCGAAGGTTTTTGTTTTGCCTTTATGCAGGTTAGATCTTTTTGCCCTGAATGCGGAAGGCGTTCAGGATCGCAAGAAGTGCTACCCCTACGTCAGCGAAGACAGCTTCCCATAAAGTCGCAATCCCTTCTGCACCCAAAAGAAGTACGATTGCTTTCACAGACATGGCAAGGATAATATTTTGCCAAACAATGGATCGGGTAATTTTTCCTGCCCTAATTGCCGAAACGATCCTGGACGGTTGGTCATTCTGGATGACCACATCCGCTGTTTCGATGGTCGCATCAGATCCTAGCCCCCCCATAGCAATCCCTGCATCGGCGAGTGCGACTACCGGCGCGTCATTAACGCCATCCCCGACAAAGGCCAGGTGTTTTCCAGCATCCTTGAATGCCTGTACTTTCTCGACTTTACCTTCGGGCAACAGGTCCCCATAAGCTTCATCGATGCCCAGTTCTTTTGCGACTTTCTGGGCAACAGCAGATTTGTCGCCGGAAAGCATTACAGTCTTGATGCCCAGGGCATGCATATCTTTGATAGCCTGGGCAGCATCTTCTTTGATCTCATCGGCAATCGTAATGTAACCTGCATATTTGCCATCGACGGCCACAACAACGATTGTTTCCTGAATATCCTTGATATCACCTGGATAGGAAATGGAGAATTTATCCAGCAATTTTAAGTTACCGGCAAGCAGCTCCTTACCTGCCACTTTGCCTTTCAGGCCATGCCCTGATATCTCTTCAACATCAGTTGGGTCTTCCGACTTTTTGTCCTGCTGGTATTCCATCACTGCCCTTGCCACCGGGTGCGTGGAAGCGCTTTCCAGGGATGCGGTCAGATGCAGGAACTCTTCTTTGTCCATGTCTGTGACAACCTGCTGTACTTTAAATACCCCCTTGGTAAGTGTGCCCGTCTTGTCCATGACAATGGTATCGACCTTGGTCATCACATCCAGGAAGTTAGAACCTTTAAAGAGGATACCGTTACGGGAAGCAAGGCCGATCCCTCCAAAGTACCCCAAGGGAATAGATATGGTCAGTGCACAGGGGCACGAGATAACCAGGAAAACCATCCCACGGTAAAGCCACTGGTTAAACACATAATCGTCTACAAAAAAGTAGGGTAGCAATGTAATGGCCAGGGCTAGAAAGAAAACGATAGGTGTATAAATTTTTGCAAACTTGCTGATAAAAAGCTGGGTCGGGGCTTTTCTGGCCGTAGCGTCCTGTACCATTTCCAAAATCCTGGAAAGCTTTGAATCTTTGAAAGCCGTTGTCACTTTAAGCTCGATAGGCCTGTCCAGGTTGATCATACCGGCAAGGACTGCACTCCCTTTTTCTTTGGTATCCGGCTTGGACTCACCCGTTAATGCAGCCGTGTTGAAACTGGCTGAATCTGTCAGCAGCTCACTGTCCAGGGCAACTTTCTCACCTGGCTTGACCATGATGATATCACCGATCGCAGCATCAGAGGGGTTAATGACCTTGTTGCCCTCGCTTCTCTTGACCGTCACTTTGTCCGGACGGACATCTAATAGCGCTTTGATGGAGCGCTTGGACCGGTTGACTGCCAAATCCTGAAAAAGCTCACCTAATTCGTAAAAAATCATGACAGCAACCCCTTCGGCGAATTCACCGATATAAAATGCACCCAGTGTCGCCGTTGTCATGAGCGTGAACTCATTGAAGAAATCAGCTCTTTTGACCCTTCTAAAAGCGATTTGTATCGTTTTATGGCCCGCCAGCACATAGGCAATAACCATTAGCCCAATCTCGACTGGTTTTGCAACCGGGATGTCAAGCACTTTATTTACCAGCAGAAACCCCAGCAGGATTAACAGACTAAGCCATAATGCCCACCGGCTTTTGATCAGGCTTTCGCTTCCTGCTTGCCCGCCATGATCATGGCCGTCCCCTTCACTGTGGCCAGCATCATCTTCATGCTCTTCCCCTTCGGCATGCTCTTCCCCTTCGGCATGGTCATGGCCTTCGTGCTGCTGTTTGCCTGCCAGCTGGGCAGCAACCGGGATTGTCTTTTCAGGCTGGTCATTTTGTTTTTTCTCCATGATATTGTCCCTTTTTAGATTTCTACAATAAAGTTTAATATGGCCAGGGCTATCAGTGTAAGCCCGGTAATGAGCTGCTCATAGTGTTCCAGCCAATGAATATTTATGCTTTTAATCCCTTTCCTTCCCAGGCTTACCATCAGCATCATGCCTGAGAGAGTCAACACATTATAAATCAGTACAATTGTCAAAACCGCATACCACCCGATAGCCCCGGCGTTCAAAAAATAGGCGTTGATCTCAAAGCATGGTGAGAGAAACATCATCAGCATTAGCGATAGCAATATCCTACGGTGGCTACCGTATTTCAACAATTTCTCATCGATATGGCTATGTGCCTGATGGCGGTAATGTTGCATGACAAACCAGAGCCCTAGTAACAGCAAGAACAAGGGTACGATCTTACTGGCGATAATGCTTTGGTTCTCTGAGAGCTGAAAGCCTGCAAAGCTGACCATCAAACCAAAGATCGTTGTACTCAATGTATGCGCCGCCCCTGCCAAAAATGTGGTATTTAAAACCTGCCGTCTGCTCCACCCCATAGACCTGCCGATCGTTACGAACGGAAGCCAATGGCTGGGGATCAGCGCATGGATCAGGCTAAGTGCAATACTGCCAAGGATGATCTGGTTCATAGGTTAGTGGCCTTCTTCTTCCTCTGAATTTTTAAGTTTCGATAAAAGTGCATATGCCCCTTTCAGGACAATCTTCGGGGTTTGTCCGTCAAATTCCTGCGGGAATTTGACTTGTGTGTACCCGCTTTCTGATACCCCTTTACCTACCTGTACCATCTCAAAAATCAGGCCCTCTGACTCAGCACCCTTTGAGGTACTGTCTGGGTGGGCACCTTCCGGCCGCTGCACGAAAATGTAGGATTCACCTTCAAAGTCGACAATGGCTTGGTTAGGGAGCGCAGTCACAGGATTTGCACCGGTTTCGATTACCGCTTTTACAAAGTTCTGTGGCAACAAGCCCTTTTCATCTTTTTCCAAATGGCAATGCACCCGGACCGTTCGGTCTTCATTGATCTTCTGGTTGATCAGGTAAACTTTGGCCAGGTATTCTTTGCCGGGATGGTTGCTGACTGTAAAGCGCACCAGTTGGCCTAGTTTGATTTTAGGGATATCCTGCTCAAATATTGAAAGCTCGACGTGCAAGTGGTCTGTGTCCACAATTTCAAACATCACGTCGGTCGGGTTGACGTATTTGCCCAGGTTCACATTCACAGTCGTGACAGATCCGCTGATGGGTGAGCGGATCACGGCGCTGTTGACAATGGTTCCTGTTTGTAAAACTTTCAGGTTTATGCCCGCCGTGATCAGCCTTTCTTTTAACCCGGCTAGCCGCGCCTTCTGGGTCTTTACTTCCGAGGCTGCTTGTTGCAACACTTTTTGGGCATTGATATTCTCTTTGCTCAATTCCAGCTGACGGCTGTATTCCTGCTGCGCATATTCCAGCTTACTTTCCGTTTCCAGGTAGTCTTGCTGGATCTGGATAAAATCTGGGTTTTCAATGGTTGCCAGTACCTGACCTTTCTTAACCTGCATGCCCTGCAAGAGCTCGGTTTTTCTAACAAACCCGCCCAGGGGTGCCGATATGCTTACCAGGTTTTGCGGCGGGATATCAATCACTCCATTGGCTGTGACAACAGCACTCAGGCTACGGGTAGTGGTCGCCCCCAATTCGATAGCAGCCGTTTCATACTGCGCTTTGGTCAGCTCAACTACATTCCCTTCCTGCTCGTGATGCTCCCCGTCCTGATGGGCTGGCTCCTGCTGCTTTTCTTCTTGTTTTTTACCGCAGGCCCAAATGCCTGTCAGAAGAAACAAGACAACTAATATATTTTTCATTGTATAGATCATTAGTAATGATTGATAATTAAAGCAGGTCATTGCTGTCCAGAAACCAGAAATTCGATTTCAATGACCGATTGGTTATAACTGTCCAGCAGGTCCAGATAAGTAGACCTGATATTTAAAGCCCTTGTCAGTGCTTGCGAAAACTCGACATAACCAATCTCGCCTGCTTCATATGCCTTTGTGGCATTGCCTGCGATCAGATCAGCTAAAACCAATGTTTTCTGTTCATATAAAACCAGGCTTTGATTTGCGCTCTGATACGATTGGATAGCTTGCTGCAAACTGCTGCCTAGCTGCGCGCGCGCAAGCTCCACCTGGTTCTGTGCCACTTTTTCATTGAGCTCAGATGCTTTGACCCGCGCCCTGGCAGCACCACTAAAAACAGGTATCGAAACGCCCAATTGAAATCCTTGGAAACGCTTTCCTGCACCATAAAAAACTTCCGTACCGTTGATGTTTTGCCCACCAATCAACGACTGGTTAAAATATCCGATGCTGAAATCAGGTAGCAGGCTGGTGCGCGCCACGGCAGTTGCCTGTCTCTCAATGGTTATTTGCTGGCTTAAATACCGCAAATATGGATTTGAATTAATACCCGAAGTATCGAGTAGTATCTGGCCAAGTCCGCGTCTTACCAGCGTATCGGTTTGGGCTTCCACGGGCTGCGCGCTATTAAGCAGTATCTGTAGCTGCTTTTGCAGCACTAGTAAATTACCCTGGCTTTGAATAAGGCGTGCCTGGATTTCACCCTGCTCACTTTCTGCTACTGAATATTCGAGCTGGCTTGTTTCGCCGGTTTTAAAGCGCAGGGCTGCTGCTTTTACAAACCGGTCGGCACGCAAGCCTTCTGCCAGTAGCAACTGCTGCTGTTGTTTTAAGAGAACCTGCTGGTAATAATTGCTTTTGATTTGCCGGACAAGCTCGGCCCTGGTCACTTCGAGCCTTGCCTGTGCACCGTTTATCTGGGCATTCAACAGTGCCTTTCTTTTGCTGGCCACCTTTGGGTGGGGCACTGTTTGCGATAGGTTGAACTGGTTATCAAACCGGTTACTATTGTACTGTCCGCCCATCCAGGAGATATCCGTCTTTGCGATCTCAGCAGAAGTCCCAAGTAGTGCACGCTGGTAATCGATCTGGTAAATACCGGCTTTGACTTCCAGGTTTTTACTGGCCGCTTCACTAATAGCTGTTTCAAGAGAAATCTTGCGGCTTACATGCGTGGAATCCTGCGCCTGAACACTTGGAGCAGAAAAGCTGCATGCAGCAAAAACAAGCAGAAGCGCCCCAGCCTGTTTGATTGCAGCACCACCAAAACGCTTTTCGACAATCAGGTAAAGTACAGGCAGTACCAAAAGGGTTAAAAGCGTTGCAGACACAAGCCCCCCGATAACCACAGTCGCAAGCGGACGCTGGACTTCCGCGCCTGAGCTGTTGGACAAAGCCATGGGCAAAAACCCGAGTGATGCCACAAGCGCAGTCATCAGTACCGGGCGCAAACGGGTTTCGGTTCCTTGAAATATGACCTTTTTCAAATCACTCATCCCTTCTTTTCTAAGCGAATTGAATTCGGCAATCAGTACAATCCCGTTTAAGACAGCCACGCCAAAAAGTGCAATAAAGCCAATGCCGGCTGATATACTGAAAGGCATTCCACGAAGTGAAAGGGCAACGATACCTCCAATCGCCGACAGCGGGATAGCCGTAAGGATCAAAAGGCTTTGACGCAGTGAGTTAAATGTAAAATAGAGCAGCACAAAAATAAGCAGCAACGCAATCGGTACAGCGACGCTTAGACGGGTATTGGCCTCCTGCAGGTTTTGGAACTGGCCTCCATAAGTGGTATAGTAACCCGTAGGAAGCTTGATCTGACTATCGATTTTTGTCTGAAGTTCCTTTACAATGCTTTCTACATCCCTGCCCCGGACATTGAATGCTACTGTTATCCTGCGCTTGGCGTCCTCCCTTTGGATCTGGTTAGCCCCTGTTTTCATCTCAACAGTAGCTATCTGGCTTAGTGGCACCTGCTCTCCGTGTGATGTAGTCACAAACAATGCTTGTACGTCTTCAAGGGCTTGACGGTTTTCACTTTTAAGCCTGACTACCAGCTCATACCGTTTCTCACCTTCATAAACCAGGCCGGCACTGCTACCGGCAAATCCCGTATTAATCGTACGGTTAGCGTCTTCAATACTAATGCCAAACTGGGACATGCGGTCACGGTCAAAAGTAACGACTATCTGTGGCAGGCCGCTGACTTCTTCCACATACAAATCTTCTGCCCCTTCCACGGATGACACCAGTTTGCCGATCTTGTCGGCCTGTTGGGCCAAAACATCCAGGTCTTCACCAAAAATCTTGATTGCAACATCTTGCTTTACCCCTGAAATCAGCTCATTGAACCGCATCTGGATAGGCTGTTGAAAACCAAACGTTACACCAGGGATGGTCTGGGTAAGGGTAGCCTGCATTTTTTCTGCAAGCTCTTCCCGTCCTTGTGCTTTTGTCCACATCGATTTTTCTTTCAATATGACCATCACATCACCCGCTTCCACAGGCATAGGATCGGTTGGTATCTCGGAAGCACCGATCTTGCCGACTACTTCTATGACTTCATCGGGAAAGTTCTTTCGTAGCACGCCGGCAGCCTTTTGCACGGCATCGACGGACTCAGAAAGTGAGCTCCCTGTCAGCACGCGCATTTCAATGGCAAAATCACCTTCGTCGAGTTGCGGGATAAACTCGCCGCCCATATTTAGGAACATCCAAAGGCTAATGCCGAAAAGTGCCAAAGCTGTCACAACTACAATTACTCTTCGCCGTAGTGCAAAGCCTAATGCAGGCAAATAAAGCCTGTGGAAAAAGGCAATAATACGGTCTGAGATATTGGGCTTGTGCTCATTTTTCTTACTTAAAAACAGCGCCGATACCATCGGCACGTAGGTCAGGGAAAGGATAAATGCACCCAGAATTGCAAAGCTGACGGTCTGTGCCATAGGCCGGAACATTTTTCCTTCAATACCTACCAGCGCAAGGATCGGCAGGTACACAATCAGGATGATGATTTCACCAAAGGCTGCTGAATTCCGGATCTTGGAAGCCGATTCATAGACTTCGTTATCCATCTCCTGCTGTGACAGACGGTGCGTATATTTCTTGCCCATAATATGGTGCAGCGTAGCTTCAACAATGATCACGGCACCATCTACAATGAGGCCAAAGTCAATGGCGCCAAGGCTCATCAGGTTACCCGATACACCGAAAAGGTTCATCATACTGACCGCAAAAAGCATCGCTAGTGGGATCACCGAGGCTACCACAAGCCCGGCACGCAGGTTACCCAGCAAAAGGATGAGAACAAAAATGACAATAAGCGCCCCTTCGACCAGGTTTCTGGAAACGGTGCCAATGGCATTATTTACTAGTTTTGTCCGGTCCAAAAACGGCTCGATCACCACACCTTCCGGGAGCGTTTTAGTGATCTGCTCGATCCTTTCTTTTACATTGCCGATTACCTTGGCCGCATTTGCGCCTTTCAGCATCAACACCAGCCCGCCAACCACTTCGCCTTCATCGTTGCGCGTCATCGCACCATACCGTACCGCGGTGCCGTATTGTACTGTTGCGATATCACGGATTAGCACAGGCAGGCCGTTAGAAGTTTCTTTGACCTGGATACTTTCGATATCTTTCAAATTTGCAATCAGCCCCTCGCTCCTAATAAAATACGCATTGGGTTTTTTGTCGATGTAAGCCCCGCCCGTATTCTGGTTGTTTTTTTCAAGGGCCGAAAATATCTCGCTCATTGAAATTTGCGCACTTCTGAGCTTAAATGGATCAATTGCGATTTCGTATTGTTTGACAAATCCACCAAAGCTGCTTACATCAGCGATCCCTTCGGTACCCAACAGCTGCCGTCTGACAATCCAGTCCTGGATGCTTCTGAGCTCCATAGGCGGATACTTCTTCTCATATCCCTTTTTGGTGTGCAATACATACTGATAAATCTCGCCAAGGCCTGTAGTGACCGGTGCAAGCTCTGGTGATCCTGCACCAGGTGGTATCTGCTCCACCGCACTTTGCAAACGCTCGGAAACTTGCTGGCGGGCCCAGTAAACATCAATGTTGTCTTTAAAAACGATTGTAACAACTGAGAGCCCAAACCGTGAAATAGAGCGGATTTCCTCCGTGCTCGGGATGGTTGCCATGGCTGTTTCAACGGGAAACGTTACAAGGCGCTCTACTTCTTGCGCAGCCAGCGAAGGACTGCTTGTAATGATCTGTACCTGGTTATTGGTGATGTCGGGCACAGCATCAATAGGAAGCTGCGTGAGCGAATAAATACCCCAGACAACGAGCGCAAGGGTAAATATTCCTATAACAAGCTTATTATGAATTGAAAAATGAATGACTTTATCTAACATCTGGACTTAGAATTTGTGTAGAATGAGCCTATAACCGTGACTCAGAGAGCCACAGCAATAAAGCAAACCATAAATGAATGGGTTACACTAAATCCTGGGTGGTTGCCAGATAGATGCCAGACCACCACCTTTGCAATCAGCCGTATAAGTGAATGCATCATCATTGAAAAATGATACCGAAGCCACCTCAGGCAAAGAAGCGACAGGCTCCTGAAGAGTTATGCCAGCGCAGCAGGCACAAATACAAAATGGGGAGCAAAGGTCAACAATGCCTTGATCCTGATGATCTGCATTGGCATTAATGGTGGTCGTTGTGGCCGCATATGAGATACGCAATACTTCATCCTGGCAGGGAATGCAGGAAAGTATCACCGTGTAAAAAGCTAATATGTAAAGAGCTAATCTCATAATATTGCAAAAGTAGCTCAATAAAACATGCAACAGGTAGTCAGAAACAAATAAGATCTCAACCATATTTGTAGTCTGTCATCCAAGCAGCCAAGTCATGAAAAGCAAGAAGGTCATTCCCAACTTTTCTAATCGCACAAAGCCGGTAAAGTCCCCGTACCGCTCATTGATGAAGGCATCAAAGCCCGTTAAGCCATCTACCTTGCTAAGGATTCTGTATTTTCTTTTGGGAGCTTTCTTGTTGGTAGCGATATTTTTAAAACTTAGCCACTATTTTATCACGCATTGAAATGGTCATGCTTGAAAAAGGAAGTCGGTAAAAAGTACAGTTTAACGTGTCCAATTGTAAAGCAAACTTGTGCTAGATCATTGATTATTAGTAGACTTACAAACAAGCTCGTACTCAACTTATAATTACAAAAATACCACCGATTAATTTGGCAGGTATTCGGTATCGACAATATCTATAACGTTGCGTTAAACACGGAGTGCCGTTGCCTTTCGGTAGTATACCCAGGTAAGAAATATTAGAACCAAAGTGAGAGCAGTGAAGATCAGGCTCAAATGATTATTGGTCAATAAAAAGCCGCCCGCTAATGCGCCAAATGCGGAACCAGCATC
>NZ_JBHYGF010000117.1:0-10438 GCF_051859145.1 Dyadobacter sp.
AATTTGGAGTAAAAACAGGAGCTATACTACAAAATGAGCTGTACACCTACATTGAATCCCAGGTATAAGCCGTGGAAATCCTCTGATTTATTATTCTTCCAAAGGTACTTGTCAACAAAGCTGAATTCTTCGCCACGTTCGTGTGTCGCATAGTTGACGGTAGGGCCTGCAAAGATCTCAAACCGGTTTCGTACTCTGTATGCGGGCAAAATACGTAGTGAACTCTTGTAAAAATTACCTTCGTCGAAGTCTGATAGCGTCTGGCTTACTGCCTCCACATTGATCCTGAACTGCTGTGAAAGTCCGATATGCGCGCCCAAACCTGCTTCTACTGCATACAGCGGTTTGTCATTATCTTTCAGGTTATATCCTACCCCTGCAATTCCGTACAAAACCCTTCCTCCGGACCGGAATGAAGCAATGCCTGTCATGGATTCGTCCAATGTGACTGCAATTGATTTCTCTCCGTTTTTAATGAAGTTGAACAATGCGATGGGATAGTCGCTGCTGTCGGCAATGTTGATCAAACCGGCTAACTGAATACCTTTCACTTTCTTCGCAATATTCATAAAACCGGAAATCTGTGCATTGGTAGTACCAGCCTTGTTGAGAAAGCCTGCTACCTGCGCGCCCTGCGCACTGTCTTTAACGATGTTGGTAAAACCGGCAATCTGCACAGAGTTGGATTTGCCGGTCAGGTTCATAAATCCGGCAATTTGCGCACCTTCTGCCTTATCTATGATGACATTGGAAAAACCTGCTATCTGCATGCCCTGCGCCGACTGACCGATGATGTTCACCGCACCAGCAATTTGGGCTCCATGTGCCGAGCCGCCGATGATATTGGCTGCGCCTGCTATTTGCGCACCATTCGCCTCCTTTTTAATCACATTGGCCGCACCGGAAATTGCAGCCCCGGTTTCATTGGCAGACAAGCCGGCAATAACATGTAGTGAAAAGCGGTTGGTATACTCAGCAGCACGCTGCCCGTTTGAACTGATTGGATATATAAGCCCCGCGTGAATGAGGGAAGTAGTGTCTTTTTGCGCGAATGCGTTTGTTGAGAAAGTAGTAACTGAAATAACTGCTACCAAAATTTTGAACAGTATTGCGAATGGAGTTTTCATAGTATTGTATTTAAACAGATGATTCAAATACATACAGCCAGTCGCGATCAATTCAATTGCAGGCCTTCAATGCTCTCTCGCCGCCGTATGTACAATACTGACAACTCGAATGCGGCTAACCCTAAAAATTTGAGGGATTTTTTTCTGTTTTTCTTATCAGTTTGATATATTCAACCTAAATACTTAAAGATAAAATCACTACCCATTTATGGAACAAGCAGACGAAACCAAGCTAAATCTCGGGATTGAAGAGCTTAGATTTAAGACTTTGGAGTCTGGATCTGTATTCATGATATGGGATGATGAATTCGCCGAAAACGAATTTATTCATGAGTATCCTGATGGTTCGATGAAGCTGATGCAAATCAGTACAGACGGACGCTACCCAATTGAAATAAGAACCTTAACGCTATCCGAAGCAGCTCAGATCAGAGAGAAACACGGTATCCCTGGCGTACTTTATGCCTGAACTTTTTGTAATTACGGGTCCTAACGGAGCTGGCAAATCTGTCCTGAGTACTAGCTTATTACCTGACTATGCAGATCTGGAAGTGTTTGATGGCGATAAAACCTTTTACAAATTTCTCGATCAGTTTTACAAGGAATTTAAAGTTTCCAAATATGCCAGAGAAAAGGCCGGGGAAGAGTTGATCCGCACCTTTGAGAGACTTGTTGAAGAGGCTATTGCGGCCAGCACAGATTTGGCGTATGAAGGACATTTTAGCGAAGCAACTTCATGGCGGGTAATTCAGCGGTTCAGAAGCGTTGGATATAGGATCCACTTCATCTTTCTGTCTCTACAGACGCTCGAATTGTCTTTCCAGCGAATCGCGACAAGGGTGATCCAGAGCGGTCACTATGTTCCTCCCATTCATATACGAGAGAATTTTTATGGCAATTTAAAAATGCTCGACAAGCATTTGCATCTGATCGATAATCTGAAAATAATCGATAATAGTGGCTACAAAGCTAATGTACTGCTCACAATGGAAGATCAAAAAATCATTTTTGTAAAGCCAGAGCTATCACGTCCCTGGCGACGGGAGCTCACTCCAAATATTTTCAGGAAAATTGAAGACTGCTGCTAATTTTATTACAACCTCCCATAACGCCAGCTAATGCCAGCTTGCCAGCCTAGCCAGGACGTGACTTTGTCGCTGATTTTATTAGAAGGATATCCCAATGGTGGAAAGGATTTGTAGCCGGGTTTACTTTCTTTTAAATCGTTGTAATAAAATGAATAAGCCGGGCCGGCGAAAATTACTATCCGCTTGGACGGCTTCCAGGTAGCAGCGACTTGCAGCCGGTGCATCACAGGCGTATTCTCCCAATCGCCCTGGAAAGTATTTAAGCTCATTAGCTCAGTAACAAAGCCAACTTTTCTGAATGGGAAGAACTCTTTTCCAAAGCCGGCGCCAAACTGGTAAGTCCTTTTTTGAGCACTTGCATCCGCACCGGCAGTGAGGATACTGTAAAACTTGTGCGTGCCCATTTTCCAGGCCACATTGAAAGGTGCTGTCTCCATTGTATAGACAGAAATATTCGAGGTGCTCCTTTTTATGATATTGATTAATCCAATGCTCACGCCGGAGGAACTATCGGCAATGTTGACAATACCTAATTGAAATCCGCGAAGGTTTTTGGCGTAATTAACAGTTCCCAGCTGCGTTCCACGCACTCCTGTTTTGGCAAGATTCACCCCGCCGGTAATCTGCATTCCGGACAATGTATTTTTCACAAGGTTGGCTGCACCGGAAACCTGGACTCCATTGAAGCTGCCGGTAGCCCGGTTGTATGCCCCGGAAATTTGAATTCCCTTAGCTTTGCCTTCCAACAGGTTTATAGCGCCTGCTATCTGTGCACCATTCAAACCCGCGCGGGTGCGGCTCAAAAAACCGCTGATCTGAACGCCCGCTGCATGTTTTTTTACAATGCCACTAAAACCTGATACCTGCACACCCGCAAGCGAGTCGATAATCTGATTATGGAAACCTGCGACCTGCACACCGTCCACTTTACCGGATACTACATTGAACACCCCCGCAATCTGCACGTAGCGCACATCCTGCCGCGAAATATTGAAACCGCCCGCGATCTCCGCGCCATTCACACCGGCGGTATAGCCGCCTAAAATATTAAGGGAGAACTTGTTAACAACCTGCGGGCTCATTCTTCCGTGTGTTCCCAAACCCGGCGTCAGCGAAGCCTGATAAGGAAGTGCAACGAAAAAGCGGCTGATATTCCGGCTCTGCATACGTGTTTTGGCCGAAAGGAACAGCCTCCCCAGCCAGGTTGATTCTCCTTCTGAATAGCGCACGATCAGCGGATCCAGCTCAACAGCTTTTTGATTGATCGACACGCGCATTTCTGTTTTTCCCGGATGGTCAAACACAATCGTTGTATCCGCGTAACCTACTTTGCTCACTACCACATGCACCGGAAACGCACGTTCTCTGACTTTCAAGCGAAAGTGTCCATCATCTTCCGACATGGTTGAAATTAGTAATTGCCGCGAGTAAACGCTCGCATAATCCACGGGTGCATTGGTTTCCTGGTCGATAATATAGCCGGTCAAAACCACGGTTCTGTCCCTTGCCGCCGGGAGTATGATCAGGTAATCCCCCTTTTCCTTATACTGGTATTTGTCTCCAAAAAGCTGAAAAAGAACTTCACTAACAGGCTTGCTGGTTACATTCAGACTGACCAGACTGTCGCCCGAAATGATATTGCTGTTGTAGGAAAAGTAAAAATTACCCTGGACACCAATCATCTTTAAAACCTCAGAAACCGGTTGCCCCTTCACAGAAATGGCAACCGGTTTGTTAAGTAATTGCTGGGCAAAGCTTGTAAGCGGAATTACAATAAGGATAATGGCCAGCCGTAAAGCACGAATGAAGCTAGAAGTCAAAATCATTCCGAAAGATAAGGGCTATTTCAAAATGATCTGCTTTTCCTTAGTTTGCGCGTCTATCCTGAAAGTTTCGCTGATTACGGTAATGATATCTTCCAGTGATTTTTGCTCAAAAGTAGTGTTGATAGCCAGATTACGGATTTTGTCATTTTCAATTACAATATCTGCATCATAAGCCTCATTCAGGATTTCAACCAGTCGCCAGAGCGGCGTACCGTTGCAGACAAGCTTGTTGGTACGGTAGTAATTATAAAACTCATCATCAGACTGCTGCTTTATCAAACTCCTCGATTCGTGAGATGCGGTTGCTTTTTCCCTGGGTTTCACCCTGATCTTTTTCGCATGCTGCGCCACTTCCACCAACCCGGTCTCCACGATTACCTCGGTTTGTTTTGCATTGTCCTTCACATTGAATGAAGTACCCACTACCCGCACCGTCACATTGTTGACCGAGATAATAAAAGGCTTGCTTTTATCGGGTTGTACATCAAAAAACGCCTCTCCCGACAATGCGACCTGCCTCGTTCCCCCATTGAATTCTTTCGGATAAGTGATCGAAGATTTCCGGTTTAAAGTGACCACAGAACCATCAGGCAAAGTATCAGTCAGGGTTTGTTCACCGGAAGCTATCGTGATTTGCTCGCTTTGGCGCTGATCTTCAACCCACAGATAAGTTAGCCAGCCCGCACAAGCTGCGAATAGGATACTCGCCGCAATCCTGAACAGTGAAAAGCCGCGCTTTGCATTTAAAGACACAACCCTTCCAGGCTTCTGTTGCTCCTTATTCACGCGGTTTTTAAACCTCTCCCAGGCCGCATTCTCATCTACTTTACTAACCAGTTCCAGCTGTTTACTCTGGTTCCAGATCAATTCAAAATCCTCAAAATAGCGCAGGTTATCATCGCTGTCCGACAACCATTGATTAATTTCCATTTGTTCGGCGACCGTAGCTTCATCAAGCAGCGACTTGACGAGCAGATCATCTATAGGCCGGTCTAATTCTTGTTTCATGACTGGTTAACTAAGAAAAATATAAGGAATGATGCTGGCAGAAAGTCGACCAGTTTTAGTCTTAAAAGCCGCAATGCTTTGCCCATTTGATTCTCCACAGTTTTAACGGGCAGTTCCAGCCGCTCGGCTATTTCGTGGTATTTGAGTTCTTCAAAGCGCGACATCTGGAAAATCGTCCTGCATTTTTCGGGAAGCTCCTTTAATGCAGTATCAAGTCTTCGTTCCAGTTCTGCGAGCTCAATACCGTGAGATGCATTGTCGGAATGATCCATTTGGTGGATCGCGTAGGTTTGATAAGCGTCGCGCACCTTTAAATGCTTGATATAGTTCAGACTTTCGTGGTAGACGGAACGATACAGGTACCCGCTGAGCGACTCGCGGATTTCAAGCTGCTCCGCCTTTTCCCAAAGCCGGCAAAAGACATTCTGCACCATTTCTTCTGCCATGAAATCATCCCGGAGTATCGTGCAGGCATAAGCATGAAGTCCTTTAAAGTGTTTTTTGAAAATCCGTTCAAACTCCGTCTCCCTGTCCCTGCTCAGAATTGTTGCATGATCGGCTAAGGCTGCATCCATTGCATTCATTGATTTTATAATAGAAAAGCGCCCGACTTGGGTTGTTCATTGGAATGACAACCAGCCGGGCGCTTACCCTAATTTTTCCGGAAAGAATAAATTACCTAGTTCTTCTTTGCCCTTGTTGAATCTGCTTTGTTTGAGTTATAGCGTTTATCGGGTGTTCCGTCCTTTTTCAGGTTCTTGTTTTCGCTGTACCGCTTGTCGGGCGTGCCGTCCTTTTTTAGTTTTTTATTCTCTGCATATCTTTTGTCTGGCGTGCCGTCCTTCTTGGTTTTAAGAGCAGTTTTGTCTTTGTCCTGAACGGTAGTTTGTGCGATTGTTGGAGCTGTCAGCGCAAGAAATGCAAGCATGACGAGCATTTTGAGATTTTTCATAATCTGAAATTTAAAGTGAGCGATAGTTTGAAAAGCTAATTTAGAAGAGTAAGCAAGAAAATCGCGCCGGAAATCACCAAAAACTAAAATTTAATAAAGCTTTAATGCTAATGAAAGTTAAATCAATGAGGCTGATGCGAGCAGATTTCATATAAGCAGAATCTATTTTTTACCTTCGCATGATAGATAAGAGCAACGCCTATGAACATTCAACAGCTGGAATATATTGTCGCAGTAGACAATTACCGGCATTTCGTGCAGGCCGCAGAACATTGCAATGTAACCCAGCCTACTTTGTCAATGATGATCAGAAAGCTGGAAGAAGAACTTTCAGTGAAAATTTTCGACCGTACCAAACAGCCCATTGTACCAACCGGAATCGGTCGCGAGATTATTGACCAGGCCAAGACTATTCTGCGGGAAACTTCCCGAATGAATGAAATTGCAAAGCATTTTAATGGAGACCTTTCCGGCGAGCTGCGTGTGGGAGTGATACCTACCGTCGCACCTTACCTGTTGCCGCATTTTGTTAATCCTTTCATTGCTGAATATCCCGAAATCAAGCTGCACGTTTCGGAAATGATTACGGAGAAGATTATCTCCGAACTGAAAATGGGCAATCTGGATGTAGGTATTATCGCTTCGCTGTCCGAAGAAAGCAGCTTGCAGGAGCTCCCTTTATATAAAGAGCGCTTTTTTGCATTTGTTTCTGAAAACACGGACCTGTACAACAAGCAATACATTTTACCTACGGATATTGAACCCAATGAACTCTGGCTGCTGGAAGAGGGACATTGTTTCAGGACGCAGATCCAGCGCCTGTGCGAGCTAAGCCGTAACAGTCAGTTTGGCAGCAGTTTCAGCTATCGTTCCGGTAGTATGGAAACATTGATCAGAATGGTAGAACGCAATGGTGGAATTACAATTTTGCCCGAAATGGCAGTTATGGAGCTATCGGAAGAACGCAAAAAACACATCCGCCACTTCCGCTTCCCCGAACCAGCACGCGAAGTGTGCCTTATTGTCAACCGGGAACAAATGAAAACAAGATTGATCGACGCACTAAAGCAAGGAATCATTAATCATCTTCCAGCTGAGATTTACCAGCAGGAACATGGGTTGAAGGTTTTTTGAGTTTATGAGTTTGGAGTTTATGAGTTTTGAGTTAGTAAGTTAGCGAGTTAGTGAGTTAGTAAGTTTTAAGTTTGAAGTCTGAGGTTTGAAGCCTGAGGTTTGAAGTTTGAAGTCTGAGGTTTGAAGTCTGAACTTTACGCTTTCACTCCCTCTCTCCTCTTCCTCAAATACTCCTCCATTTTCACCAAATCAAATGCATTGAAAGTCATATCTTTTGTCAGCCCGCCTTTTCTGGCGTTGGCTACGCCGTAGTGCATATCCTGGTAGCCTTCCATGGCGTGGGCGTCGGGGTTGATGCTGAGTAACACACCTTTTTCCATACAATACGAAATCCAGCGCCAGTCGATATCCAGCCGCCACGGTGATGCATTGATTTCTATCACCACCTGGTTTGCCGCGCAGGCATCTATAATCACTTTATGGTCAATCGGATAACCTTCTCGTGACAGCAGGAGTCTGCCTGTGGGGTGACCGAGTATCGTGGTATATGGATTTTCAATGGCTTTTAGCAGCCGCGCGGTCGCTTTTTCCTGCGACATTGTGAGGTTACTGTGTACAGAAGCTACAATGTAATCGAAGGAAGCAAGTATCTCGGTCGAGTAATCCAGGGAACCGTCACCGAGGATATCCGATTCTATTCCCTTTAATATCTTGAATGGTTTGGCGGGGTTTTCGGCAGCAAAGCGTGCATTCAGTTTTTCAATTTCCTGGTGCTGGCTGAGTACCTGTTCAATGGAAAGTCCCTGTGCGTAAACTGCTGTTTGCGAGTGATCGGCAATGCCGAGGTACTCAAAGCCTAGGTCACGGCAATGCACTGCCATTTGCTCCAATGTATGCTGGCCATCGGAATAAGTACTGTGGTTGTGCAGGATCCCGCGGAGATCGTCCCAGGTTATCAGTTCTTCGGTTTTATGTTTTTCAGCCCAGATAAATTCCTCTGCGCCTTCGCGCATTTCGGGTACTATATAAGGAAAGCCTGCTTTCTCATAAATGGCGGCTTCGGAATCCGCATTCTCGTAATAAGCCTGACGCCAGATCGAAGTCCCGGAAGCATTTTGGAAACCAAGATGTTCTGCGTCAGCAGTTTCAAGGAAAAGTTCGTTGATTGCACGCTCGGGTTTTACAGCCACAATTTCAACCGCCACTGCCACATCCTGCACATTACCCCGCCAGACAAATGGAGAAGATTGCTTTTCATTTTGCACGAGCCAGTCAATTTCGCCAATTGTATTTTGTAACAAAGCCGGCGAGTCGGTCACTGCCAGAATGCGGATTGTATCTACGATCTCGGATTTACGACGGATATCTCCGGCCGCCTCTACCGGTTCAAACGTTTTTCTTAATTCGGCAATGATCGCATTAGCCACCGCTTCCGCCTTATCCATTCTGAGCTTACCCGCCTGATCTTTCAGGAAAGCAAGTGAGTCGAGTATCTTTTGCTGGATGCTACCTCCAAAGCCTTTCAGCTTTGCAACAGCCCCATTGAGACAGGCGAGTTCCAGTTCGTGCAGGTTATCAATGCCAAGCTCCTTCCAGAGTACAGCGATTTTTTTCGGACCAATCCCCTTTATATTGAACATTTCCATTACCCCCAGCGGCGTGTTGCTGATGAGTTCTTCCAGCTCGGGGAATGTGCCTGTGCGGGCGATCTGCGCGATTTTGGCGGCAGTACTTTTTCCTACTCCCTGTAATTTGGTGAGCTCAGCCTCACTCATAGCGCTCAGCTCGCCTTCCTTGTATTTGTCAAGGTAAAATGCAGCTACCGAATAGCCTTTGATTTTGAACGGATCTGCACCGTGCAGTTCGAGCAATTTGGCAGTAAGTTCAAGGATCTCGACGATTTCGGAGTTGCTCATAGGAAGTATATCAAAAGAATGTTCTGCGAATTAAAAAGTATGTACCAGCATTTGCAAATCAATTGCCGCTTACCTCGCCACCGAATGCACCTCAGTAGTTATTTTATCGGCCTGACTTACCTAGTAGATCTGGCCTGAGCGGGTTTACGGATTGTTTTAATACAATAAATTCCGGCAGATAGTCCATTTGCGCAAAACAGCAGTTAAATCAAAAAACTTACCATTTTATACCCGATGAACATTGAACAGTTAAAAAGCTACCGAGCCGAAATCCACAACCATTTAACGAACGAACTCCTGCCATTTTGGGAAAACAGGTGCGTTGACAAAGAAAACGGCGGTTTTATCACACACTTCGACAATGCAGGAAATGACTCAGGTGAAGATGAAAAATCGTTGATCGCGCAAACACGCACTGTTTTTACATTCTCCTCTGCACACCGCGCCGGCTACGGCGAAGGAAGATATGTTGAAATCGCCAGGCACGGGGTTGACTTCCTGATTGATAAAATGTGGGACAAGGAACACGGCGGTTTTTACTGGCTGATGGACCGCAAAGGCAATGTAAAAATTGACGAAAAGATCATTTACGGTCACAGTTTCGCCATGTACAGTCTCGCCGAGTACACGCTTGCAACCGGCGACCCGCGCGGTTTGGAATATGCCGAGAAGGTTTTCGACCTGCTTCAAAAACACGGTGCGGATACTTACTACGGCGGATACTTCGAAATGTTCCACCGCAACTGGGATCTGAAAGGCCCGGGTCCGGCAGGCGGCGACCGAAAAACGCTCGATGCGCACATGCATTTAATGGAAGCTTTTACAACATTGTATGAAGCAAGCCAGCAGCAGGTACACAAACGCAAGCTGTTGGAGATTATACAATTATTGATCAACAAGATCATGCACCCGGTATATAAAACGGGCATCCCGCAATTCTGGGCAGATTGGACAGTTGCGCCGCAAATCAAGTTCGACATTATCTGGGGTTGGGACAGGTTCAGCGAAGATGGAATGAAAAGCTCCGCAGAAGACAATACCAGCTACGGACACAATGTAGAATTTGCGTGGCTGCTGATGCACGCACTGGATATTGCCGGCATTTCTTATGATGATTACCGCGAACAGTTACTCGCTTCATTTGATCACGCGGTAGAACATGGTATCGATTGGGAATTTGGAGGTGTGTATGTGGAAGGCTCGCACGCGGGCGAGGTTTACGATCGGGAAAAAGAGTTCTGGCAGCAGGCTGAGGTCATTATCGGAATGCTGGATGCATACCGTGTTTATGGGGACGAAAAATACCTGAAAGCCTACGACGCTACTCACCGTTTTGTATTCGACCACATGATCCATTCGGAAGTTGGCGAGTGGCTGCCGCTACTTACGCGTCAGGGCGAGCCGATCTGGAAACACATGAGCCACTCCTGGAAAGTAAACTATCATT
>NZ_JBHYGF010000118.1:0-3598 GCF_051859145.1 Dyadobacter sp.
CCTACCGACCAGTCAAGCTCCATCAGCACATCTCCGAAAATACCCCTTTCACTTTTCCCTTTGAATCTGGAAGAAGCAGCCAGCGGCACGTGCGGCAGCGGGTGCGGCACGTACAGGAAAAACGGTTTGTTTTTGTTCTTTTTGATAAATGAAACTGCATGCTCGGTGATCGCCGGCGTCAGCTCGCTTGCATCTTCCAGGTTTTTGATCTCCTTACCTTGCTTATTTCCATCAATCCAATGCAGCGGCGGGTACTTGGCTTTTTCCTGCCACGGATGCAGCGGCCACATATCGTGCGAGTAAGGCACGCCGTAATATTCATCAAAACCCTGCTGCAAAGGCAAAAACTCCTGCTCGCTGCCCAAATGCCACTTTCCGAAGATCCCGGTGGCATAACCCTGCGCTTTCAGGATTTCGGCAATGGTTTCTTCTTTCGGGTTCAAACCGATCGGCTGGGCTGGTCCGAGCGCGCCGTAAATTCCTACGCGATTCGGGTAACAGCCGGTCAGTAATGCAGCACGCGAGGCGCTGCAAACCGCCTGGGCCGCCATGAAATTGGTAAAGCGAGTGCCTTCGGCCGCCATTTTATCCAGGTTGGGCGTTTTGTAGCCGAGCGCACCGTTGACAGACAGATCCCCATATCCGAGGTCGTCAATAAAAAACAGAACAATGTTAGGTGTCTTTGCAGCCGGTTTTTTGGATTGAAAACCCAGCAGAAGAATGGCGGTCAGGGCTACAAACGACACGGAAAGTAATTTTGACATAAGAAAAATAAGTTAATGCAATGCAGCTTACCAGTTGGGGTTTTGGGTCAGGTTTGGGTTCAAATCCCTTTCTTTTTGCGGGATCGGCCAAAGATAATGACGGCTCGCATCAAAAACACGGTTTGAAGAAGCAGCTTGTACTGTGACCAGTTTGCCGGTGTTATCCGGGTAAGTAATTCCGTAAACCGGCCCGGACAATACCTGCTCGGCCGTTTTCCAGCGGCGGATATCAAATAAATGCTGACCTTCAAATGCAAGTTCCACAGTACGCTCGCGCCGCACAATCTCGCGCAATGCAGCCTGGCTAGTGGCAGTTACCGAGGGTTGTTTTACATCGCTGCGTCCGTTTCGTACCTGGTTGATAGCCGCGAGTACACTGGCATCTGTCTGCCCCAGCTCGATTTTCGCTTCTGCATAAGTGAGCAATATCTCGGCATAGCGGAGCAGGATAATGTTGATCCCGCCGTTTGCAGGATTGGCAAAATCTTCTGCATTAAAATACTTTTTGATATTAAAACCTGTCGTCGAAGCAATGTAAGTACTTCCGATCGCGTCGGCTGTGCCGCTTGTCGGGCGTGGCTGGAATGTAATCCCGCTGGGCAGCGCGTCGCCTTCCAGGAACACGGAGAATTTCAGCCGGGGATCACGGTTAACATAAGGCTTGGCCGGATCGTAGCCGCTGGCTACATCCGTGATTTTTTTACCCGCAATTGTCTCGTAAGTATCTACCAGTGCCTTGGTAGGTACCACGGTACTGCCGCCGTTTTTCTGACTGTAAGGAGCCAGGTAGGCAAACACATTGATCGGGTACACATCTTTCAACTGCTGCTTATCAAAAATCACCTCGCTGTTGTTCTCAGCCGTGTAGCTGAACAGCTTTTCGTATGAATCGTACAAACTATAAACCCCGGATTTGATCACCTGATCCGCCGCCGCCGCAGCTTTCTGGTAGTGCCCCGCGTACAAATGTGCGCGGGCGAGCAAGCCCAGCGCGGCGCCTTTGGTAGCTCTTCCTTTATCGGCCGGTCCGTAAGTAGTGGGCAGTAATGCAGCTGCTTCTGTCAGTTCCTTTTCTACAAAACCCCAAATCTCTTCCACAGGCGCATTCTTCAAAGTGCGGCCTTCGTCAATCGTGAGCGAGGTGGTGATCAGGGGAACCGAGCCGTATAACCCGGCCAGCTTGATATATTGATAAGCGCGTAAAACTTTGGCTTCACCCTTAAACTGGTTGATCAGCGCCGTGTTCCCGGTCGGTATCTTGTCTACATTTTCTAGAAAATAGTTGACCGCGCGGATTCCCCGGTATGCGTTCCGCCATTCTCCGTAAATTTTGGAACTGGTCGCATCGTAGCTGCCCTGTTCAATGTAAGCGTCGATGTTGAAGCTCTGGTTAATGTGCGCAATATCGGTTACGCCGTCCCATGAAATGACATTGATGCTGTCCAGGTCGGTATAAAGCGAGTTAACCGCCAGGCGCGCGTCGCCTTCTGTTTTCCAGAAAAGGTCTTCGGATAACCGGTCGTTGGGAACAGTTTCCAGCAAATTAGAATCGCAGGAAGCCAGCCCCAAAGTCAGAGCTGCCACTCCTGAATAGATGATATGTCTGATTGTATTTGTTTTCATTTTCAATGCTTTTGAATGCGGGTCAGAATTGCAGGTTTAAGCCAAAAGTGTACAATGCAGTCTGCGGGAAATACACCGCGCGGCCGGAAGGGACCTCGGGATCCAGGTTCCATTCATTCAGTTTGGAGAATGTCAGCAGGTTGGTTGCGGAAGTATACACGCGGATTTTACTTACACGCAGCTTGCTCACCACGTCGGCAGGAATGGTATAGGCCAGCTGTACGTTTTTCAGGCGCAGGTAAGATCCGTCAATCACCAGCCTGTCGGAAGTAGCCACATTGCGCAGGTCAAATTTCACCGGCCGCGGGAAACGTGCGCCTGTATTTTCGGGAGTCCAGTAATTGTTGGTGTAAATTTCATGCGTAAATCCTTCCTGGTTGCCCATTTCGGCCAGCGCACCCGCCAGCCGCGCATCTACCTTCGCCGCTCCCTGGAAGAGGATATTCAGGTCAAAACCTTTGTAAGAAAAATCCGTGTTAACGCCGAATGTATACTTCGGAAACGAATTCCCGATTACCGTCATATCGTCTGCATTGATCTTCCCGTCTTTGTTCCGGTCTACATACTTCACGTCACCCGGCTTGGTATTCGCCGCATAAGTAGCCTTGTACTCGGCAATTTCCTGTGCGCTCTGGAACAAACCGTCTGTTTCGTAACCCCACAATGTATTGATCGGTAACCCTTTTGCAATAATGTAGCGGGGATCAATATCCGAACCGGTAATGTAAGGTCCGGTACCTTTCAGGTCGGTTACCTTGTTTTCATTGATGCTCAGATTGGCGCCCAGATTATAGCGGAAGCCGGAAGTACTTTGTCCGCCGCGGTAATTGGCACTGAATTCCCAGCCTTTGTTTTCTACCGATCCTGCGTTCTGTGGCGGCGCTTTTAAGCCGATCGTTGCCGGAATGTCCAGGTTCAGCAGGATATCGTCTGTAAGCTTGCGGTAGTAATCCACTGTCAATGTAAGTCTCCTGTTCAGGAATGCTGCATCAAGTCCAAGGTCAAGCTGCGTGGTCGATTCCCAGCCCAGGTTTGTGTTGGCCAGGGTAGTAGGCCGGTATCCCTGCGCCGGAGCGCCGCCAAATGTGTAACCGTAAGCTGTCAATGCGGAATAGTAGCTGTAAAGGTCCACAGACTGGTTTCCGGTAATCCCCCACGAGCCGCGCAGTTTCAAATCGTTAACTGCTTTTTCAAGACCATTCCAGAATCTT
>NZ_JBHYGF010000118.1:3608-10358 GCF_051859145.1 Dyadobacter sp.
GCTGAGAATGAAGGGAAAAAGCTGTACTGCTTGTTGCCGGTGAATTTGGAAGAACCATCGTAGCGGCCATTTGCCTCAAAAAGGTATTTTTCCTGATAATCATAATTAACCCGGCCAAAAAAGGATCGGAGGCCATATTCTGCGTCGTTTCCGGCATTGCTCTTCGTGCCGTCGTTTGCACCCTGACCAATTGACCCGATATCATTATTATAAAAACGCTCACGGTAGGCGGACAGGAAAGTTTGGGTATTTCCAATCTGTGAGTAGCCCACCAATGCTTTCAGGTTATGATCGCCAAAGCTTTTTTCGTAATTCAGCAAATTGTTGATCGTGTACTCCCGCAGGCTGTTGCGGACTTCCGTCAGGGAATTGATCGCTACCGTCCGTACGATGTTGGTATTCTTGTCTACGTTGGTGTACGAATTGGTAAAATTCTTTTGTGAAACAAAGGTACCCCGCCCGGCGATCTGCGTCGAGAATGTAAGTCCCTCCGCAATGTCGAAATCCGCTTTGAGATAACCCGCGAGGTAATCCGTATTCTGGCGTGACTGGCCGCCGATTTCGTTGAACATCAGTGGATTGTTTCCCTGCGTGCTCAGGCCGTAAGTACCGTCAGGATATTTGGGGACAGCCCACAAGGTACCGTGGAAGAAGTTGTTCAAAGGCTGCGGGTTATTGCTGTTATTGTTTACGGTCGGGTTCAATGCGCGGCTGTACCGGTAATTGATATCGCCGCTCACGCGCAGCCTTTTGGAAACATCATAGTCCGTATTCAGCCTGAATTCCCCGATGGTGTTGGAATAACCTGCAATTACACCCTCCTGATCCTGGTACCGCGCGCTCAGTCTGGTACGGATCACATCATTGCCGCCGGCTACCGAGATCGTGTGGTTTTGCTGCGGCGCAGACCGGAGCATGGTTTCAAACCAGGTATTCGGCAGCGGATATTTCTGGCGGTCGGTTGCGTTCACATAAGCCTGAATGGATTCCTCCGTAAAACGCGCCGGCAAAGTCACGCCCGCATTGGTGTAAGCCGCCACCTGCTCGCGCATATAAGCTTCAATGCCCATCATTTTGGGTACGTTGTTCGACTTCTGGATCGCGTAGTAGCCGTGGTAATCGACCTGTACTTTGCTTCCTTTCGCCCGTTTTGTCGTCACAAGGATTACACCATTGGTAGCCCTCGATCCGTAAATCGCCGTGGAAGATGCATCTTTCAGTACCGAAACAGATTCAATATCGTCAGGGTTAATGTCGCTCAGCCGCTGCTCAATGCCATCTACGATCACCAGTGCATCATTTTTACCCAAATCAAAACCGCTGGTGCTGCTTCCGTTGATGTTGAAAGTGGTGATACCGCGGACGCGAATGTTGGTGTTTGACTTACCCGGCGAACCACCCTGGTCGAGCACGGTTACCCCCGGCATCAAGCCCTGGAAAGACTGCTGAATGTTGGAAACCGGCCGCCGCGTGATCGCCTCGCCGCTGATCTGTGACACGGAGTTGGTCAGTGCATTCCGCTTCTGCGTACCGTAACCCACCACCACGAGCTCTTCGAGCTGCCTGGTATCGACTGCGAGTTTCACATCCACGATACTGCGCCCGCTCACAGCCACCTCCTGCGTAATGTGCCCGATCGCGGAGAGAACGAGGGTAGCCTCGCCCGGCGCGTTGATTTCGTACTTTCCATTCGCGTCCGTGGCAGTTCCGGTGAGCGAATTTTTGATGACAATGCTCACGCCGGGTACCGGCAGATTGTCGGCAGCAGACGTAACTGTTCCTGTTACGGACGCATTTTGTGCAGCAGCATTCATTGCAAAAAGCACGAACGCAGCCAGCAGGATTTTCACTCCGGGGTACAGCTGTTTTCGGGATAGATTTTGATACATAAAAAGTGGGAAATAGAGGTCAGCGCCTTGTGTAAAGGCAGTTCATGTTAGTGGTTGTTTTAAAAATTCATTAAGCAGTATACTTAGCCTATTAATTTGGTAGACAAAGTAAAGTACAGTATTCTGAACAAGCAACCTGTTTGTAATGAATTCCTTGAATAAGCCCCTAATCCGCGGATTGGTTATAAATAATGCGGTTAAAGTTCAATGAGATAGGTTGTGCGCTGACCGGCTTTTTACAAAGTTTGCCGGGCTAATACCAGTGTGTCAAATGCAACGTTTAGATGCAAATAATACCTCAATGATTTGTACCCTGGCATTTTATCCAAATTAATGCTCTAAATTTGGACGAAATACAAAACATTTGTAAACCCAATTATCGTCGTAATTCTTCTAAATGGCTTTTTTTGATCATGTGCTGCAAACGCCTTCCTACGGCTGGGAGGATGAAAAGGGAGAATTGATAAAGCCAAGCCCGCGGCAGATCCTGCGCGAGTTTTTTGCGAGGTTGAATGTGGTGAAGGACCGTAAAAACTGGCTGTCGTTTTTCAGCTGGGGAAGAGTGTTGCTGCTGATGCCGTTTTTCTTTCTGTTTGTTTTCAAGTTTTTCAGTTTGTGGATGCTCGCTGCTGCATTTCTGTACAGCATGATCATCATGGGTACCCACGGAACCATCTGGCACCACCGGTACTGCACCCACGGCGCCTATAAGTTCAAAAATTCTTTCTGGCGCTTTTTTACCAAAAACCTGACGGTATCCGTCGTACCCGAAGAGATTTACGCCATTTCCCACCACGTACATCATTTGAAGTCCGACCAGCCCGGCGATCCTTACAATGCGAGCGCCGGGTTTTTATACTGCTTTCTTGCAGATGTGAACCACCAGCCGATCGCCAAAAATTTGAGTGAAGCCGACTACCAGCGTGTTACAAAGCTCATGGAGCATACCGGGGTAAAAGGAAATACATACCAGCAGTACCTGAAATGGGGATCTTACGTCAACCCGGGCGACGCGGTGGTTAACTGGCTTTTCAACTGGTCGTTCTGGTACCTGGCATTTTACCTGATGGGCGGGCACGCGCTGGCTTGCACGCTGTTTGGGGCAGCCGGATTCTGGGCGATCGGTGTGCGGACTTTCAATTATGAAGGTCACGCAAAAGGCGAGGACAAGCAGCGGCCGGGTGTTGATTATAATACAAAAGACAAATCCATTAACCAGTTGTGGCCGGGTTTGGTAGCAGGAGAGTGGCACAACAACCACCATTTATTTCCGCAAAGCGCGCGCAGCGGTTTCAAGCCCCACCAGGTTGACCTCGCATTTTATTATATCAAAATGATGCGCACACTTGGCGCGGTAAGCAGCTATAATGATTCAAAGCAGGTTTTTTACGACCGTTATTACAAGCCGGTCAAAAAGGAGGAACACGTACATTGATTTGCGCTCTTTCTTACTGACGTTTATTGGTATGGATGTTTAGCAAATTTGATGTCGCCAATGCAGCGGCAGCTAGAATCTTGGCTAAAATCCAGACTATGACACCCGTTATTGCCCGCAATTTCTTCTTCAATTCACAACAGTTCAGGGGCTTTGTCCTCTTCACCGTGCTTTTGCTGCTCACCGGCACATTGCCGCTACTGGCACAAAAGCCTGCGGAAAAAGAAACCCCCAGTGTGGTAATACCGGACACGCTGCTGTTTAAGATTGAAAATGCGCAGGCGGTGATCACGCAGATCAATGCAGCTAATAAGAAGGGTTACGGAAGTGCTGATATCAGGCGTGAGCTGGGTGTGGCCAAAACAAATGTGGCGCAAATTCAGGAGGCGGTCAAAGTCGAGAAGACCGCACCCGACAGTAAAAGCCTGGCTAATTACCGGCTAATGCTCACCGATATACAGCAGAAAACAAGTGCCTGGCGCAAGCAGCTTTCCCGCTACAATGCCGAGCTGCAAAGTATGTCGTCTTCGGTCATCGAGTTTGGCCGCGATTCACTGCTCACGATCGACAATGGCGATTCGACCCAAAAAAAGCTGTACAAAGGCCAGATAGGCGAGCTGAGGCGTAAATTGCAGGAAGCTGGGGAGACGACGACGGCCAACCTGGACACCGTAAGTAACCTGCTCGCCGATGTTTCGGAGGTTTATTTCGCAGCCAACGATCTGAGTGGCACGATCAACGATTACATTAAAGAGTCAGGTAAAAATCTGCTCGGACAGGAATCAAGCTATATCTGGAAAGCCCGCCAGAAGGACAGCTCCGACAATATGAACCGGCTGATCAAAGTGTCTTATGCTGGTCAGAATAAAGTTTTAAGGTATTTTTTGCAGTCTACCTGGGACAACCGCGTGTTTTTGCTGCTGCTTTGCATTGGCTTTTTTGCGTGGATTTACATTAACTTCAATTTTGCAAAAAGCGCCAGGCTGAGCAAGGATGTAGGTCCACTCGATTTCAAGTTCATCGGACATAAACCTTTCCTGGCGACGCTCATTTTGCTGTTCAACATCACGCCGCTTTTCGAGCCGCGTTCGCCTTCTATTTACATTGAGCTCAACCAGTTTCTACTGGTTATCACACTTACATTCTTCTTCCTGAAAATGCTGCCGCGCGAGCAGCTTGCGTGGTGGTTTTCGGTCATCGTTTTGTACCTGCTCACGGTTGGAGCCAATGTGGTTGTGGATGGATCTTTTCTGCTCCGGTTTGCATTTCTCGGGCTGAGTGCGGCTTCTATTGCATTTGGATGGTGGTTTTTCAAGATTGTTAGGAAGGCAAATCTCGGCGAAAGGTTGATCAAACCGGTTGTCATTATCTACATTATCCTGCACGTACTGGCAATCCTGCTCAATGTTTTCGGGCGGCTTTCCCTGGCCAAAGCATTCAGCATAACTGCGATCAGCGGGTTAATCCAGGTGGTGAGCCTGACCGTTTTCGTGCACATGCTCACGGAGGCACTCGACTTGCATATCCGCGTGAGCACAGCTGCAAAAATGCTCTTTTCACGCGTCAGCGCGCAGCGTACGCGATTGTATTTTCAGCGGCTGCTGCTGTTTGTTTCCATTGTGCTCTGGCTGATGGTTTTTTGTATCAACCTCAATATCATCGGTGCGGTATTCGACTTTGCATTACAGATCCTTGAAAAAGAACGGACTTTCGGCAGCGTGACATTTACCCTCGAAAACGTGCTGTTTTTTGCTGTAACGATCTGGCTTGCCAACAGCCTGCAAAAGAATGTAGGATACTTTTTTTCCGGGCACGATGTCAGCTTTGCGGCGGATTCGGGACATAAAGGTTCCAAGCTTGCATTGATCCGGCTGCTGATTATCGTGGTGGGATTTCTGATTGCCATAACAGTCTCCGGCGTGCCGCTGACCAGGATCACCGTACTCCTTGGTGCATTGGGCGTCGGTATCGGGCTGGGTATGCAGAACATTGTGAACAATTTCGTATCCGGTATTATCCTGATTTTCGAAAAACCATTCACAATCGGCGACTATATTGAACTGGCGGATAAAAAAGGCAAGGTGCTCGATATCGGAATCCGGTCAAGCCGGATGCTCACTCCGCTGGGCTCGAAAGTAATTATTCCAAATGGCGACCTGCTCTCCGGCCGGCTGGTCAACTACACCACCAGCGATGCCCGGTTAAAGGCCGAGATCACATTCAAAATCAGCATTGAAGCGGATATAGAATTGGTCAAGAAAGTGATCCACGATATTGTGGACAATGCGGAAGGCACGGTCAAGAACGCGCCACGCCAGATCCTCTTTAATGCGATCGCAGCGGATAACATCGAGCTGAAAATCCTGGTCTGGCTGAATGATGTGTACCAGGAAACGACATTCAAAAGCTACGTTCTGGAACAAACGCTGATCCGTTTCAAGGCAGCAGGAATCAAGATCATGTAGCCTTAACCCAGCTCAAAGCGCCTCGGCGCAGGAAGTTTTTTCCATTGCCTGTGTAAAGAGCTGGGCTAGCACGTCTGATAGGTGCAGCAAATGCAGCAGGGAGATCCTGATCTTGTTGGGCAAAATACCGTAGTACTTTTTAAATGCGGCCGTGAAGTGGGTTGCATTCTTGTAGCCTGCACGCTGCGCGATCTCGGCTACCCGGCTGCCGGGTTCTTTCAGCATTTGCATCGAAGTTTCCATTCTCAGATCGTGCAGGTAGCCGAATACCGGCTTTCCGAAAACTTCCTTGAAATACTTTTTCAAACTGAATTCATTGGTGCCTACCTGGTGTGCCAGCTCCCGCAGCGACCAGGGCTTATCGAGGTTTTCTGACAATATCCTGCGCGCCAGATGCATTTTTTCCTTGTCTGATTCTTTCAGGTTAACCGAAATGTCAGGTACGGGCAAATGTTCGTATTGCTCAAACTGGAATGCCAGCAGCTCGATTACCTTCGCTTTGATGAAAAGACTTTTGTAATATCCGCTGTAAGTGCAGTTAAGTATTTCAAAGAGCGACGAAACCATTTTGGTCGTGAGAGGGAGGTTCCTCCTGAGCATGAATGCAGGCAACGATTTGCTGATCCCGCTCCTGAAATGCGTGCAGATCGGGTGAGAGGCCGGCAGGTTCTCGAAGAAAAATTGCGTATCCAGACTGATCGCGAAAGCTTCAACTTCCCCTCCGGGCTTCCACTGAATTATCAAATTCTTGTCCGGTAGCAAAAACAGGTTATGCTGCTGCGGCTTGAAGCGCACGAAAGGTTTGGAAGCAGTTTCCTGAAAATAAGTGGCTACACCCTGCATACAAAACAGCATTTGTACCCGGTCACCCGCGGAATGAACCACAACCGGACCTTCTGAATGCACCCGGAACTTACCATACCAGATGTAAAACGATTTTGAAATGAACTCCCTGCCTGCA
>NZ_JBHYGF010000119.1:0-10345 GCF_051859145.1 Dyadobacter sp.
TCAAAATTTCAGGTACAAAATATGAGTGGCGCGGCCCCTTGCTGATCACGCATTGGGGACTCAGCGGGCCGGCCGTTTTAAAGCTTTCCGCCTGGGGAGCCCGCGAACTGGCTGAGAAGAATTATGACTTCGGTTGCAAGGTAAACTGGTTGCCTGAATTGAATGAGCAACAAGTGCGTGAATTCCTGATCAATGAAAAAACCAAAACACCTAAACAGCAAATCGTTTCCAATGCAAGGTTCGGCTTGCCGCTCCGACTTTGGAAAGCCTTTACTGAAATGGTAGAAATTCCCGAATCACTGAAATGGGGAGATGCGAGCCACAAACATCTGAACCGTCTCACAGAAGTACTTACGAACAGCCAGTTTGCTGTAAGCGGCAAAACGACTTTCAAAGAAGAATTTGTGACTTGCGGCGGCATTTCGCTCACCGACATCGACCCTGAAACATTGCAAAGCCGCTCTGTAAAGGGATTGTACTTCGCAGGAGAAGTAATGGATGTAGACGGTATCACAGGCGGATTTAATTTCCAAAACGCGTGGACTACCGGCTACATTGCAGGCAAAAACATCGGTCTTACTCAGCCATAGCGTCAAAGTAAGCGCGTACTTTTTTGGCCCGGTCCAAACCTACCAGTTCCGTAAGTGTATCCAGTGAGCTTTCGCGAATGCCACGGACAGATCCAAAATGCTTCAATAGCTTCGCGGCAGTAACTTTCCCTACACCTACCACACCTTCCAGCTCGCTCACCAGACTTCCTTTGCTACGTTTATCGCGGTGGAAAGTAATCGCAAACCGGTGCGCCTCGTCGCGGATCTGCTGGATCAGTTTAAGTGATTCTGACTTTTTATCAATGTAAAGCGGCAGTGAATCTTCCGGGAAATATATCTCTTCCAAACGCTTCGCAATGCCTATAATGGGGATCTGACCGTAAATACCCAAGCTTTTCAATGCATCGCAAGCCGCTCCCAGCTGCCCTTTACCCCCATCGATCACAATCAGATCTGGTAGCGGCTGCTCTTCCGCAATCAATCGCAGGTAGCGCCGGTTTACTACCTCATTCATGGACGCAAAGTCGTTGGGCCCGATCACCGTTTTGATATTAAAGTGCCGATAATCTTTCTTGGAAGGTTTTCCTTCTTTGAAACAAACCATCGCGGCCACTGGATTGGTACCTTGTATGTTGGAGTTATCAAAACATTCAATGTGCCTGGGCAGACTTTTTAGCTGCAAATCGGTCTTCAAACGGATCAGTACGCGATCCTTTTTAGAAGAAGTAGCAGAAGCTTCCACTTCGCGGCGCTCGGCCTTTTCCCTGCGGAAATACATCACATTTTTCATGGACATATCCAGCAGCTTCTTCTTGTCACCGATCTGTGGGACAGTGACTTCAAGCCGCATTTCAAGATCCGGCTTCACATTGGAGATCAGCTCCCGCGCCTCCGAACCGTAAGTACTGCGCATTTCGATGATCATCATCGCCAAAATATCGTGATCACTCTCATCAAGCTTTTTCTTAACCTCAACCGTCTGCGTGGCCACCATATACCCTTGTTTTATTTTCATAAAATTGAGGTACGCAGCTTCTTCGTCGGACACGATCGTAAGCACGTCGATATTACCAATTCGTGGATTGATCACAGTAGCTTTGCTCTGGAAATTGGAAAGGTGTTCGATCTTGGTTTTCCAGGCGTGCGCTTTCTCAAATGCCATTTGCTCAGCGGCTGCAAGCATTTTTTCTTTGAAATATTGTTGGGGAGAAGACAGATTTCCTTTCAGGATATTATGTACCTGTTCTATTTCTGCGTTGTATTCAGGTTCAGTTTGTAAGCCTTCGCACGGACCTTTGCAGTTACCGATATGATATTCCAGGCAAACCTTGAATTTACGCGCCTCAATGTTCGGTTTGGTCAAAGGCAACTGACAGGACCGGATCTGGTACAACGACTTGAACATATCCAGCAGCGTGTGCATTGAACGCAGGTTGGCAAAAGGTCCGTAGTAAGTCCCTCTGCCGCGCTCCATATTCCGGGTCGGAAAAACCCTCGGAAAAGGCTCGTCGGTAATGCAGATAAACGGATAGGTTTTATCGTCTTTGAGCAGAATGTTGAATTTGGGCTGCAACTGCTTGATCAATTGATTTTCAAGCAATAGCGCGTCCCATTCACTCAATACGATGGTATATTCAATCCTTCTGATCTGGGTCACAAGCCTTCTCGTCTTGCGATCGTGCTGGTTGGATTTCAGGAAATAACTGGAAACTCGGCTTTTCAGGTTTTTAGCTTTCCCCACATAAATCACCGTTCCCGTTTCGTCAAAATACCGGTAAACTCCCGGATCGTTCGGAATCTTTGAAAGCTCTTCCTTATAGTTGAATTCAGACATTTAATAAGATATACTCAGGAAAAATCAGATCTGGTCTTGGCAAAAAACAAGCGTACCAGTTGAAAAGTTGCGTCTCTCACCAACCTGAATGCTTCATTTTGGGCAACATGAAGGTTCATTGGTCTATCCAAAACAGAAACCGCGTATGTAATACCTGCGTCCCGGGTTTGTTCGGGGGTGATTTGAAGGGTACCACACACTGCGGCAAGAGGTACCTGGTACTGCTGACAGAAGTCTGCCAATCCTTTTACTACCTTTCCGCTCAGTGTTTGTTCGTCAATCTTACCCTCACCAGTTATGACAAGGTCGGCTTGTTTGATCAACCCTACGATATTACTCTGTTCGATAACAATGCTGACTCCGTCTTTCAGTTCTGCATTTAAAAACCACATACAACCTGCACCAACCCCACCAGCAGCACCCGCGCCAGGTACCTCGCTGTAATCCTGACCGAAAATTCTGGTAGCTACACTGGCCAGATTCCTTAACCCCTGGTCCAGCATTTCCACCATTTCAGCGGTTGCGCCTTTTTGAGGACCATATACATAAGCTGCTCCATTGGTGCCAAATAGAGGATTAGAAACATCGCAGGCGACTACAATGGATACATTGTTTAATCTGGGATCTACATTGTCGATTTCAATACGGTCAATCAGCGACAAACTGCCTCCGTTGACGCCCAGCATGTTACTATTTTGATCAAAAAACCGGAATCCAAGTGCCGCAGCCAGTCCATTGCCGCCGTCAGTTGTAGCACTCCCGCCAATTCCAAGTATGATCTTCTCTACACCCCGGTTCAATGCATCGAGGATCAGTTCACCGGTACCAAATGTGGTTGTGAGCAGCGGATTGCGATCTTTTTCAGAAAGTAACTTTAAGCCAGAGGCAGCCGCCATTTCAATGAATGCAACTTTACTATCAGCCGAAAGTCCATAAGAAGCTGTTATCTCGCGTCCCAGCGGATCAGAGACTTTAACCTCTATTTGTGTCCCACCAGCCTGCTTGGTAAGGATCTGTGCTGTTCCCTCGCCTCCGTCGGCAAGCGGCACTGTAGTTACGTTTGCATTAGGATAAGCAAGCAAAATACCCGCGCGAACTGCATTGCACACCTCGTCCGCTTCGAGCGAACCGCGAAACTTATCGGGTGCAACGAGAATATTCAATGCTTTTCCGGTTTTCAGGATTAAAACAAAACGCCCTCGTCGTCAGATCTGGATGGCGGAACATAGGTGTCGGTACTATCCATGGATACGTTACCGCATTCCCTGACGTAGTTTTCAGGCTTGTTGAATGGACCTTTTCTGTATTGAACAAGGGTTTGGTCGGCGTATACTTTTTTCATATACATCCCCCAGGCAGGCATCGCAATGCGGCCACCCTGACCCAATGCGATGGTACGGAAGTGAATTGCACGATCCTCTCCCCCAACCCAGATTCCGGTCACAAGATTTTGCGTCATACCCATGAACCAACCGTCGGAGTAGTTTGAAGTAGTTCCCGTTTTCGCAGCGATTTCGTTTCCTTCTGTTACACCCCATTGTCTAAGCCGGCCGGCTGTTCCACCCGGATCTTCAACTGCGCCGCGCATGAGGTATAGCATATTGTACGCCATATTCTCACTGATTTCCTGATTCTGCTTCTGGAAAAACTCTTGTAAAACATTACCATAGCGATCTTCAATTCGCAAAATTGTCATCGGCTCGGTACGGTGCCCGCCATTTGCAAATGCGCAATAAGCGCCCACCATTTCATAAACCGAAACATCGCTGATACCCAGACAAAGTGAAGGTACCGCTTGTAAGTCACTGGTAATCCCTAGCTTATGCGCATACTCCACAACCGTTTTCGGCCGCACCATTTTCATCAGATAGGCACTTACCGTGTTCACAGATTTCCCGAGCGCCTGGCGCAACGAAAGTGCCTGGTAAGAGTATTTGTTATTAGAGTTCTTCGGAGACCAGCCGCCAGGTACCCCATCGGAAGGGCCGAAATAAATGGGCTGGTCCGTCACATGATCACAAGGTGTCAGGAAGCTCTTGTCCAATGCAGACACATAAACAAATGGTTTGAACGTCGAGCCAGGCTGGCGCGAACCCTGCTTTACGTGGTCGTATTTGAAATATTTGAAATTAATACCACCCACCCAGGCTTTCACATGTCCGTTCCGCGGGTCCATTGACATCATACCTGCGCGCAAAAAGCGTTTGTAATATGCAATGGAATCCATCGGGCTCATCATCACTTCTTTCTCTCCATTCCACGTAAAAACCTTCATCTTGTAAGGTTTACGCATGATTTTCCAGGCTTCTTCTTCACCCAGGTCTCTTTTCAGGGATATGAAATGCGGCGTTTTTTTAGCAGCTGACACCAAAAACCCGGGTATCTCTTTTCCATTGTCAAAGGTCCAGGGGTTCCTGCCTTTCCAGTGTTCGTCAAAAAGCCGCTGCTGTTCTTTCATGTGCTCTTTCAAAGCATCTTCCTGGTAGCGCTGCATTCTTGAATCAATGGTAGTGTAAATGCGCAAGCCGCTGGTATACAGATCGTAATTCTTGTCGTGCTCTTCGTTGTATATCTTCACCCAGCTTTTGAGGTAGTTCCGCATGGATTCGCGGAAGTAAGGTGCCAATCCGGTATTGTGACTGTCAACAGTGAAGTTGAGGCCAAGCGGCTTTTCCTTGTATCTCAAAAAATCCTCTTCGGGAATGTACTCGTACTTCATCATTTGCGCCAGTACCGTATTGCGGCGGTTGGTCGCGTTGGTCGGGAAACGAAGCGGGTTAAAGAGTGTCGGATTTTGGAGCATTCCCACAAGTAGGGCGGCCTCCGTCACATTCAGGTCCCAGGCTTCCTTGTCAAAATATGTTTTGGCAGCTACTTTGATCCCATAAGTGTTGTTACCGAAAGAAACCGTGTTGAGATACATTTGCATGATCTCCTGTTTGGTATACTTTCTTTCCAGGATGACAGCCAGAACCCATTCTTTGGTTTTTGCGATCACGATCCTGATCCCAGGAATTTTACCCAATAACCCTTCATATTCCTCAGAGCGGGTATTAAAGAGGTTTTTAGCAACCTGTTGCGTGAGGGTACTACCTCCACCTGAGCTTGAATTACCTGAAACAACTCCTTTGAATACACGCAATAAACTTCTTGGGTCAATCCCGGAGTGGTTTACAAAACGCGCGTCCTCAGTAGCGACCAATGCGTCGATCAGGTTAGGCGAGATCTGCGAAATATCGATCTGTGTACGGTTTTCAAAAAAGTACTTTCCCAAAGACTTTCCGTCCTCGCTGATCAGCTCGGAAGCGAGTTCGCTTTTCGGGTTTTCGAGGATTTTTAAATCCGGCATTCCACCAAAAAGCCAGAAAAAATTAAAGCTTACAGCAACAATATAAAGGATAATCAGACCCAGTCCCAGTGCCACGTACTTCCATAAGCGTATAATGGTGCGACGATATTTTCCGGGTTGTAACTCAATCATTAGATGTGGGATTTGGTATTGAAAACTTACAAAGATATGATTTCGGGGAAATTATCTTTTTCCCACCGAGACAGAATTGAATTCCTGCATTTCTTTCAGTCGTGGGAGGTAGACGCTGGCAGGATACAGTCGCATGAATTCAGTAATAGCTTGTCCGTAAGCTTCTTTGCCCCTTACTTTCCCGATCAGGAAAACACGTAGCAAAGCAAACTTATCTTCCATCGCCCCGCCTTTATATGCAGGCAGGTTACGTTCAATATCTTCAAGCGCCTTGGTGTAATTCCCGGTCGCATACAGCTGATATACAGCCTCATATTCTTTGATTGGATTACCTGAATTCCCGGCTGCCTCACTGGATTTGCTCACCAGCCTCGCATAGGTAGAATTAGGATATTCGGTCAGCAGCTTGTTTTTCCATGCAGCTCTGGTTTGATTATCCTCTTCATAACTCAGATACAGGAGATAGTAAATTTCATCCTTATATTGAGTTTGGGGATATTCAGCAAGCATCCGGTCGAATGTGGAAATGGCGCGGCCGGGTTCTTTCAGGTCAAACCGGTAAATTTTACCCAGATTATATAATGCATCCTCTTTCGCATGCCGCGACTCAGCCATTTGAGGCTCCGTAAGCGGAACGTTCTTTTTCAACAGATCATGTGCTGCCTGCCATTCAGGCGTACCTTTTTTCATGCTTTGATCAACAGGCGCTGCACTTGCCACTCCCGTACTGTCGTCCGCCGTGGAAGCAGGATTATTGGACATTGCCTGCAACGGACGATTACTTCGGCGCCAGTCATCTTCCAGCGGCCGGTTACCCCAGTTTCGCTTGAAATCTATCTTACCCTGATTAATCAATGCAGGATCGTACAGCTCCCATCTGCGTTCGTTCCCACTTACAAGCGGGTTTGAGTTTGACTGGTTATTTACATTGTTCGCAGCAAGCATTGCTTTCCTGGCCTTTTCTTCTTCCTCCACGCGCAACTTTTCATTGGCTTCAATGATCGCATCGATCTTGTTATCAAGAGCGGCAGGGTTCATTGCAGCCAGCTTTTGCAGACTGTCCTGCATGGTCACAATCGCATATTGCGCAACAAAGCTGTCCAATGCGCGCTTCCTGTCAGCAACCAGTCTGTACTCGGGCGCTTCTTTGGGGAGTATTACCAGCGCGCTATCATAATATGATTTTGAAACCTCAAAATTTTCCAGGGCTTCATAGTTAATGCGGGCCAGCTGCAAGTAGGTGTACGCTTTTTGCTGCATGTTTCCTTTGGAAGCAGCGGCTGATTTTTGAAGGTAACCAACAGCTTCCGGCACTTGCTTGCGGTGCTCAGCCAGCAAACCCATAGTAAAGTAGATCCTGTCTCGTAAATCGTCATTTTTCCTGTCACGAAGCATTCTCTCAAAACCTACTGAGCTCAGGTCTTTTTTGGGATTTAGTACTACTTCATTTTGGAGGGAATTCATGGAAGAATAAAAGCCGAGATCGTAAGATGGTCGGTTTTTAGAAACGCCTCTATAATGTTTATTGGCCAGCGCATACTGCCCGAGACGATCGTACATCTGCGCGGCTGCAAAATGGATCCGCGCTGTTTCTATCGATTTTTTCAAAAGCGGGAATGTCTCTTCCAGAATTGCTACCGAGGTAAGATACTCCCCGTTCTGCTGATGGAGATATGCTTTTGTAAGATAGAACTCGCGTATTGCTGACTTGTTAAGCGGCTGCTGGCTCAGGTGTTCTGCTACGCCCAATGCATTTGAGTAGTCTTTCTGCTCAATGTAGGCGCGCATTAAAAGGATAAGTGCATTGTTTTTGTCGGCCTCATCGCGCCCATTGGCATACACATACCGGAGCGCTTCCAGCCCGTCGGCCCACTGACCCAGATAGAGCCGCGATTTACCTAATAAGATATAGCTATTATCCAGCCATTTGCTGTTCTGATGTTTTTCTGCAACAATGGAAGCTTTTTTAATGGCATCTTCCAGCTTTGGTTTGACAGGAAGCGCCAGAACCGAATCCATAGGAAGGAGGATCGGAAGCAGCTGGTTATAATCCTCCTTGAAAGCCTTTTTCATCTCGTACTCGGCTTCAAGCATATCCTGCTCCGCCATAAAGTATGCATTATACCTTGCCGAAATATTATGAAAGTTCACAGCCCCTGGCCTGGTGCTGAACTGCGAACACCCGGCGATCAGTACAGTCAGAATAAGGAAAGAAGTGATTTTTCGGATATGAAAGGCAATAATGTCGATCACAAAGCAGCTTTTAGGGGTGGTCTGATCTTCTTGTAACAAGCAAAACTAAAACGGTAATTTAAATAAAACCGTATCGAAGATAGCGGCATTTGTGAAAATTGGAGCAATTTTACCGCAATATTATCAATCAGCGGCATGGACAGTGAAAGTAGCACATCGGGGGAGAAAGAGGGGGCACAGCTGGCTAAAAACCAGTCTTCCAAATTCCTGAAATATTCCGGACTGGCGACGCAAATGCTGGGAACCATTCTGCTGTTTACCTGGGGCGGCTACAAACTGGACGAATACCAGCAAAACGAGGTACCTGTATGGACGCTGATCCTTTCACTTACGTCCATTGCCGGCTCGCTCTACATGCTGATCAGAGGCTTTACAAAATCCTGAGCTTTTCATTTCTTTACTTCCATGCTACGCACCATACTGGCGACAATCATTTTAGGAATTGCATTATTCCTTGTTCAGCACTTTGGGGGAGACACGCTGCTCCACCCATATATATGGTACATTCTGATCTTTTTTCTCGGACTCTCTTTTTTAGGCCACCGGCTCATGGAGATAGGATTAAGAAACAACCGTGAGAAATTTGTCACTTTTTACATTTCGTCTATCGTCGCACGCATTATTCTGTGCCTCCTGTTCATTGCCTTCTTTTTATATCGTGGGCTAAGTGATTCATTCCTATTTGTTATCAATTTTTTTGTACTCTATTTATTTTATACATGCTTTGAAATATATGGTTTGTATAGTAACTTGCGCCGCGATTGACAAAGCATAGTATTTCAAGCATTTATGTATATCCATATCAGACGTTTTTTTACAATTGCCCTGGTAGCTACTACCTGTCTTTTCAGCGCCCCAACCCGGGCTCAGCACGATGCTGAAAAAGCTGCTGAAAGCATCAATGAGGAAGAACACAAAATTGAACATAAGCTTGAAGAGTCCGAGGCAAAGTTCAATATTGGCGAGATGATCATGCACCACATCGCTGACTCTCACGAGTGGGAAATTACGCACGGTGTCGTAATACCGCTCCCGGTTATACTCTACTCGGCAGACCGCGGAATTGAAGTTTTCTCTTCATCCAACTTCCACAACGATCACCACGAATACAACGGATATCACCTGGTTCACGGAGATTCAGAACAAATTATTCCAGTCGATGAATCCCGTAAAATCTACGACTTCTCCATTACAAAGAACGTCGCTTCCATGCTGCTCAGCGCAGTGATCCTGATCCTCGTTTTTACAAGCATTGCCAAATTCTACAAAAACAACAGCAGAAGAGCACCAAGAGGCTTTCAGTCTGCAATGGAGGTTATCATCCTCTTCATCCGCGACGAAGTTGTTAAGCCTAATGTAGGTCCTAAATACGAAAAGTACCTGCCTTACCTGCTCACATTGTTTTTCTTCATATTGATCAACAATATCATGGGTCTGCTTCCCGGATCAGCCAACCTGACAGGTAATATCGCAGTAACGATGACACTTGCGGTTCTGACATTCATTGTTGTTCACCTGAATGCAAATGGTAACTACTACAAACACCTTGTAAAACCAACCGGCGTACCCGTTCCATTGTTGCTCATCATGATCCCGGTTGAGATTGTAGGTGTGTTTATGAAGCCATTTTCTTTAATGGTGCGGCTTTTTGCCAACATTACCGCAGGCCACATTATCCTATTAAGTCTTTTCGGTCTGATCTTTATTTTCCAAAGCTTTGTAATCGCGCCGGTTATCTCGCTATTCGCCTTGTTCCTCAACTTTATCGAGATCATGGTAGCGTTTATCCAGGCATTTATCTTTACACTTTTGTCGTCCATGTACATCGGCAGCGCTATTGAAGAACATAGCCACGCAGATCACGGACATTGATTCTGAATCTCTTTTTATCAATTATATTTTAAACAAACACAATTATGTTGCTTCAAATTTTGCTTCAAGCTGCTGAGCAGAGCGGTGCTGGTCTTGCTGTTTTCGGTGCTGCAATCGGCGCTGGTCTTGCTGCAATCGGTGCTGGTCTTGGTATCGGTAAAATCGGTGGTAGCGCTGTTGAAGGTATCGCTCGTCAGCCAGAAGCTGCTGGTGCTATCCAGACTGCCATGCTTATCATCGCGGCTCTTATTGAAGCGGTAGCGTTGTTCGCGGCGGTTATCTGTCTGCTGATCTCGTTCAAGCTTTAATCGAATCGGGACATTGTCCTTACTTCAACTGCATTAGGCTGAGAAG
>NZ_JBHYGF010000120.1:0-10235 GCF_051859145.1 Dyadobacter sp.
GCCGTAGAAAAGTCGGAGGCGATACAAACACTTGCTTCCAGACCCAAGTCGGGCTGGCTGCTTACCCAGGCAATCTCCAACAAATCAATCCCGAAAAAAGATGTTCCGACTTATGTAGCGCGGCAGCTCCGCAGGGTAGTCGGCAGCGGATTTGTGGAAGTATGGGGGCCGATTGATCACGTTGCATTTGACGAGAAAGCTTATAAAAAGTACAAAGGCCTGCTGACCGATAAATCTGTTTCTGCGGCCAGCAAAACAGAAGGCCGGCTCGTGTTTCAGCGTACCTGTGCGCCTTGTCACAAAATGTACGGCAAAGGCGGCGCGATTGGTCCCGAGCTGACCGGTTCCAACCGGGCGAACCTCGATTACCTGCTCGGCAACATTCTCGATCCGAGCGGCGAGATCCAGGATGATTACAAAATGGTAGTGGTAACCATGCGCGACGGTCGTACTTACGTAGGGAATGTGGCCAAGGAAACCGATCGCCAGCTTACCCTGCGCGTGGTGGGGCAGGATGCGGTAGTGGTAAACAAGGCAGATATTCAAACGAGGGAAGTAAATGAGGCTTCCATGATGCCGCCGGGATTACTGGACAACCTGAGCGACAAGGAAGTGACCGAGCTGATCGCGTACCTGAAAACAAGCACACAGGTACCATTATCGAAAAAATAACAGCGCGGGGGACAGGTACCAGAATGTAAAAACAGAATGGAAAATTGGAAGTCTATCGTCTATTTACTAGCATTCGGACAAGGAATTGTACTGAGTCTGTCGCTGATAGTTCGAGGTATCACGCGGCAGCGGGCAAACCTGTTCTTGGGTTTGATACTGTACATCCTCGCATTGGAAATACTCAATGCCTGGGGAATGCAGGTGCATTACCATAGCCGGCCCGACAGTTTTCCATTCTGGAATTTGCAGAGTTACCTGGTGCTGCCCGTCTCGCTCTGGTTTTTTGTGCAATACACTACCGAACCTACATACCGGGCGCCCAGGTGGTCATGGTTACTTTTCGCACCATCGACGCTTGAAGTGCTGGGACAAACCTGCTGGCGGCTTTACTGGCGGCAAGTTGATCAGCGTGTTCCTTCATTGCTTGAAAATCCGGCCTGGTTCTTTATGACCGAGCTACTGCCCATTGTCGGGATGTTTGCTGTGCTCTCATTCTATGGCCTTAAATTGTTCCGGTTTCAACGTGAATGGAAGGAAAGCGGGCGGCATATTAGCAGATCACAGGTTATCGGAATCTACGGTCTGTTTGCTTTTCTAACAACGTTAACCTTACTCTGGATTGCGGGAGTGGGGTTGAACCTGCGTGTGTTTTCAACGATCGAGATTTTGCTTACCGGCTGTCTCTTTGCATTGGGTTATGCAGGTTATGTCAATCCGCACTTCTACCAGCTACCGGTTTTATCAAAACCAAAGTCACCTGAAAAGTCGACGTTTGCACATTATGACGACGCGCGGGAGCTGGGCCGGCTTGAAGCTGTTTTTCGTGCGGATGCATTGTACACGCAGTCAAAGCTCACACTGGAAGAAGTGGCCGCAAAGCTGCATTTGCCACCGAGGTATCTATCTTATCTCATCAACACACATCATAATTCCAACTTCAACCACTACGTCAATGCGTTTCGGGTTGAAGAAGTAATCCGGAAACTCGCCGACCCGGGGGAACAGCATAAAACGTTGCTTGCGCTCGCCCTGGAAGCTGGTTTTAGCTCTAAATCTACCTTCAACCAGGTGTTCCGGCAGCATACCGGAAAGGCGCCGTCGGAGTACCTGCTCGTCAACAAATAAGTCCGGAATCGTGATCCCGGACGTCCCGACTTCTGTTTCAAAGCGCATGGGTTTGCTGCATTGGCTTGTTTTGCCTGCATTACTCACCAGCGATTCATCCAATGTACAGGCAACTTCTATTTCTGCTCATCCTTTTGCGGGCTCCGTTTGCAGCGGCTCAGAACAAACAGATTCAGGTCAAAATCAACAAGAATGCAGAGCTCCTCGGCTTTGTCTATTTTCTGGGCTACGAAGGTGCACATGCGCAAATCAGCAACGATTATTCAGACAAGCGGCGGCTCCGGTATGCATACGGACTGGATCTATACCGGCAGTACAAGTCGCACGAAAAAAGTCCGCATTTGGCTGTGGCAATCAGTTTCGCTCAGGACATCTGGCTGGATTACTTTCTCAATCTGCTGGTTCAGCTGGACGATTTCCCAAATGCGAAGCTGGGCAAGCATATTGATTTCAGGTACTATAAAAGATTTTCCTCAAAAGGAGACCCGGCGGAAGCCTGGAAAAATGCAGCTGCATTCATTGAAGCAATGAACGAGCTTTATAAAGAAGTGGACTTTGATTCTTATCTGACCAAAAACCGGTTGAAATACGAGAATGCGCTCGCACAAGTACGGAGCGGGTTGCCTGACAGCTTGTTTATTCCTGCAATGGAAAAGTTTTACCAGGGGCATTTCGGGAGCTATAACCTCGTACCCAGTCTGACTATTCCTGCGGGAATGGGCTTCGGCGTGGGGTATACCTCGGCAGGTAGGTCGCATGCATTCAATATATTTGGCTCATTTGCTGCGCCGAAATTTGAAGATGATCTGCATCTGAATATGGGTTTTGATGATGAGAAACACCTGGTGGAGCTGAGTACCCACGAGTTCGCGCATTCGTTTGTAAACCCCATTATCGACATGTTGCCGGGCAAGCTCATCACAGCTACTGAAAAGTTGTTCATACCGGTTAAAAGCAATATGGCCGATCAGGGTTATACAACCTGGAAGGCATGTTTAAGCGAGCATTTCGTGCGGGCGGGAGAGGTAGTAATCGCGAGAAATTTGGGCAAGAAAGCCGATGCTGAGCGGCTTATGCAGCATTATGTACAGGATCGGAAATTTATTTACCTGCCGGTGATTTTGCGTGAACTGGAAGCTTATAATGCAAATCAGGAGCGAGTATATTCTGATGCGGTCGGGCTTGCGATGGAGCGGTTGGTGGAGGAGGCGCGGCGGTAGGTTTTTTGCCACGAATGCACGAATTTGCACGAATGTTTGCGTTGTGCATTAGTCTGAAATTGAGGTGGAGGAGTTGATATATTTTGATTAATACCAATGTACTTTTCTATGCATATCAGCTATTGATGAAACACACTCTTCTTTTCTGCATTCTCCTTTCGCTTCTTTTTTCCTGTAAATCTAAAAAGCAGAGTGAGCCGGTCGGGGTTCAGGAACCTGCTGTTTCCAGTAGCTCGGGCCGGGAACTTGCGATCGTGCATTGCAGCCGGTGTCATTTGCTGGTTGCTCCCGAAATGTTACCCAAGTCGAGCTGGCGGAAGGTGCTGCCTGCAATGGGTCAAAGAATGGGAATCTATACGGGAGGCAGCAGACCAGACAGTTTATTTGATCCAAAAACCGGCGGATCGCTCGTGCGGAGTGCGGGTATCTTTCCTGAAAGTCCCGTTCTGGCAAAAGAAGACTGGCGCAAAATTGAAGCTTACTTCCTTGAAAATGCGCCGGATACGGTCGCGGTACCTGTTCGCAAAAATCCACTCAAAATGGGTCTGCGGCATTTCAGGTACCGGAAGCCGGCGTTTTCACATCGCCCTGCATTGACAACCATGGTGAAAATCCTGCCTGATCAGCAGGGACTGGTATTCAGCGATGCGAAAGGCAGGCGTAAAAAGTTGACTTTCCTGGACAAAGATCTCGCGGAAAGATACACTGCTGAACTGCCTGTCGCACCTGTGCACTATCATGAAACGCCGCAGGGTTTGTATCTCACAGCGGCAGGAAGCAACATTTTCCCGACAGACGCAGCAAATGGTTCTATTCAGCGATGGGTAAAGAATGGACAGCAGCAAAGCTTTGCAACGGGTGATATTCCCATTTCAAACCTGCGCCGGCCGGTACATTCAGCATTTGGAGATTTGAATGGGGATACGCACGAGGATATCGTTGTTTGTGAATTCGGCAACGAAACGGGTCAGCTTGCGTGGTATGCAAATAATGGCAGGGGTGGTTACGAAAGGCACATTCTAAACGAGCGGCCCGGCGCGATACATGCGATTATTAAGGATGCAAATGGCGACGGCCGCCCAGATATTTTCGTGTTAATGGCGCAGGCAGATGAAGGGATTTTCCTTTATGAAAACCAAGGTAGCGGCAACTTTAAGGAAAAGCGCCTGCTAACGTTTTCGCCCCTCAATGGCTCGCAGTACATGGAGGTGGCTGATTTTAATAAAGATGGTTTTGATGATATCATGTACGTCTGCGGCGACAATGCCGACAAAACGCCTATCCTGAAAAGCTACCACGGCGTGTACCTGTTCCTGAACGACGGCAAACTAGGCTTTAAGCAAAGCTACTTTTACCACCTCAACGGTGCCTACAAAGCGATAGCGCGGGATTATGACCTTGATGGAGACCTGGACATTGCCGCGATCTCGTTCTTCCCGGATTATGCGCGATACCCGCAGGAAAGCTTCGTTTATCTTGAAAATAAGGGAAAGCTGGTATTTAAGGATTCTTCCTTCCCGCAGTCGCCCGAGGGCCGCTGGTCCGTAATGGATGCAGGCGACCTGGACGGGGACGGCGATATAGATCTGGTTCTGGGTTCATTTGTTTACTTTCTGCCAATGGGAGACAAAACGGGTCTCGGCAAGAAGTGGCTCGATACCGGGCCTTCGGTGATTGTTTTGGAGAATACGGTTAAATAGAGGGGCTACCTTTCGCCAAAAACCTCCGCGCCAATCTCCTGATGCGAGGATGCATACTGTAAAACCGATTTTACAAAATCATTCAGCGTGACATTGTACTGTGAGGCAAGCAGGGCTATTTTTTTGTGCAGATCTGATGAAACGCGCACATTGAAAACACCTTTGTAAGACTTCTCGGGAGACTTTCCCAGCAACCTGCATGTTTCAATGTAATCGTCGACAGCTTCTTGCATACCTTGTTTTAAGGCTTCAACCGAAGTGCCTTCAAAAGTAACAAGGTCATTTACACCAATCAGTTTTCCAAAAAATACTTCATCTGCGGGACTGTAATAAATACTTGCAGTGTACCCGTCGCAGAACAGTGAGTTAATCATTTTTGACTTTTCCATTTTCTTTCAGAATCCCGATTACTTGTTCTATCACGTAAAACTTAACTATTTGCCCTGGATGTGGTTTGTGGAGGCTAATAATATGTTTAGCCGGATCCGCAAACTTTCGTCTCGATCCGCCGGTTGCTCCGGTAGGCAGTTCGCGATATCCATAGAACTCCAGAACTAATACAAGTTCCTTCCACGTAAGGTCCTTTGGTTTGTTGAAAAAGCGCGCTAGCAGCTTTTCTGTTTTACTCATAGGTGTGTGTAAGTTGTAACTAAATATTAGTTACAAATATAAATTTAAAATTGGGATCCACAACTTCCCGCATCATTCCTTTACAAACACGCGGCTGTCGCTGCCTTCGCGGAAGATAACTTTTTTGTCAGCTGGCGAAAATTCGAACAGGATCGCGGTTCCGGGGTAGGCGAAGGTGTGTTTGCCGGTTGTACGTAACTCGGTGGGCTGCCGGCCGTTTGTTTGGACTGTAAGTACTTTGTCCTTTTTTGCAAATGTGAGTTTGAATTGCACTTCGGGATTGCTGTAAGTTCCGGTATAAGGTTCAGGATCGAAGTTGGCAATCTTTTTGGCGAGACTTATAATGCCTTCTATATTGTTGGTTTCAGAAATGGATTCGCTGTATTCCAGCCGCGCCATGATACCCCAGCCGTAGAAATCGTTAGCTACACCGATAAGCAGGTCGTTTTCGCCCTGGTTGAGGTTTAGCTTCACAGTCGCATTCTGTACCGAAATCCGCCCGTCGGGGTAGCGTTTCATGTTTTGCTGAAAAAGGTTCTTATCGGCAAAAATGATCTGATTGTTTAAAAACACCCACACTTCATCACTGAAACCCAACTGCAGACCTGCCTTGACCGCGTCTTTCGCAGTGATTTTTGTTTTCAACCAGATTGCTTTCCGGCTTTTATTGCCGCCGTGCCTGCGCGTGAGGTTTACAAGACCGGCGCGTTCAGCCGCAATGGAGTCCGTGAACAGCTCTGGTTTGGGTTGATTCTGAAAAGCGAGCTCGGTTCCGACTGGAAGATCAAAAGGCGCAGTGGATGCCCATTTCCTGAGATAAAGCCCGTCAAAGCTGGTCATATCCGTCAGTGCCAGCGGACTCAGACCTTCGGTTTCATTGGGCTTTACCTGTACATTGGCGATATGAGAAGCGCCTTCAAAAGCGATGCTCCCCTCCGTCGCGCTACCTTGAAGCTCGGGGATATCCAGTGCGGGCCGCATTGCATTGTTCAGAAAGACGTGCAGTCTTTTGCCTGAAATAACCAGTTTTACGTGGTTCCATTCACCCGCTTTTGCCATCGCGGGCGCCTGAAATTCGGGATACATATCCCACATATTGATCCCGTCAAAATAGGGCGAGTACTGAATGCCCTGGTTGGCCAGCTTGTTGCCGACGCGCGACATTCGCAGATACACAATCTCCTGTTCTTTCTGGTCTTTTTGATGGAAATAAACCGACTCCGCAAACTCTGCCGCAGACGGATCAATATCAAACTCAATCGTGCCATCTTTGAACACAACATCCTTCAAAATTACCTGTCCCGAGTTAGGCGCCAGCTTCATGGCCTTTATTCCGTGATGCTCCTCGAAGGTAACTTTATCGGCCTGGAACTGCCATTTTTCAGCAGTGAGCGGAATGGTAAAGTCAGTCTTTTTGAGTGTTGAAGAGGAATTCTTTTTTTGACCAAAACTTTGAATTGCGAGGAGGAGAAACAGGAATTGAACGAGTTTTTTCATAGCATTTTTGCTTGTTTGATTTTGGGCAAAAATGTGCTTCAAACGCGCAAAACCCCGTTCAAATGCGAGTCAAGTTCGGTTCAAGTTGGTGTCAGGGATGATTTTGAGCTTATTGTGACTTCATGGCGCGGGTTGGGTTCATTAAAGCTGCTTTTACTGCCTGATAGCTTACCGTAAGCAAGGCAGTGAAAAGTGAAAGAGCGCCTGCGAGGGCAAAAGTCCACCAGCTCAGCTCCACCTGGAATGCGAAACCTTCTAACCATTGATCCATCAGGTACCACGAAACGGGTGTTGCAATCAGGATCGCAATGAAGACCAATTTTACGAAATCAGTAGAAAGTAAGGTGGTAATATGTGCGACTGTTGCGCCAAGCACTTTTCGGATACCGACTTCTTTGGTGCGCTGCTCCGTGACGAAAGAAGCCAGGCCAAGCAAGCCGAGGCAGGAAACGAGGATTGCAATGCCCGCAAAAAAGTTAAAAAGCTGTCCCGTCTGCTGCTCCGACTTATAAAGCTGATCGTAAGCCGAATCCAGAAAAGTATATTCAAATGGATACTCAGGCTGGTAACGCTTCCATAGCTTCTCAGCAGCGGCCAATGCAGCGGGCGCAAGTTTGCCAGTGGTATGTACATTGACAATGTGATTCGACTGCGGAGTACTATACAGCACGAGCGGCCACATCGGTTCGCGCACGGACATCATATTAAAGTCTTTAACAATTCCGATGATAATACCTTCGCCACCATCACCTTTGAAACGCTTTCCAACGGGATCTTTCAGACCAGTTTGTTTTACCGCGGTTTCATTTAAAATGTAATGTGCAGAATCCGATCTGGTACCAAAGAAATTTTCGCCTGCAAGCAGCTTGATCTTAAATCCGGGAATGAAATCTTTGTCAACTCCGATCTGAGCGAGAACCAGGGTGCGGTCTTTTGACTTTCCGTCCCAGTCGCAGGAAGCGGTACCTGTCTGCACATTGACCGGGGTGTCTGTTGAGGTACTTACCGCCAAAACGCTCGCCTCTCCCGCCAGTGCCTGCTTGAACTGCTGCGTAAATCCTTTTCCTTCGAATGTAAAAACGTGTTCACGGTTGAAACCAGCGTCGCGCTCACGGATAAACCGGAGCTGATTTCCAATCACAATTGTGCCCACGAGCAAAACCGTCGCTAATGTAAACTGCAACACAACGAGCGACTTACGCAGTCCTGCGGCACTGGTTTGCCTGTTGCTGCCCCGCAATGCAGCGACGGGATTAAAGCGCGAGATGAGAACGGCAGGATAAATGGCCGCCATTAAAAAGCAGAAGAACAAAATGCCGGCAAGCACCTGCCAGGCAGCCGGATCAGCAAGTGAAAAGCGACCTGACTTTCCGGTTATGTTGGAATAAAATGGCAAAAGCGCCTGTACCAACCCAACTGCGACAACTAGCGAAATGCTCAATGTCAGCAGCGACTCGATGAGTAATTGTCCTGCAAGTTGCCTGGAACCGGCGCCTACTACTTTGCGGACACCAATTTCCTTATGCCGCCTTGTCGCACGCGCGGTAGTCAGATTGACGTAGTTAATGCAGCCGATACTAAGTAGGAGCACAGCTACAATGCCCAATATATGGACTTGTTGTTCAGGTGAATCTCCGCCTTCAACAGGGTGCAGGTGGGTGTCGGCGAATAATTGAAGCCGGTAATCAGATTGAATCTTTTCCTTTACAGAACTTGCGTGAGCTGCCGTAAGTTGTTGATTTAGAATTTTAGTAGCTGCCCCAGGCTTTGTTACAACGTAAGTTTCAACCCCGAAATCGTCCCAGTTTTCATCCATCAATTTTTGTCCGCCCCGCTCAGGATCAATGATCTTGCGGACAGCCATGTTCACATAAATGTCGTTTCTGAGTGAAGAGTTGTCAGGTGCATTTGCCAGCACAGCACTGATGACGAGTGTTGTTTTGGTATCAACATTTTCAATGGTCTTCCCGATAACATCAATGCTTCCGAAATATTTTTTGGCTAATTTTTCCGAGACCACGATGGCATTTGGGGCTGTAAATGGCTTTTCAGGATTTCCGGCGATAACTTTAAAACCTTCAAACACTTGGAGGAAGTTGGTATCTGCAAAGACAATCCCGCTTTTTTCGGTAAAGATCTGGTTACCTGTCCGGAAAATACTACCCGGGAATGCCGCAGTGCGTGTTGCCACCTCTATATCGGGGATGTTTGCGGCTGCTATTGCGACGGGGGAAGGCGTCGAGGCAAATGTATTTTCATCAGGCCCTTTACCGAAGTGCGCATTAATGAGGTAGGTACGATCAGATTTTGGATGAAACCGGTCAAAAGTAAGCTCGTCTTTTACCCACCAGAACAGCAGCAGGCTGACGGCAAGTACCACAGACAATCCGCCGATATTAAGTACCGAATACCAGCCGCCGCCGCGCAGGCTGCGCAATGCAATTTTAAGGTAATTGAAGATCATGTTGTGAAGGTCAGGTGTTTATTGGCCAATACGGCAGGCAGCTAGTATGTGTGGCACTTGACCGCAGCAGATTTCATGGAGTTATGCCAGAAGCGGATTTTACCTGACAGCTGAAAATGGTACTTTCAATCGCTGGCGAGGCTATTGACCGGGTTCATTGTGGCCGCCTGCATTACCTTCAATCCGATCGTCAGGATGATAATGGGTACAATCAGCAGACTGCCTGCCGCTATGAGCCACCAATGCAGGTCAATGCGGTAGGCGAAGTGATTCAGCCACCGGCTCATGAGCGTCCAGGCTACGGGAACAGATAGTAGAAACGCGATTCCGGTCAGGATCAAAAGCTCTTTTCCAAAAAGGGCTAAAATGCTGTCAGCGCTGGCTCCGAGCACTTTTCTTATCCCTATTTCCTTCGTTTTTTCAGTAACCATAAAGGAGATCATTCCGTACAATCCCAGGCAGCAGATAACAATTGCAACCCACGCAAAAAGCCGGATCAGGTTGGTTAGTTGTTCTTCCCTGGCGTAAAAGGAGGCTATTTTCTCCTCTGTAAACTCCCAGTTGAAAACCTCGCCGGGATAATGCGTTTGCCAGGCTTTCCGGATATGCGAGATGGAGTTGGTGAGAGAAGAGAGGTTGAGGCGGATAGCCACTTCACGGTATTGTTCAGGCTGGGCGTAAATAGCGCAAGGCTCGGTGGCATCATGCAACGATCGCAGGTGAAAGCTTTTGACCACACCCACAATCTCGCCTTTGTAGCCAGAGGTACCATCTTCCATTGCCCGGCCGATCATTTGCTGTGCATCACGAATCCCCAGCTTTTTCATGAATTCTTCATTGACCACAAATTCCCGGACTGAGTCCCGGTCGGAGAAGCTTCGGCCGGCGAGCAGCGGCATCTGGTATGTTTTGAGATAATCGGCGTCG
>NZ_JBHYGF010000121.1:0-10225 GCF_051859145.1 Dyadobacter sp.
CCTGTTTGAGTCTTTGTTTATCCAGGCCGACCCGATTATGGAAATCGCTTTTGAAGACGAGTTCCGTTCATTCCGAAGAACGCTGAACGACCGCGAGGAAGAGTTGCTCAGGCTGCTTTCAGAAGGTAAAACCGAAGAGATGATTGTTATCATGATGGATTTGAAAGCAGGAACTGTGGACAATCTCAAATCAAGCGTGAAAAGAAGCTACCTGCGGTTTTTCAACATCACGAAATAATTCAGGTAGTGCGGATTGTCGGCAGAAATTAAAATCAAAAACTTCTGAAAGTGGAAAATTTAAGCCAGGAAGAAATAAACCAGATTCAGCTCTATGTGCACCAGCTCATGGAGCCCGAGGAGCGGAAAAGGTTTGAACTCAGAATGCAGTCGGACCAGGCATTTGCTGAGGAAGTGGAAATCCGGCGGATCGCACAGATGTACCGCTTTACGAAGGTGAAAGACCATTTATTGGAGCTGCGTGACCAGATGATCGCGAATGGTCAGCTTTCCCGTGAAAAGGAAGCTTTGCCCCTTAAAGAAATCCCGCTGCTGCGGCCGCAGCAAGACCCCGCGCCGGAAAAGGAATCGCAGGTAATGTCGCTTTGGCCGAACCGGATCGCCGCCGCAGCCGTGGTCCTGATCGTGCTGGGCTTTGGTGCGTGGCTTTGGAAAACTCAGAAACACACGGGTGACGATGTTGCTATTGAAAACAAAAAGGATAGCATGATCAACCCGAGTGCGGCAGATATGGTCGCAGTGTTTATCGACGAAGCCGCGCAGCCAAGGGAGAATGTTCCCCGCAGGTTTAAAAAGGCAGTCAGCGCATTTGAAAATCAGCGAACCGACGAGGCGATCAGGTTGCTCAAAGACAGAAGGATCAGTCAGTTGACAGGAAAAAAAGATGAATATGGAGCAGGGGAAAAAGGGGTTAAAGACAAGACAGATCCCGTGCTGGAATCTTTCCGCAAGTTTTACCTGGGCGTAAGTTATCTGTCAAAAGGCGAAGCAGTGCGGGCATTGACTTATTTGCAGGAAGTTAAAAACCCATTGCGTGACGAAGCACGCTGGTATACCGCATTGGCCCACCTCAAAAACAACGACCCTGTGAAAGCACGCATAATCCTGAATGCCATTAAAAGTGACAGCGCTTCGAAATTCAACAATGAAGCCGGGCAATTATTGAATGAATTGAAATAAAGCATTGGTAACATGAAGTATCTGCCGCTCTTTTTATTCAGCCTTGTCAAAATAGCCAGCGGCCAGGGGATTTCACATGAAACTGGATTGGAAGTCAATGATTTGGCATATCACAGCATAGAAGTTGCGAATATGCTTTTCGGGACGGAGGCAAATGCAAGCGTGCCAAAAACTGTGAGCATGCGAATGTATTGTCCCGTTTCTCCCATTGCTGCTACCGGCGGGCTGGCGTGGACTGCGGCGATCAGCAAAGCATTGAGCATGCAGGTTGGAATCGAAAGAAATTGGACCCGGGATCAAATTGAGAAAAACGCCTTTTCACCCTATTTTTTGTTTGATATGCTGCCAAAATCCTCGGCTGCAAGCTGCAAGCTTCATAAAGACTGGATGAGGCAAACGCAGGATCTGCTTACAAAAGGAGGTATGGTGAAACTTGCATATTACCGAGAAAAAGCTGCGGACTGTCACCGTCAACCGTCGCGGGAGCTGCTCAACAGGGTAGACCGATACCGAATCCGTGCCATGACAAGGCTTTTTACAAGTGACCAAACGGATGCGCAGCAAAGCATTGGGCAGAAGCAATTTGTGATGAAACGCAGTCTGGGTCGCAAGCATCCGGTTGTCTTATGCATGCTGGCCGATGAAGCATTTGAGAAACTGAAAACAGACCAATGGACACCCGGCTCTTTTGGACAGGAGCTACGGACAGTCGTGGTGACGGGTTATGATGACCAGAAACAGGCATTTGAAATCGCGCATCCGACCGGGAAGAATTGGGGTAGGGACGGCTTTGCCTGGTTGCGTTATGCAGACCTCGCTGACGCAAAATACGCCTTTGAAATCACCATGGAAGACGGGCTGATTCCTGCACAGAAACCAGCGGCCCACACTGTTGCACGTCAGCAAACGGTCACCGGAAATTCCGTCTCAAATCGTACGGCGATGAGCGGTTCGTTGCAGCTCAATGTGGTAAATGAGCAGGGGGCTTATGTGCCCGTCGCATTGAACCTGCATGCTGATGGATATTACGAGACGGGCCAGGGTTATGATGTGCAGTCCCGGTTCCGGTTGGTTGGCTCCGGCACGGCTGGCAGCTTCTTATATGTAGTGGGTGTTGATCCCGAGGGAAAGGCGCAGTTGCATTTTCCTTATCAGAAGAATACAGATGCGGGTTTTACTGAACATTCATCGCCCTTACTGGCGGAGGCGGGAAGTGAGGTTGTCATTCCTGAGCCGATCCTGCATTACGAAATGAATGGAATCCAGACCAGGCGCGAGCAGGTTTTCATCAAGGAACTGGCGGGAACAGACTGGCTCCTGGCGATTTACAGTACAATCAGAATGGATACTGAGGTTAAGGCGCTTGTTGAAGAACTGAAAGGGCACTCTGTCGATTTTCCATTGCGCTTGCAGCAGGTTTTTGGAAAATATTTTGCTCCGAAATCACTTGTGAATTTTGAAAAGGGGCAAATGAAATTTGTTGCCGGCCGGGTGCCCGAAAGGTTCGTGGTACCCATTATCCTGAAACTGGAAGGGAATTAAACATTTATAGATTTGGCAAAGTCAATGAAACCTGCACCCGCGCTTTGTCTTACAGCATTGCTGATGCTTGTTTGTTCCATGCTTTTTGGCCAGGCGCAACAAGGCTTCGGGCTCATCTTTAATGAACAGGATTTTTCCCGCATTCCGCGAATGCCGGAGCAGGTTTCCGGAACAAAGAGCTTGGAAACCATTGCATTAACAAAAGATTTAATGCGATATGCGCCCGGGCCTGCCGCACAAGGCGCCATACAGAGCTGTGTTGCGTGGGCAACTGCCTATTATGCCTATACCATTCAGTATGCCATTCAGCACAAAATCACGGAGCGGTCTGCAATAGATGCAATTGCTCTCTCTGCCATGTACCCCTACAAAAAATTGCGACCTGGCTGTGAAGGGGGAATGGACATATTTGAGATTGCTGATTATATGAAGACGCGGGGTAATATTCCTTACGCGAAATTTCCGGTTAATGCCTGCAATGGAAAGTTACCGGCATCGGTTTCGCCGATCTTTCCAATCCGGGATTATCAGGCCGTGTTTGATTACAAAAAAGATCCCGGGAACAAGGGTGTTCAGGCCATTTTGCAAGCCATCGCATTCAATGACCTGCCTGTGATCGTGGGGATGGAAGTGGGCGATGTTTTTGCAAGACTGAATGCAACGGACGCTTATTATGATCCCAAGAAGGAAGGAGTCAAAAAGTACGGTCACGCCATGACGGTTGTGGGTTATGATTTACCGAAAAAAGCATTTAAAATATTGAATAGCTGGGGGAAAGCATGGGGGCGAGATGGGGCTTTCTGGATCAAATTTGAGGATTTTTCAAAAGTAGCGAAAGCCGGCATTGTCCTGATCCTGCCGGAAGAGCTGCCTTTGCAATCTCCTGCCACAACTGGGGTTGCGAAAGTTGGCGGTGTATTCGGGTTTCAGTATCTGGATGAAGAAACCGGCAGTTTCGTGCGGATTGCTCCTGCGCATGCGGGCAATGGCGTTTATCAGTTTGCAAAGAAAGACTGGAAGGTGGGCCAGGCGTTTCAGTTGTTGACCAATAACCTGCATAATGGACTTTCGATGTGCGTTTTTAGCGTCGACAGTAAAGGAAAACCTACCCTGCACTGGCCCCGGGAGAAGGATTTCGGCCTTGGTACAGGTGACAAACTACCAGTCAGGAATTTCGACATGGTGATACCTTCCCCTGAAACGGCATTGCTTATAGAAGAAGCGGGATCAGATTATCTGTGCGTGCTTTACAGCAGCGAGTCCCTGATGCCCGATCTGAATGGCATTTTTAACCGCATTGAAAACGGAACCGGAGCTATCCCTGCACGGATCCGTGAAAGTCTCGGCGATCGCCTTATGAAGGCCGGCATCATCCGCTACGAAGCAAGCGAGATGCGGTTTTCAGGCGCAGGAGGACCAGGCAATACAGTTCCTCTGATACTTCGAATTGAATCTGTTGAATGAAAATGCCCATCCAACCGATCGGTCTGCAAAGCAAACTCCTCATTCCCAATGCTGCGAGAACTAGCTTTTAGCCTGTAACTACCACCAAACTAATACATGAACCGCTGCTCCTCCGGTAAGTCCGACACGTGCCCGATTTTGCCGGATCTGTAATCGCGGTAGAGATTTCGGATCTCTTCGTCTTTATCGGCAATGAAAGGTCCGTAGGAAACTATGGGGTCGTTTTGAGGTTGGCCGGCGTACAGGATAGCCCGTCCGCCTGCGCTGCCGCCGGAGAGGCTGAATGTGCTTTCGCCTGCTTCGTTAAGCCTGTCAAACCAACCGATCTGACCATCGGTTAATGCGCCCGAATTTCCGACTTCCAGGCTGCCTTCAATTACATACAGAAAAGCATTGAATGTAGCGGGCAACTTTTGTGTCGTTTTTGCGCCTGGTTGCAGGATCATGTCGGCAATTACCACGGGTGTGTGGTTCTTCACAGGTGAAGTAACGCCGGCTAAGGTGCCGCTGTAAACCCGGATTTCCACCCCATTTTCATAGACTTTCGGCACATTCTCGAATGAAAGATCCTGCACGCGCGGTGTAATCCACCTGTCTTTTTTGGGCAGGTTAAGCCACATTTGCAGCAGCCGCAATTTCGACTCGCCTTCGATGGTCTCCGTATGGACAATACCGCTTCCCGCAGTCATCATTTGGAAATCGCCCGACTTCATGGTATGCGCCGAATCGCCCACTTCACCTTCGATCAAAAGCGAGACCGTTTCAAACCCGGCATGAGGGTGGGGGCCACCTACGGGTTCATTGTCTTTTTTATCTAAAAAATCATCCATTAAAATAATGAATGGGTCACTGTTGCTAAAATCATTCTGTATGACCGCCCGTGCAATATGGTCGGGACCGAGGAATCCCTGCTGTGCTCGGGGAGTTTGCACCTTAACCAGTTTGCGGTTTAAAATTGGAGTTTCCATATGCTTTATTATCTCTCTATCTTCAATTGATTCCATGTTTTTGCCAAAAATTTGACGTCATAGAACAAACACAAAAACAAACAATAGCGTCCTCTCTCTCCGCTATACAATAGGTTAGTTAGACGAATAACTAATTGAAGTACAGTTCAATATAGTCCTGTCGACTTTGCATGATGAAAGTTGTTTTGCAACCTTAAACCATTGGATAAATAAAGTTAACGATAGTGACAAATTGACCCGGATCCGGATTGTATTTTCCTTATCTTGTCTTCGCCTTATCTATTTTAATATAAACATTGTCAAATTTTTTTATGCTAAAACTGTACACCATTCTCATTTTCCTATGTATTCCCTTCGTTAACCTTGCACAATGCCCGACCGGAACGATTACGACACAAGCTCAAATTGATAATTTTAAAACAAACTATCCCGCCTGCACGGCTCCGGGGAAAAACTTGGATTTCGAATTAGGTGGAGATGTTACAAATCTCGATGGGCTGAGTCATCTAACGTCTATTGGCGGAAGGGTAAGAGCGGTTTTTATCTCGATTTCAAGTATTTCCGGGCTGTCTAACCTCCCTTCACTTGGAGGTTTAACCATTGTCTCGAATAGTGAATTAAAAAATTTCTCTGCCTTGAGTAATCTGAAATTCTTGGGGAACTTATCTCTTTCCTATACTGAACTCACCAGTTTGCAGGGCCTTGAAAATCTGGAAAGGCTGGATTACTTTGACTTGTACTCTAATTTGCTCTTGTCTGATTTGAGTGCATTGCATCATCTACCTCCGCCACCTCGTGGTAGTAGAATTGACATGGCGGAAAATCCTCTGTTAAGCGATTGCAATTTTGAATTCATATGTGCCGGTGTGAGAACTCCACCCGGAATGTTGGGTGCCATAATTTTCGGGAATGGCCCTGGATGTACAAGTTTATCCGAAGTACTTGCTAACTGCGGAACGCTGCCAGTAACACTTGTGAATTTTAAAGCCAAGGCGGAGAACACAACTTCAAATCTCACCTGGTCAACTTCTGAGGAGACAAATAGCAGCTATTTTGAAATACAAAGAAGTAGGAATGGACTTGGCTGGTCTGCAATTGGAAAGGTGTTTGCGCAAGGAGAAAGTAAAGCACCATCTATTTACAATTTTACAGACAAGGAACCAATGCATGGTGCCAACTACTACCGGTTGAAAATGGTAGATCAGGACGGGACATTTGCCTACTCCGGAATAGAATGGATCAAGATGGAAGCTCTTGCTGAGGTGACATTTGCCAATCCGGTAGAAAACAAGCTAAGCTTCCAAAATCTTAATGAGGAGCTGATTGAAGAAATATCAATTTATCATACATCTGGCCACAAGATCAGCGCAACGAAGTATACAAGCAGCGCGCTCGATGTTTATCACCTTTCAACAGGAATTTACATTGCCAGTGTCAAGCTGAAAGACGGCAGTACTGCAAGATATAAGTTCATTAAAAAGTAATACGCCAAAGGGGAGGTGAATCCTGTCACCTCCTCCCGGCATCTATATATATCCTTTCTGCGTCTCCTCAAAAATCACCCAAAAATTCCGGGGTACTTCTCCGTGCAGATTCGCTTCGAGGATTTCGAGGTGCGTGTGCCAGCCGCTGCCGATCATCTGGCGGTTTTTGCCTTTGTCTGCTATGTTCCGGTGGGTAAGTACCAGGCGCACGCCGTCAGCTTCTGTGCTTAGCTCGAAGGTAACTTCGGAATCGTCGTGCCAGGTGAATGAAAGCAAATGGGGCGGATTGACCTGCAACACTGTACCGCTGAAACTATGTCCAGCCTCAATTGCTTTATGCATTTCGGGCGGCGGACCAGGAATCGGGCTGAGTTCGCTGTGTAGAAAATGCAAGGTGAAATTACCGCCGGGGAATAGCTCCATTTCACCTTTTGCCAGCCATTTGCCGCGTTTTTCAGAGTCCGTGAGGTAACTCCATACTTTTTCAATGCTGCTGTTGAAAATGCGCTCAAAGCAGATTACGCCCGGGGCGAGGATCTTTCCTTTTTTCTCCATGATCAATCGGTCAGAATGCCGCCAGCTGGATCAGATTTCCGCAGGTATCTTCAAAAATCGCCTCATAGCCCCATTCCGTTTTCACGGGCGCTTTGCGGAAAACCACGCCCGCAGCGCTCAATTTCTCGTACTCCTTATAAATGTCGCTCGTAGAAAAGGTGATCACCGGCAGGTTGGCTTCCCACAAGCTGGTCTGGTAAGTGGAGGCAATCGGGTTCTGGTTGGGTTCCAGCAGGATCGAAGTGCCGTCTGGCTGGTCCGACGACGCAACTATCGCCAGGTAAGCTTCGGGAACGAACATTTTCTCCACAAAACCCAGCTTCTCCGTGTAAAACTTGTGCGCTTTAACAACATCATTGACAAACACACTCACCATTTCGATTTTCATACGATCAATTTTTAAGGTTTGGAAAAAAGCATTTACTGTTCATTGTTCAAAAGGTCTTCAAGCTTATCAAGCCGGTTATTCCAGAATGCGAGGTGCTGTTCGGCCCATCTGGCAACTTCTTCCAGCGCACCCAGGTTGGCCCGGCAACGTTTTTCGCGTCCGTGTTTTACCATAACCACAAGCCCGCATTCGGTAAGGATCTTGATATGTTTGGAAATCGCCGGCTGGCTCATGTAAAAATTGTCAGCTACGTCGCTGACGGTCATCGTACGGGAGGCAAGTAACCCGATCATCGCCCTTCTGGTCGGATCTGCAATGGCCTGAAAAACATCTCTTCGCGCTGTCATTTCAATTTACAAATAAATATAACCGTTCGGTTATGTAATTATAAAGATAACCAAACGGTTATGCAACTGTCTTCAAAAAAACTGCTCAACTATTTTCATAGCCTGTCGAAACTTGTACGACGATCCCGGTGTATGTGTTTATGTTTGCATTGACCTAACCCGCTAAAACCGCATGCAGATACCTGTCAAGAACAAGCTCGAAACGGCAGAGCTGTTCAGGATCAAGAGAATGAAGGAAGTAATCAAAACGACCAACCCGCATGGTCACAAGGATTATCTCGAAATCATCTACCTCCGGGAAGGCGCCGGTGTGCACCATATTGACCACCATCATTTTGAGGTTAAACCTTACAGCCTGTACTTCGTGATGCCCGGCCAGATCCACAGCTGGGCGCTGACCGAAATTCCGAAGGGATTTGTGATCATGCTGCAAAAAGACTTCCTGCTCAACCAACCTTTTTATAACGTGCTTTTCCAAAGTTTTCCGCCCATTTTCAGGAACGGATATGAGCTGGAACATGTGGATCAGAAGATTTGCGGGATCTTCGAAAACATCGAAAATGAATATCAGCAGCAGCAGGAAAATTATCCCGCGGTAATCCAGACTTATCTGCAGTTATTATTCAATCTGCTGAAAAGGGAAACTGATATGCCGCAGCCGCAGGTTTTGCCCGATCAGCTGACAGCCTTTTTCGGACTGGTTGATGCGCATTATAAAACCAACCACGAAGTAGGTTTTTATGCAGACAGCCTGCACGTCACCACCAAAACACTCAACAATACCTGCCGGAAGATCCTGGACAAAACGGCGGGCGAGCTCATCAATGCCAGACTGAACCTGGAAGCAAAAAAGCGGCTGCTGTACTCGGAGGATACATTGTCAGAGATTGCCTATGAACTGGGCTTCACCGATCCCTCGCATTTCAATAAGTTTTTCAAAAGACAGGTGGGTGTGCTGCCCGGCATTTACAGGAAAGGAATTTCCTGAATGTACCAGTTTTCGGCTTTAAGCTACCAAGTCTACCAATTTACAGGGTATAATTTTGCCTGATCAACAACTCCGATCGGGCGAAATTTACTTTTGATGAAATTCTTTACATTGCTGTTATCAGGTCTGTGCAGCTTTCTCACTGCATCGGCACAAATTACCTTCGGTATATCTGGAAAAGTGACTGACCAGCAAACCGGCCTCCCGCTTCCATTCAGTTCGGTTACCTTGTACAAAAGCAGCGATTCAACACTGGTCAATGGCGTGGTCGCGAACGAGCAGGGGGCTTACCAGTTTAGCGATATCGCCGCGGGCACTTACTATATTCAGGCACAGTATATCGGCTATCATAATCAGCGGCAGCGTTTGCCCGAAACCGGGGGTAACCAGGTTGTCAACATCGCCTTACGCGCGGACTCCCGTATGCTCGAAGAAGTGCGTGTGCGCGGTACGCAGGGAGTTGTGGAGAATAAAGTCGACAGGCAGGTGTACAAGGCAGGGAGTTTCCTGAACAGCAAAGGCGGCACGGCGGTGGATGTTTTAAAAAACACACCATCAGTAACTGTGAACAGCGAAGGTGCGATCACATTGAGAGGGTCCTCCGGGTTTCTGGTGCTGATCAATGGAAAGCCGGTACAATCCGACCCTGCGCAGGTACTGAGCCAGCTGCCCGCCAATCTCATCGAAAATGTGGAGGTAATTACTTCCCCTTCGGCCAGGTTTGATCCCGACGGGAAAGGCGGGATTATCAATATTGTGACAAAAGCTGCTGTGGCCGGCGAGCGCTATTTTTCTGCCAATGTAATGGGCGGGCTGCCTGCTGTGTACACTTATGATAACCTGAAAAATCCGCGACGTTTTGGTGCAGATGCATCTTTTGGTTTCAGAAGTGCCAAATGGGATTTCCAAATGAGCGGAAGTTACCTCCGAAACGACATTGCGGGCAGAAGAGTAGGGGACGTGCGCACAACGATCGGTAACATCCTGACTACCTTTCCGTCCGACGGCGAGCGCAGTTTCAACAGGTACAATTACACCGGCCGCGCATCCCTGACATTTACACCCAATCAGAAAAACAGCATTTCGGCTGGGATATACAAAGGGTACCGCTCTCAATCGCGCCGCGCCGACATTGTTTATAACAACACAAAAACAAACCTGACAACAGGTGAAGTAGTGGGAAGGATCACGTATTTCAACAGCAACATTGCTCGGAAAACAGCAGATATCACGCTCGGGAACCTGGATTATGTACACACTTTTACAAACAAATCTTCAATCTCCATTTCCGG
>NZ_JBHYGF010000122.1:0-10224 GCF_051859145.1 Dyadobacter sp.
ATTTCAGCTGAAAGCCAGCCTCATCAATACCTTTACAAAGTCCTTCCAGGAACAAGCCTTGTGAAAAATGACTGCGCAAAAGATGCTTTGTTGTTTCCCAGAAATCAGCGGGTACTTTTTCGTTGATCCCCTTGTCGCCAAGGACGGCAAACTTCCGGTCTTCGTAGGCGAGGTAAAACAAAACCCCGTTTCGCTGGGCAGTCTGATGCAGGTTAAGTGCCAGGAAAACCTCTTTGGCTCTTTCCATTACATCGGGGTTAGGGCACTTCTTTTCAATATGTACCTTCACTTCTCCCGAAGTCTGTTTTTCAGCCGACATTATCGCATTAATGATAAGTTGCTGCTGCTCTTCCGTGAAAAAAAGGGGTTGCGCTTCCATGGGGAAATTGATGTAAGTATCTGTGAAGTGCTGCTAAGAAAAGAAAATGGTTTCCGGGCTACATGCCGGAAACCATTTCAAGTCAGTTTTAGAACTGTACTGAAGGAGCTTTCTCAGAGCCTGGTGCTGCTGTGAAATAACCTTTTTGCGAAAAGCCGAAGACGCCCGCAAACAAGTTGGTAGGGAAAGTCCTTACTTCCTGGTTATAATCCTTAACAACAGTGTTAAAGTCATTTCTTGCCACGCCAATGCGGTTCTCAGTTCCTTCCAGCTGTGCCTGTAATTCCAGGAAGTTCTGGTTGGCTTTTAGTTGCGGATATTGTTCAACCGAGACAAGTAACCTGGAAAGTGAGCCGCTCAACTGATCCTGCGCAGCCTGAAACTTGGATATATTTTCAGGTGTAAGCTCGTCAGCCTGGATGGTTGTCTGGGTTGCTTTGCTACGCGCTTCGATTACAGCGGTTAATGTGCCTTTTTCAAATTCGGCAGCTCCTTTGACTGTACTTACGAGGTTAGGGATCAGGTCGGCGCGGCGCTGGTACTGGCTTTCTACTTTTGCCCAGGATTCTTTTACCACTTCATCCTTTCCGACAAGCCCATTATATTTTCCACAGCCGACGAATCCAAGAATAAGAACCACGACTATAACTGCGATTAATCCTTTTGACATTTTAGTATTCGGTTAATAGTTAATGAATAATCAAAGTTGTCCAAATCTAGCAAAATCCGCATTAAAAACTACATAACCGGGCTTAGCGCAGATTCTGGCGGAATTTTGACCGGATAACGGGTTTTTGATTTTGTTAAGGCGATACTGTTTCTCAATCCTGACCAACTCCCGCCACCTTATTCCATTTGCCCCAGGTAACAGACGGTTCATAATCTTTAAGATTGCTCTCAAAATACATAGCTCCCCACGTCCAGTTGATATCCAGCGCATTGGCTAGGTATTCAGCACTTTGCAGGCGTTCAGATGCCGGAAGGTTTCCTTCCGACTTCAATTTTTTCATAATCGCATTCACATCAGTATCTTCGGTTTATCCATTGATCCACTTCTCAAATACCGTATTATCATTGGACCATCGTTTCTCGAACAGGTGCTTTACACCACTTGGCTTGAAAATCCGTGGGCCAAAGCGGAGCAATGTCCAATGAAAATAATCTCTTTCCAGTAAGTCACGGAGCAGGTTCTGCCGCTTTTCAGATTCGGGCATTGAAATCGCAGCATGGTAAACGTACCTGGGAGAAAGGTAGCCCAAAGACAGTAACTGAGAAATACCGGAGTCAATCAATGCATGGAAGCCGGCAGGATCACTCGCAATTTCCAGGTACTCTGACAATACCTCCACAGCATTTGACAGGCTCATCTGAGGGCCAGATGCGGTTTCATTTACCAATGCAATTTCTTCAGGATCGATTTGCAGATTTTTCAGCGAAGGCAATTCTCCTGCTTCGTACTCTGCTGGCAATTTGATTTGCTCAGGTTCAGGCAATGCATTTTTGATCGACAGGTTACCCTGCATTTTACCGGCAAACTCAGCAAAAGAAGATGGAAGCTTTGAGATCGGGAAAGGTAGTTCGGCGGCGTGCACCAAAGTGTCGGTCCAAAAAAGCTTGATATCGATATTGAGCAGTTTGAGGTTCTTGCTTAAAGAAGATTCGATCCGTGTTTCTTCGGGAGCAATTTCTTTGGTGGAATACACATAGCTGGCTTCAAAATCTTCTGCGATCTTAGCGATGACCTTTTCGGGCTCGCCAATCCTTAGTAAAAGGTCACCGCCTTTTTCCCTGAGTTTATTCTTCAAATCGGCAACACATTCAATTAGCTGCTGGGCTCTTAAAGCACTTGTTCGGCGAAAGCCCAGCCGGTTTTTTTCATATTGTCTTGGGTCAAAAACAAAAACAGGGATTATTTCTTCTGAGGAGTTGCAGGCTGATAATAACGCTTCATTATCCAATAATCGAAGGTCATTTCTAAACCAGTAAACAATGCGCTGCGCCATTTACCTAAACTTAAATGATTTGATGAGAATGTTATTCTGAAATAATCGGCAAAGATAGGAAGGCTAAAAACAAATATCCCGCTCCGGAACAATCTTGTCAGAGCGGGATATCTTAGTAATTCTTTGTACTTAGTAACTCAGGATCGTAAATTCAGTTCGCCGGTTACGCTGGTGTTCTTCTTCTGTTTTCGCATTCGGGACAATCAGCTCGCGCTCGCCATATCCTTTTGCGACCATTCTGTCTGCGTCAATTCCTTTTGAATTCAGGTAAGCCACTGCGGACTCAGCTCTGTTCTGCGATAAAGTCATATTGTATGCATCCGTAGCGCGCGCATCAGTATGGGAGCTTAGCTCGATGTTCATACTTGGATTGTCTTTCAGGATTTGCACAAGCTTATCCAGCTCGATAGCAGCGTCAGGACGAATGTTGTATTTGTTCAAATCGTAATAAATGTTTTCCAGAACAAACGTTTTGTTCAATTCCAGCTTATCAAGTTTGATAGTTACATTGAAGGTAGTATCTGTCAGTTCTTTTGTCAGGAATATCGGTGGGATGGAGCGACCGGTCATAGAGAATGGTTCACGTCTGCTGATATAGCCTTTACGTTCTGCGAGTAACACATAAGACCTGCCTTCTTCAACTGCCTGCTCTCCAAACTTACCATCGCTGGTAGTAGGCAGCTGGGCGATTTGTACATCAGAAGTATCCGGGTAAATGTGCACAATCGCCGAGTCGAGCGGCGTAGATCCCTGACCGGCAGTTATTACATTCCCCCCCAGAAAATACCTGACTACCTTCGGTTTCCCATTGATGAAGTTCGGGTTGTTTGGGTTAAGTGGATCGTTAGGGTCGTTGTTCCGAGCTACAGTTGTACTGTCAGGCTCTTCCGGCGCAGCGAAATAGTAGATGTCATCGTCGCCTTTACCACCTTCCCGGTTGGAAGAGAAGAAACCCTTTGTCAGACCTTCATAGAATACAAGTCCGAAATCATCCTGCGGACTATTAAAGGGCAATCCCATGTTCTCAATAGTAATTACTCCCTGACTGCGTGTTGCTGAGAACAAGTCTAACTTGCCCAATCCGGGATGCCCGTCAGAAGCAAAGTAAAGTTTTCCACCTTCGGCTACATACGGAAACATATCGTCTCCGGCAGTATTAATATCCCTACCCATGTTAACCGGCTTGCTGAAACGGCCGGATGCGTCCATATTGGTCCGGTATATATCGATACCACCCGCGCCGCCTGGTCTGTTCGAAGCGAAATAGAGTGTTTTTCCGTCACGCGAGAATGCAGGTGACCCATCCCAGGCAAGTGAATCATTGATGGGTAGAATGGCGGGAGTAGTCCACTTGCCTTCCACATTGCGGCTCATGTAAAGGTCCACATCCTTGCTGCTGTTCTTCTTGCCTGTGTTTCCTCTTGCAAAGACCAGTGTTTTTCCATCGGGTGAAAACGCAGGAGAACCTTCATTTGCCTCCTGAACATTTATTTCCGGGCTTAGTAAAACAGGATTGCCTTGAATCGCTCCGGGATCTTCGGTGATCGACACCTTATATAATCCCAGCATAGCCTGTCCGTTGTTTTTATAAATTTTCTCTTTTTTGGAAGAAGAAAAAACAAGTTCCTTGCCAAGAACAGTGGGGGAGAATTCAGAACCGGCGGTATTCAACGGTATATTCTTTACCTGCACTTCCATTTTCTCCGTTTTAAGCCTGTCCGCAATGCGAAGAATTTCAACCTCCCGCAATGCTCTGTCCTTTAAGGCTTGCGAGCCAACAGTATCTTTGGCAAACGAGGCAAATTGTGCAGAGGCTTCGCTGTACTGCCCGGCTGTTTTCAATGCATAAGCATATTGAAACCGGGCATCGTTGCTGGCGAGTCCAGCATCCAGCGCCTGTTTGTAATAAGGAATAGCTTCTTTAAAGCGATTTGAAAGGCGGTATGACTCGGCAATGTAGTAGCTTGTTTGAACAGGTTCATAATTTTCCTGAGCAGCTTTTTGAAAACCTTTTATCGCCAGGTCGTATTCTCCGTTGGCAAATTTCTTTTGACCGTCTTTGTAAGCTTGCATCGCCGAATTGCAGCCGGATAAAAGCGCACCAAATATTATGAGGGTAAAAACACTCTGCAAAAGTTTCATAATGTAAAGTATAAAATCAAACGATTCGACGCGCACACTGGGTTTCTGAAAAACAATACTAATAAAGAACGTTTGGAAATAAAATTCTGGATACAAGAGGAAAAGAATTTTATCTATGTGCGATAGAGGCGTGTTTATGACACAAGATTGTTGATTTACAACTTGTTTTTGGAAAAAATATCAGTAACGCTTTGCTAATCAGTTGCGGAATATTACTTTTGCAGTCCGATTTTTCGGGAAAACTGTTTACATAACAATAGATCTGATTGCTAATCAGATCAAAATCAATTTGTTAAATGCCAACTATTTCACAATTAGTCCGTAAAGGTAGAGAGACCATTACTTGGAAATCAAAGTCACCGGCTTTGGATTCCTGCCCCCAGCGTAGGGGAGTGTGCACCCGTGTGTACACCACAACGCCTAAAAAACCGAACTCAGCACTTCGTAAAGTAGCTCGTGTTCGTCTTTCCAACAACAAGGAAGTGAATGCCTACATTCCTGGAGAAGGTCACAACTTGCAGGAGCACTCGATCGTATTGATCCGTGGTGGTCGTGTGAAGGATTTGCCAGGTGTGCGTTACCACATTATCCGTGGTGCTTTGGATACCGCCGGTGTAAACGGTCGTAAACAACGTCGTTCTAAATATGGTGCTAAACGTCCAAAACCAGGTCAGGTTGCAGCAGCACCAACAAAAGGTAAGAAAAAATAAAAAGTAACTCTCTCTGCTTTTATTAAATAATTAAGTTGATAAAAGGGAAGTAATCTGCGCCTGAGCGTGGGTGAATAAGTTGCAAAACGAAACCTCGTGTAAAAACATTAAGACAAAATGAGAAAGTCGAAACCAAAGAAAAGATATATCCTTCCTGATCCTAAGTTCAGGGATGTTCAGGTTACTAAGTTTGTAAACAACCTGATGTACGAAGGAAAGAAGAGCATTGCATTTACCATTTTCTATGACGCATTGGAGTTGGTTGAGAAAAAAACCAGCGAAAATGGTCTGGAAACATGGAGGAAAGCATTGAACAATGTGACTCCTTCAGTTGAGGTAAAAAGCCGTCGCGTAGGTGGAGCAACGTTCCAGGTTCCAACAGAAGTTCGTCCTGAGCGTAAGCAGTCACTAGGCATGAAATGGTTGATCAACTATTCCCGCAAGCGTGGAGAAAAGACAATGGTTGACCGTTTGGCTGGCGAAATTATCGCTGCTGCAAAAGGCGAAGGTGCTGCTGTGAAGAAGAAAGATGATACGCACCGTATGGCGGATGCGAACAAAGCATTCTCTCACTTCCGTTTCTAAGCAAACGAAATATAATGCAATCGGGAGCCTGGCTATCAGGCTCCCGATTTTTTTGTATAAATATTTGAAAAATAACTTTGCCTCAATTGGATTTATAATCAACAATTTATACTTTTGCGCTCTGAATTTTTAAAAGTAATGGATTTCACATTCTCTGAAAAGTTCAAGTTCTCCGAATTGAGTTGCACATCGAATAAAATATAACACATCACCATCTGTCATGGCACGTGATCTAAGATTAACAAGAAACATTGGTATTGCTGCGCACATTGATGCCGGTAAAACAACTACAACTGAGCGTATTCTGTACTATGCAGGGGTAAGTCACAAAATTGGAGAAGTACATGATGGTGCTGCTACAATGGACTGGATGGAGCAGGAGCAGGAGCGTGGTATTACCATTACATCTGCTGCTACGACAGTTAACTGGAACTACCGTAACGAGAAATATCATATTAACATTATCGATACCCCGGGACACGTAGATTTTACCGTTGAGGTAAACCGTTCTTTGCGTGTTTTGGATGGTTTGGTTTTCCTTTTCAGCGCGGTTGATGGTGTTGAGCCACAATCTGAAACGAACTGGCGCCTTGCTAACAACTATAATGTAGCACGTATCGGTTTCGTAAACAAAATGGACCGTTCCGGTGCTGACTTCCTGAAAGTTTGTGCTCAGGTTAAAGAAATGCTTGGAAGCTATGCAGTACCTCTTCAATTGCCGATCGGTGCTGAAGATACTTTCCGTGGTGTGGTTGACCTGGTTAACTTCCGCGGTATCGAGTGGAATGAGGCAGACAAAGGAATGACTTTCACTGAGGTGCCTATTCCTGACGATATGCTGGAAGAAGCAACTGAATGGAGAGAAAAGCTGCTTGAAGCAGTTGCTGAGTTTGACGAGACTTTGATGGAGAAGTATTTCGAAGATCCTAATTCGATCTCGGAAGATGAAATCCTTGCTGCTTTGCGTGCTGCTACAATCAGCATGAAAATTGTTCCCATGGTTTGCGGATCTTCTTTCAAAAACAAAGGAGTTCAAACTATGCTGGATTATGTGATGGCTATTCTACCTTCACCTCTTGATCGCGAGAACATCGTGGGTACTGATCCACGTACCGGTAACGAAATTAGCCGTAAGCCATCTGAAACAGATCCTTTCTGCGCACTTGCATTTAAAATTGCAACAGACCCTTACGTTGGTCGTCTTTGCTTTATCAGATCTTATTCTGGTGTACTTGATTCGGGTTCTTATGTATTGAACAACCGTTCAGGTAATAAAGAGCGTATCTCACGTATATTCCAAATGCACGCTAATAAGCAAAATCAGATCGATAAGCTTGAAGCTGGTGACATTGGTGCGGTAGTAGGTTTTAAAGATATTAAAACTGGCGATACCCTTTCTGATGAAAAATCACCGATTGTATTGGAATCAATGGTGTTCCCTGAGCCTGTAATTGGTTACGCAATCGAGCCTAAGAAAGCTGCCGACAGTGATAACTTCTCAAAGGCAATTACCAAGCTGATCGAAGAAGATCCGACGCTGCAAGTTGAATCTAATGAGGAAACTGGTCAGACGATTATCAAAGGTATGGGTGAGCTTCACCTTGAAATTATCATTGACCGTATGCGTCGTGAGTTCAAAGTAGAGGTAAACCAGGGCGCTCCACAGGTTGCTTACAAAGAAATTCTTACCAAGAACTTTGAACACCGAGAAGTTTACAAGAAACAAACAGGTGGTCGTGGTAAGTTTGCTGATATCGTGTTTGAAATTGGGCCACGTGATGACAATGAAGAAGGCAAAGAGCCAAAGACTGGTTTGCAGTTTGTAAATGAAGTTGTTGGTGGTGCGATTCCTCGTGAATTCATTGCGCCGGTTCAAAAAGGGTTTGAAGCAGCTATGATCAACGGTGCATTGGCTGGCTATCCTTTGGATTCAATGAAAGTTCGTCTGTTCCACGGTTCATTCCACGATGTCGATTCGGATTCACTTTCTTTCGAATTGGCAGCTAAGTTAGGTTTTAAAGAGGCAGCACGTCACGCTGGTTCGAAATTGATGGAACCGATCATGCACGTCGAAGTACTTACTCCTGACGAATACACAGGTCCGATTACAGGTGACTTAAACCGTCGTCGTGGTATCATGCGCGGTATGGATTCACGTAATGGTGCACAGGTTATCAAAGCTGACGTTCCTCTTTCTGAATTGTTCGGCTATGTGACCGACCTTCGTACAATGTCATCAGGCCGTGCTACTGCATCTCTTACTTTTGCATACTACGAGATCGTTCCTAACAACATCGCTGAGGGAGTAATCGAGAAATCAAAAGGATTGGTTAGAGCTTAAGATAATAAAGTGCTACCAGTTCGCTGGTAGCACTTCTTCTTATATAAATATAAATCAGTAAAGTTAATGGTTCTTTTGCTGATGGATTGTCAAAACTCATTTGACAAGTTTTTCTGAACCGGAAACAAACAAGAGAAATGAATCAAAAAATTCGTATTAAGCTTCGGTCATTTGACCACAACTTGGTTGATAAGTCGGCCGAGAAAATTGTGAAGGCTGTAAAAGCAACTGGTGCTATTGTTAGTGGTCCAATTCCTTTGCCAACCAAAACGGAGAAGTTTACTGTGTTGCGCTCACCACACGTTAACAAGAAATCAAGAGAGCAGTTCCAGCTTTGTACTTACAAGCGTCTGGTTGATATCTTCTCTACTAGCGCAAAAACTGTTGATGCATTGATGAAGCTTGAATTGCCGAGCGGTGTTGATGTTGAAATAAAAGTTTAGTAGAATCCGACTTAGTTTAAAATAAGTCAAAGACATAAATTGGATGAAGGTCCGGTTCCGGAAACCACATCTGAGCTCGAAGAGGCCACATAGTTGGATGCATTATTCGCAACAATCACCGGCGTTCTTGAATATGAGGTCAGATGTTAATTCATCTGACCTTTTTTGCTGATTATCAGCTAAATATTTTTTACCTGCATTGGATACTAAGAATTGATTTCCTACCTTTGCAGTCCGTTTTAAAGAATAAGGGGTATTACCTGCTAAATTTAAATTTCAAACATGTCTGGTTTAATTGGTAAGAAGATCGGGATGACCAGTTTGTACAATGCTGACGGGCAGGCTCTGGCATGTACTGTGATCCAAGCTGGTCCTTGTGTTGTTACACAAGTTAGGTCCCAAGAAAGGGATGGTTATAAAGCCATTCAATTAGGTTTTGGTGAGAAGAAAGAAAAGAATTCTTCCCAACCTTTGATTGGTCACTTCAAGAAAGCCAATACAACTCCCAAGCAAAAATTGGTTGAGTTTAAGGAATTTGAAGTGGAGCATGAATTAGGAACTTCATTATCCGTACAGGATATTTTTGAAGAAGGTGAGTTCGTTGACGTTGTTGGCTCTGCCAAAGGACGCGGCTTTCAGGGTGTTGTAAAACGTCACGGTTTTGGTGGTGTCGGAGGTCAAACTCACGGTCAGCACAACAGAGCGCGTCACCCAGGTTCGATTGGTGCCTGTTCTTTCCCATCACGCGTATTTAAAGGTATTCGCATGGGTGGACGTATGGGTAACAATCGTGTAAAGATTCAGAATTTGAGAATTCTGAAAGTGATACCTGAGCAGAACATTTTAGTTGTTAGTGGCTCAGTACCGGGTTCAAAGAATTCATTTCTAATCATTGAGAAATAGCACCAATGGAACTGTCCGTATTAAATATAAAAGGAGAAGATACCGGCAAGAAGGTAAGTGTGTCTGAAGAGATTTTCGGCATTGAACCTAATACGCACGCGATCTATCTCGATGTAAAACTTTACCTGGCGAATCAGCGTCAGGGAACGCATAAATCAAAAGAACGTGCAGAAGTAAATCATTCTACACGCAAGATCAAACGTCAAAAAGGAACAGGTGGTGCACGCGCAGGTAGCATTAAATCTCCTGTTTTTGTAGGCGGTGGCCGTATTTTTGGTCCAAGACCTCGTGACTACGGTTTTAAATTGAATAAGAAGGTTAAAGTATTAGCTCGCAAGTCGGCGTTTTCTGCCAAGGCTCAGTCTGATGCGATCTCTGTTTTGGAAGCATTTACATTTGATGCTCCTAAAACGAAGTCATATCTGAATGTCTTGACATCGCTTTCATTAGTGAATACAAAAACGTTATTGATTCTTCCATCCATTGACAGCAATGTATATCTGTCAAGCCGTAACATTCCAAAAGCGAAAGTTACAACTGTGGACGCAGTCAATACTTATGACCTGATGTATGCAGACCGTCTTCTGATAAGTGAATCTGCTCTGTCTATTTTGGAAACCCAATTGAACAAATAACAATGAGTGTACTGAAACGTCCGATTATAACCGAAAAGGTAACGGCTCAGGGTGGTCAAGGAAAATATGCTTTTGAAGTGTCT
>NZ_JBHYGF010000123.1:0-10207 GCF_051859145.1 Dyadobacter sp.
TATGATGGCCCTTACAAACTGAATACCTGGTCAGTTTCTGCACACTTCGGCCCGTCTATGTTTTTCGGCGATTTGAGAGAGTATGATTTCTGGCCTGTTACAAAAACATCTGCTGACAGCCACAAGGAATCCGGAACAATTCAAGGAGGCCTCACTTTAAACAAACAGCTTTCATACTTGTTCGGAGCCCGCTTGGATGCATCTCTTGGTAACCTGAGAGGTATGAAGCGCCGGAACTACAACCGTTATTTCGAAGGAAATTATTTCGATGTTTCCCTTGCAGGAACTGTTAACCTGAAAGGTCTTTTAATGGGACCTAATAAAATGAAGCGCTGGAAAGTGGATGCGTATGTAGGGGTAGGGCAGATATTCTACGATGCTACTGCATATGATCTTACTGGCGGTGTAAAATTGCGCGAGACCGGCAGCAAAAATGACTGGATCATCCCAACAGGTTTGAACATAAACTACGAAGTTACCAAGAGAATTGACATTGGTCTTGACTTCCGTTTGAACCATACCAACTCTGACTATCTGGACGCTACTTACGGTGGTGACTATGACAGAACTGAGAATCTTAATCTGATCAAAGACCAAAAGACTTCACGCAAAGGAAACTCTGAATTGGATAGCTACGGATACGGAGCAATTCAGTTGACTTACAAACTGGGTAAAAACCCATTGAAAGTTCAGAAAGTTGACGGCAAATGGGATTACAAACCAGACGAAGGCGGATACTACCACCTGCGTTACACAGATCCTAAGGTGTTGATCAAGCCACCAAAAATTCTTACGCTTGAAGAAATGGACTCAGTTGCAAAAGCAAACCGTCCAAAAGATATCGATCCAAGATTGCTTCTTGATACAGATGGTGACGGTGTTTCTGACTTCTTCGATAAAGAGCCTAACTCACCTGCTGGAAGTATCGTAGACGGTGGTGGTCGCGTACTTGACTTCGATGCTTATGTTAAGAATGCATTGGCAACAGGTGCAGCTTGCAGCGAGATCTTTGCAAACGTGATGTTTGATACAGACAAAAACGTGATCAAGCCTGAGGCTCAGGAAATGTTGAAAAACGTAGCTGCGCTGATGAACAAAAATGGTTGCCGCTTGCAACTGGCTGGTCACACAGACCGTCGTGCATCTGACCGTTACAACATCGCACTATCCCGCCGCCGCGTTGATGCAGTTAAAAACTACCTGATTAACGAAGCCGGATTGACTGACCCAAGCAAAGTAATTGTTGATTACTTCGGTTCATTCAAACCAATCGCAGATAGCGCAACCCGCAACGGACTACAAAGAAACCGTCGCGTAGAACTTAAACTTCTTCCATAATAGTTAGTGGAAAAAAGATATAAGCAGAATAAGGTCTCCATATCGGAGGCCTTTTCTGTTTTAGGATGGAAAACTTTCAATTAGTACTCACATTATATTACAAACTAGTTTAATGAAACAATACGATTATTTAATAGTTGGAGCGGGATTGTGGGGATCTGTTTTTGCACATGAAGCAACAAAAAGAGGGAAGAAGTGCCTGGTGATAGATCGGAGAGAACACACCGGCGGCAATGTATATTGCGAAAATGTGGAAGGCATCAATGTCCACAAGTATGGCGCGCACATTTTTCACACCAATGACAAAGAGGTTTGGGACTACGTGAATTCTTTCGTTGAGTTTAACCGCTACACCAACTCGCCGGTTGCTAATTTCAATGGAGAACTTTACAATCTTCCATTCAACATGAACACCTTCTATCAGCTATGGAAGGTACGCACACCGGAAGAAGCAAAGGAAAAGATCAGGGAGCAAGTAGAGGAAGCCGGCATTAAAGATCCGCAAAATCTGGAAGAACAGGCTATTTCACTTGTAGGAACTGACATCTATGAAAAGCTGATCAAAGCCTATACTGAAAAACAGTGGGGACGGAAAGCCACGGAGCTTCCTGCGTTCATTATCAAGCGTTTGCCCGTTCGCTTTACATTTGACAACAATTATTTTAACGACAAATACCAGGGGATTCCCATCGGTGGTTACAATAAGCTGACAGAAGGTTTGCTTAAAGATGTTGAAGTAAGATTAGGTGTCGACTTTTTCAAAGACAGGGAAGCGCTGACTGAACTTGCTGAGACTGTAGTATATACTGGACCAATTGACGAATATTTCGATTTTAAGTTTGGCCAGCTCGAATATCGTAGCCTTCGCTTTGAAAACCAGTTACTGGACAAGGAAAATTACCAGGGTAATGCGGTTGTTAATTACACGGACGGGGAAACGCCATTTACGCGGATTATTGAACATAAGCATTTTGAATTCGGCACCCAGCCTAAAACGGTGATCACGCACGAGTATCCACAAGAATGGGTAAAAGGCGCAGAGCCTTACTACCCCGTGAACGATGACAAGAATACTGCCGTTTTCAACCAGTACAAGGCACTTGCCGGAGAAGAAGAAAACGTAATATTTGGTGGGCGATTAGCCGAATATCGATATTATGATATGCACCAGGTAGTAGCATCCGCATTAAAAAAAGTGAAAGTACATTTTGCCTAAAAATGCGGTTAAATAGATCCCTGGCATCCTTTTGAGGTGCCAGGGATCTTTGTTTATAAGCCTTTTGAAAAAAAATTCCGGTTAATGCGTTACGTATTCTGCTAGCCGACGTCTAAACTATACTAAGCCAAAAAGTATGTGATGACAGGAAAGCAATTACAACAGGTAACGAGTTTAGCAGAGGACGGAAAGGGTATTTTTACCCTCCATTTCCTGAAAGAAGCGCTGCGCTTCTGGTACTGGTTTGTAGTTTCTATGGCTACATGTACGGTCATTGCCTTTGTTTTCCTGAGGTACTCAACTCCACGTTACGAAATCCAGGCTTCCCTGCTGGTGAGAGATGATGCGCGCGGCACCAGCTTCGAAGACGCTGATTTATTCGAAAACCTTGGCCTGGCCGCAGTTACCAGCAATGTAGACAATGAGGTGGAGATTCTCAGGAGCAGGAACCTGATGGAGCATGTAGTGGACGCGCTCCAACTGCAGGTGCGCTGCTTTGCCTCAGGTAGAGTAAAAATCTCCGAGTTGTATGAGAAATCTCCTTTTAAAATCGTGTTCCTCGCTCCCATTAGCTTGCGGAACATGAAGATTTACACGCTGATTTTTCTGGGAAAAGGAAAATACCAGATATCCGATGGTAAGCAAAGCATGAATGCTGCATTCGGAGATACGATAGCGATGGATCAGGTACCTGCGATAGTTTCGCGAACAAAACACATTTACACACCAGACGATCAGTATTCGATCGAAATCTCGCCGAAAGACGAAGTTGTGGCCAGGTATACTTCGGCTTTGAAAGTAGCTGTAACCAACAAAATGGCGAGTGTCGTCGGTTTGTCGCTGAAAGATATCCTGCCGCAGAAAGGAGAAGCTGTTCTTCATGAACTGATCAATCAGTATTTACGAAACAGCATTGATGATAAGAACCGGACAGCAGACAGCACGCTATCCTTCATTACAAGCAATCTCGCTCAGGTTTCTTCGGACTTGGCGAGCATTGAAACGGATATAGCCAGATTCAAGCAGCGGAACGGAGTAGTTGATTTGAATGCAGATCATCAGGCGCTGCGTGAAAAGTCGGTACGTATTTCTGATGAGCTTGATAGTCAGGCAATCAAATTAAAGATTCTTGAAGAACTTACGCGATATATCTCAAACAATCCGGAACGTGCAATTCCTACCTCTCTGATCCAGCAGGAAAGTAATTTCGCTGCATTGGTTGGGCAATATAATGAGCTGGTATTATCCAGGAAGCGGAATGCTGTCACTATGAGCGCCGCTCACCCCGCTATGCATGCGATCGATAATCAGCTGGCCAGCTTGAAGGCTGATATGCGTGCTGCATTGGATGTACAAAAGCGCGAAGTTCAGATCGCGCTGAACTCGTACAATCTCCATAAAAAGGACTTTGAAAGTCGGATTGCCAAATTTCCTTTTACAGAGCGGATGTACATTGACCAGGCCCGTCAGCAACAAATCAAGCAGGAGCTCTACCTTTTTTTATTGAAAAAGAAGATTGAAACTTCCATTACCCGGTCTTCAACGATTGCCAATGCGCGGATATTGGACGCGCCAAAAGCAGCTTCGCAGTCTGTAACACCTGACAAACAGCTTGTCTTGCTTATTGCAGGTTGCCTCGGGCTGTTCATTCCACTCTTTACACTTCATATCAGGAAAATCCTGACTCTACGGATTTCAAGCAAGAGTGACATCTTAACCCGCTGCATTGCGCCGATTGTAGGAGAGATCAGCTACGAAAGCCACCACAGGCTGCTTGCCACTAACAGCCGCAGTATCGTAGCAGAACAATTTCGGACATTACGTACCAACCTCCTTTTTGGCGTACCGATACAGCAATGCCAAACCATCCTGATCACTTCTGCTGCATCGGGAGAAGGTAAGTCATTTGTTGCTATGCATTTAGCAGAATCTTTTTCTAATGCAGATAAGAAGGTTTTGCTACTTGAACTGGATTTGCGGCGACCTTCAATTGCGGATTATCTGAACCTCGACCCCACTGGGTTTACAGATTACATGCACACAGATCTGGCACCTGAGCGTCTCATTCAGCATAGCAGGGCGCGCAATGCTTTTGATATCATGACATCCGGCCCGTCACCTCCCGATCCTGCTGAACTGCTTTCTACAGAACGCTTCGAGCAACTTATTGAACTTCTCAAAAGCAGGTATGACCACATCATAATCGACACTCCGCCTGTGGGTCTGGTGACCGATGCCAGGATCATCGGAAGGGTTGCAGATATGTCATTGTATGTAGTACGCCACGATTTTACGCTTCTGGCAAACCTCGATGATATCAATGAGCTGCTGAATACCGGCCACTTGCCCGGTTTAAAGCTCATTTACAATGGCGCAAAACACAAACCCGGATATCAATACTATTCACATTCAAAACCAAGAAAAAGCATTTTTTAATAAGGTATATCAACAACTAAAAACGTATGAAAGGGATTTACATGATCTGTGAGATCGGGCAGGCGCACGAGGGTAGTGTCGCCCTTGCCCACGCGTACATTGATGCAGTGGCACAGTCGGGAGTTAATGCGATCAAGTTTCAGGTGCACATTGCCGATGCTGAAAGTAGTATTTACGAGCCTTTCCGAAACCCATTCTCATTTCCTGACCTGACGAGAATGGCTTACTGGAAGCGAATGGAATTTACAAAAGAGCAGTGGATCGGTTTGAAGCGGCATTGTGAGTACTACCAGCTTGATTTTATCCCGAGCACCTTCTCTGTAGCAGCCGTCACGATGCTGGAAAACATGGGCGTATCGCGCTTTAAGATTGCCTCGGGAGAGGTTGAAAACTTCCTGATGCTCGACCGGATCGCGCGGCTTGGTAAGGAGATAATTCTCTCGTCGGGAATGAGCTCTCCTGAGGAACTGGATGAAACAATCGCTTTCCTGCGCCGGTACAATTGTCCGGTTTCCATTTTACAATGCACTACCTCTTACCCCACCCAGCCCGATCAATGGGGAATCAATGTAATTCAAGAATTTAAAAATCGTTACCAGCTGCCGGTCGGCTTTTCAGATCATTCCGGCGACGTTTTTGCCTGCCTCGCCGCAGCTGCCTCGGGAGCGGACCTGCTGGAATTTCACGTGACTTTTGACAAAAGAATGCCGGGACCGGATACGTCTTCTTCTTTGACAGTAGATCAGGTTTTCCAGCTCGCCCGGGGAGTACGTGCGATTGAAAGCGCCTTTCAGAGTCCTGTCGATAAAGCGGATAATGCACATTTTCAGAAGTTAAAAGCCCAGTTCGGCAAATCTTTGGCAATCAATAAATCACTTGAAAAAGGGCATGTTATTTCCATTGAAGACCTTGAATCCAAGAAACCTGCCGGCCACGGTATTGAGGCCAAACGGTTTGCTGAAATTCTTGGGAGCAAGCTGCGGGAAAACATAGCGCAATGGGATTTTTTGACTGCTAATCACATTTGACATGAGGAAAGTTTGTGTCGTGATTACAGCGAGGGCTAGTTATAGCCGCTCAAAAACGCTATTAGCCGCCATTCAAAAACACGCAGCTCTCGAATTACAGCTTATTGTCGCTTCCAGTGCTTTGCTCGAAAGGTATGGACAGGTAGTCAGTCACATTGTCGATGACGGTTTCCCGATTGTGGCCAGGATCGAAAATGCGAATACAGGAGACAAGCGCACTTCGGCAGCTGTGACCACAGCTGCCGGCATTTCGGAACTCGCCAGCGTATTCGAGCGGATCCGGCCTGATGTGGTAGTTACCATTGCCGACAGGTTTGAAACAATGGCCACAGCAATCGCAGCCGCTTATATGAACATACCGCTGGCGCATGTACAAGGTGGAGAGGTAACCGGGAACATTGATGAAAAGGTGCGTCACGCAATTACCAAGTTAGCAGATATCCATTTTGTAGCAACTGCCGAAGCACGCAAAAGGCTGATTAAAATGGGTGAGGAACCCGATCGGATATTCTTTACCGGCTGTCCTTCGCTGGATATTGTCATTGATGTACTGAAAAGCCCGGAGATTGATTTTGATCCGTATACCCTCTACGGCGGGATTGGGAGTAAGCCTGATTTGCAGCAGCCTTACCTGATGGTCCTGCAGCATCCTGTTAGTACGGAACCGCATAAATCGGAGGAGCAGCTTAACAGTACCTTGACTGCCTTAATCTCGCTGCAACTACCCGTGTTGTGGTTTTTCCCAAATGCCGATCCGGGTACCGGCGGTACTTTTCATCGCATCAGCAGATTTTACGGCCAGAATACATTGCTTCCCTTTCATTTCTTCAACAACATGCGTCCTGAGCATTTCCTGAAACTGCTCAATAAGGCGGCTTGTTTGATCGGGAATTCCAGCTGCGGGATCAGGGAAGGCGCTACGCTGGGCATACCTGCGGTAAATATCGGTAACCGGCAGGATGGGCGCGAGCGCGGTCAGAATGTAATTGATGCAAAACATGCCAGCGACTCCATTATGGAAGCTGCTGAAAGGCAGCTCGCGCGCGTCAGATTTGCTCCCGATTTCATTTACGGAAAAGGAAATGCAGGTCAGCAAATTGCCGGCCTGCTTGCAGAAATCCCCCTCACATTTGAAAAGAAAATTACCTATTGATGAAAACTACCAGCAGAATATTAGGCATAATTCCCGCTCGCGGCGGCTCCAAGGGTATTTATAACAAGAATTTGAAGCTGCTTGGCGGCAAGCCTCTGATCTACTATACGATCCAGGCGGCATTGAAAGCGAAAATGCTGAACACGGTAATCGTGTCGAGTGATTGTTACAAGATCCTCCAATATGCGCAGCAGTTTTCAGGGATAACAGTTCCGTTTGTAAGACCTGAAAACCTCGCCACGGATGTTGCGAGCTCTCTGGAAGTCGTAAAGCACTCGCTCGATTTCTACTCCAGATTCGGCTGTACATTCGATTTTGTGATGCTCCTGCAGCCTACATCACCCTTCCGGAGTGCAGATCTGATTGACAGAGCAGCTCAGTACATGATTGGTTCAGGTGCGGATAGCCTGATCACAGTTCGTAAAATTCCTGACCGGTTCCATCCCAGTTGGGCTTTTCAGGAGGGAGAGCAGGGTTTACACAAAGTTGTCAATGACAGCGCGCAGCTCATTTCGAGGCGGCAGGATCTGCCCGACAACTATTACCGCGACGGGAAAATATACATTTCTAAAACTGCCTTGGTCCGGGAGGGAATGCTGGTAGGAGGGAAGATTGCCAGCTTACTGACGGAAGATGAGCCTGACATTAACATTGATACTTTTTCAGATTGGGAAATGGCGCAAAACCACATTCATCTATGGAAGAACCTCCAAAAAGAAAACTGCTAGTGCTGATCACTAATCATTTTGCCGCCATTAATCTGATCCACACGGGATTTATACAAAAGCTTGCGGATAAGTACAGCGTCCAGATCCTTTCCGATTTCATTCAGGAAGCAGACATTGTAAAGATCAACAGGTATTTCGAAATCCAGCTTACGCTTGTCAACATTCCTTTCGGGAAAGAGCCTCCTGTTTTGCGCCTGCTGAGACTTTTTGAAAAGTTCCTGTTCTTTAACTTGTTCAAAGCCAATACACATAGGGTTAAGTTGCTGGAACAAAGCATTTTTATTCGCCGGGTTGCGCAGGTTTCGGGCTGGCTTTTGGGGACTCGGGTGCTTCCCCGCTGGCTCCTGAACCTGGTTAGGAAAGGAATTATTCTGCTCTCTTCGAGAACTGCTCAGCCCGGTTTAGCTTGCTCTGACCTGGCCGGTATTATATCCTCGTCGCCGCTTGATAGCAGAGAGAATGCGATTGTAAACAGGCTTGCCCGCCAGAATGTACCTGCACTGGCTATCATCATCAGCTGGGATAACCTTACTTCAAAGGGCATTATCAATGCGGATCATAATTATGTGCTTGTCTGGAATGAGATCATGAAATGCGAGTTCGAGAATTTCTACTCCGGATTTCAGCCGAAGCCGCGGATCTGCGTTACCGGTGTTCCCAGGTTTGATGTTTATGTTAAAAGGAAACCGAATGCGATATCAATTTTAAACTTCAAAAGGAAGCTTTCCATTTCCGGCTCGGCGGATATCATTCTTTTTGCAACAAGCGCACCCAGGCATTTTCCACAGCAGCGCCACATTGTAGAGGATTTACTGGAGTATTGTAAAAGAAGGCTGAATACCATTCTGCTGATCCGGTTACACCCTGCGGATCAGCTGACTTATTATAAAGAATATCTGTCCGAACGTACAGTAAGAATCTGCCGCTCTACGATCTCCGCCTCTCTTCCTGAACTGAATTTCCTGGATTTGCTTACTGATACGATTTACTGTTGTGACGTCTGCGTTCAGGTTGCTTCAACCATGCGACTGGATGCAGCTGCCTGCGGTAAGCCTGTCGTGAACATTGGGTATGATGGGAATGAGGAGCTTCCTTATAGCCAGTCTGTGAGGCGATTATATGATTACTCCCACCAGCTCCCACTCAATGCATTCAACGTTGATAAGCTGGTTTTCAGTAAGCAGGAATTGTTTGACCATCTCGGTCAGGTACTCCGAAAGGTTTATCCAGGCAAATTCAACCAGACTGCGCGTGAAGCTTACGCGCCTGCGCAGGCGCGTAGTAGTATTTCAAGCATGATGCATTATGTTGAAGAATGGCTGGCCTGATTGCAGAAATGTGCTGGAAAGCGCTGTTATCTCTGAATATAACCCTGGTTGTATCCTGGCTTTGTCCGGCTTTGCTCCGGTTTGGCGAAGGCGGTTTTCATGCAGTAGTTGTTTTTTCATTTTACATCTACTGCGTTGTCGCTTTGTTCACGTTCTCGCCGCACAAGCTTTTTCATGTGTTATCGATTCCAGTTTTCACGCAGTTTCTGCATTTGTTCCAAAAATATTCATTTCCTGCCGGCGCAAACTCACTGTGGCGGTTACTTCCTTTTTTGATCCTCGATACCTATTTCCTCAACTTCTTTGTGCGGTTCAAATGTACACTGAGCAGAATGGAGCAACTGTTTTTAGTCAGCTGGATCGGAGCGCACGTGTTTTTTCTCTGCATATCACCAAATCTGAGCAACATATTTTTAGGTGCCGGGGTACTTACACTGGTTACATTGCCCTGCTACTTTGTGTATCTGTCCGCCGCAATGCAATCTTCTGATTTTCAAGAAAGCCTGGAAACTTACCTGTGCCTGCTGTATATCATTCTCGGGGCCGGAACCTTCGGGCTTGTGGCGGCGGGAGCCAGTTATAAGGGATCTGACAACTTACTGGCCACGCGGAATATCACAGATACCAATGTTACGATGGCTTATTTCGTGTTACTGTGGCCATTTGCATTGCTATTTGCCAGGCAACAACGCTGGCGAGCCGGCCTGGTTATGCTGTTGACTTCGCTCTTGCTGGGCGTTGTTTTGTTTTCGTTTTCCCGCGGCGCAGTGCTGCTCATCATACCTTATCTGATTATTACCATTGTATTTACTTTCGGAAGATGGCTGTTCTGGCTGTCTATAAGTGTTTTTGGAGTGCTGATTTTGACTGTACCATGGACAGAGGCGGCCGCCGACAATGCAGGACTTGCCTATTTCTGGAAGCTCCGTTTCGGTGACTTAGCCGCGCATTCACTCTTAGGCAGACTTCTTGAAACCAGC
>NZ_JBHYGF010000124.1:0-7220 GCF_051859145.1 Dyadobacter sp.
AAAGCCCCGGCGGGGCTTCCTGTTTATAGAAAATTGGATGCGGTGGAAGGTTTGGGCTCCTGCGGAGCCTCCTTGCCAGATCTGATGCGGGATAAACAGGAGGCTCCGCAGGAGCCGGGGGCGCGATTGAATACCGGGTTTTTCTATAAACAGGGGGCTCCCCGGGAGCCACATCGCGGTTGTTCGGTAACGTTTTTGTAAAAGGAGGCTCCGCTGGAGCCGTGCTTAACTTTTAACGGAACGTTTCTATAAACAGGTGGCTCCGCAGGAGCCGGCATATTCATTAATTTGTTCGCTGTTGCTATCATCATACAGCCGCAGATGCTTTTATAATTTACACTCAATTACTAACATCATTTTAAATACAAACCAATGCGTTTAGAAGGTAAAGTTGCCCTTATCACAGGCGGAAGCGGCGGGATTGGTCGTGAAACTGCTATTTTGTTTGCAAAAGAAGGTGCCAAATTCGTGGTCACTGATGTAAATGACGCGGCTGGTCAGGAAACTGCTGACGAGATTATAAATGCCGGCGGTGAGGCTTACTTCCTGCATTCCGATGTATCCAAAGCAGCAGACTGCGAAGCGGCTGTGGCATTTGCGGAAGAAAAATTCGGTAAGCTGAACATTATTTTCAATAACGCGGGCATTATGCACAGTGACGATGATAATGCTATGACAACGGAGGAATCCGTTTGGGACCTGACGATGAACATCAATGCAAAAGGCGTTTTCCTAGGTTGTAAGTACGGTATCCCCGCATTGCAGCGCGCAGGCGGCGGGTCGATTATCAATACTGCCTCGTTCGTAGCAATTCTCGGCGCGGCTACTCCCCAGGTTGCTTATACCGCAAGCAAAGGCGCTGTGCTGGCATTAACCCGTGAGCTAGCAATCATTCACGCCCGCGAAAATATCCGCGTAAACGCACTGTGCCCCGGGCCGCTACGCACAGAGCTTTTAATGAAATTCCTGAATACCGAAGAAAAGAAACAACGCCGCTTAGTACACATTCCAATGGGAAGATTTGGTGAAGCAAAAGAAATGGCCTACGCCGCATTGTTCCTCGCTTCCGACGAATCCTCTTTCGTAACCGGCACTGACTTTCTGGTAGACGGTGGAATTACTTCTGCTTATGTAACTCCTGTTTAAAGGGAGGAAAGGGAAGATGGAGGAAGGGGAGGAAGTGAAAAACTGTATATCATTAATTTCATGGTCTCTTTCCATCCTCCTTCGTCCCTTTCTTCCATCCTCCCTTTCCTCCATCCTCCTTTTCTTCCCTTCTAAAAAAAATGATTCAAAAAACGATAAGTCCGATTGATGGTTCTGTGTACGTGGAGCGTGCACTGGCTGATGATGCGCAGGTTGCGAATGCATTGGAAAAGGCTGTTGCTGCGCAGAAAGTCTGGCGGAAGACTTCGCTGGAAGAGCGCGCGGCGATTTGCTTGAAAGCTGTTGAATACTTTCTGAACAATGCCGACGAGATGGGTTTGGAACTTACCTGGCAAATGGGCCGACCGGTGCGGTATACTGCAAATGAGATTCGGAAAGGTTTTCAGGAACGTGCGAGGTACATGATTTCAGTGGCGGAAAGTGCGCTGGCTGATGTAGAAGTAGAGCAATTACCCGGCTTCAAGAGGTTTATCAGACGGGATCCGCTCGGTGTGGTATTCGTAGTAGCGCCCTGGAATTATCCTTATCTCACTTCTGTCAACTCTGTGATACCGGCGATTATGTCGGGTAATGCGGTTATCCTCAAACATGCCCAGCAAACGCCGCTTTGCGCGGAGCGTTATGCAGCTGCATTCGAGTATGCCGGGCTGCCCGAAGGCGTTTTCCAGTTTTTGCATTTGAGCCACCAGCAGGTAGCGCAGGTAATAGGCGATACTCGCATTGACTATGTAGCATTTACAGGCTCGGTAGAAGGCGGGCACGCTGTTCAAAAGGCGATTAACGAGCGCTTTATTGTAGGTGGATTGGAACTCGGCGGCAAAGATCCCGCCTATGTGCGCGCGGACGCAGATCTCGCCGACGCTGTGGAGAACCTGGTCGATGGCTCTTTCTTCAACTCCGGTCAATCCTGCTGCGGCATTGAGCGCATTTATGTGCATCAGGATATCTATGAAGAATTTGTAAGTGAGTTTGTAAAGCTGACGAAGACCTACACGCTGGGGAATCCAACCAATCAGGAAACCACACTGGGGCCGATGGTACGTACAGCAGCGGCTGATTTTGCCCAAAAACAAATAGATGAAGCTGTTGCACAAGGCGCTACTCCACTGATTGACACGACTTTATTTTCGTCACATCAAAAAGGAACACCCTATTTTGCTCCACAGGTGCTGGTGAATGTAAACCATTCCATGAGCATTATGACCGAGGAAACCTTCGCCCCGGTGGTAGGAATTATGCCGGTAAGTGGCGATGAAGAGGCGATAAGATTGATGAATGATAGCCAGTACGGATTGACTGCTTCCATTTGGACTGCCGATATCGATGCTGCATTGTCAATCGGCGAACAGGTAGAAACGGGTACCTGGTTTATGAACCGCTGCGATTACCTGGATCCTGCATTGGCGTGGACAGGTGTTAAAAATTCAGGTCGCGGGTGCACGCTTTCCAAAATTGGCTACGAAGCTTTAACCCGCCCGAAATCTTTTCATTTGAAGATCAATAGCTGATAATATGAAAGTTGGCTTGCTGGAATGCGACCACGTGCGGGAAGATTTAATGCATATTGCCGGCGATTACCGGCAAATGTTTCCTGCATTGTTTTCGCAAGTTGCGCCGGAATGGGAATTCGTTTTTTATGATGTTTGCAACGGGGTTTTTCCTTATTCGGTACACGAATGCGACCTGTATATTTCTACGGGCTCCAAATTTTCGGTTTACGATCAGGAAGAATGGATTTTTCGGTTGAAGGATTTTGTGAATGAAGTTTACAAATCCGGGAAAAAGTATGCCGGAATCTGTTTCGGGCATCAAATGCTCTCGGAGGCACTGGGCGGCAAAGTGGAAAAGGGTAGCCCTGGCTGGTGCGTGGGTGTGCATTCATTTTCGTTGATCCAAAAAACGGAATGGATGAAGCCTGAACTGGACAACTTCAATCTTTTGATGATGTGCCAGGATCAGGTTGTAAAAATGCCGCCAAACAGCATTGTGCTGGCCCGAACAGCGGATTGTCCGGTAGGTATGTTCCAGGTAGGTTCCAATATGCTGGGAATTCAGGCGCATCCCGAATTTCCTAAAATCTACAATCAGGCATTAATGGAGCTCCGGGCGGAGCGGATCGGGCAGGTGAAAGTGGATGCGGGCATTGCCAGTCTTAGTTTACCAACTGACGAATTAACTATTGCGACCTGGATAAAGAATTTTGCAGCGCTATGAACTCGCCGGTTGTATGCTTATTTTTACCCTACATTCCAGTTACGAATCATTTTTTCAATGAGAACCAGTACGAATTCGCCCCGCCAGATCCTCAGCTCGCATCAGACTAACCAGAAAATCCGGCGGATTGCATTTGAAATTTACGAGCACAATTTTGAAGAACCCGGCGTGATCCTGGCGGGTATTGCCGGGGAAGGTTATGCATTCGCAAGCCGCCTTGCCGCCGAACTTTCTGATATATCTCCCCTGAAAATAGACCTTATCGAGCTGCGGTTTGACAAACACCTGCATCACCAGAGCCCGATTATTTTTGACAAAGAAATTAATATTGAAAATCAGGTTATTATCCTGGTTGACGATGTGCTGAACACCGGCCGCACGCTCGCTTTTGCATTGGAGCCTTTCCTGAAAGTGCCGATGAAAAAAGTGCAGGTAGCAGTAGTAGTCGACAGAAGTCACCACCTCTTCCCAGTCCACGCCGATTATGTAGGGTATTCACTCAGTACTACCTTAATGGAGCACGTGGAAGTAGTTTTGAGCAAAGAAGGGGAAGAAGGGGTATTTTTGAAATAGACTTCGGCTGTCGGCAGTCGGCTTTCGGCTTTGAGGTACTTCTAATTTAGAGATATCTACATGCTTACTTACAAGTAGATAATTGATTTTTGCATTATTTATAAAAGCCGACAGCCGAAAGCCGAAAGCCGAAAGCCGAAGTCTAAATCTAAGTATACACCCTCCTCAACTTCACATTCTCCACTGGCCTGATAATCAGTGGTACCTTCTCGATTTTGACCGAGCTGCTGTCCAGGCCGAACCATTTGTCTTCGGGGGTGGTGAAGTCTTTGACGAAGAAATAGGTTTTCATGACCAGCTGTTCGAAAAGCGGCAAGTCATTTTCGAATGAAAGGAATCTTTCAAGTACAACAAAGCGAAAGTCGCCGGTAATATTTTGCTTGCTTAGCGACTCGTAGCGGCTGGTAATGTCCACTTCCTTGTTCATTACCATATCTTCCACCACTTTCCGGAAAAACATATTAATCCGCTGATCAACCCGAAATCCCAGCCGGAAATTGATCTTGATTACATTGTCATTATTGTCATCATCGGACAGCACCTTGTACTCCATTGTGTACGGATCATCGGTGATATCCACGTGAATAAACCAATATACATCTGCCCGTTTGGGTCTTTTCTGGAAAATGGAGTAGATAACCTTTGTTTCAATTTCCGTTGCACGAGATGCATTGGTCATAAAAACGAGGTGGGTAGTGTATTTAGGGATACTGATATCGCGGCTCAGCTCGTGCAATGCAGGCAGGTATTTTTCAAGCTTGGTGTATTCGGTCAACCGGAGTTTAATGTAAAATGCCCTCAGCCAAACGGTCATCAAACCAGCCACTAAGGTGCCTACCATAATTGTAAACCAGCCTCCGTGTGTAAATTTCAGCAGGTTTGCGCCGAGGAACATTCCCTCGATGAAGAGGTACAGCAGCATAAATGCGATTACAATCCACAGGTTTACCCGCTTGATATAGAGATAATAGGAGAAAAGGATCGTGGTCATGATCATCGTAAGCGTGATCGCCAGACCGTAAGCGGCTTCCATATTCGAAGACTGCCGGAAGTACAGCACTACTCCCGTGCACCCCAGCCACAAAAGCCAGTTGATGCTTGGCACGTAAAGCTGGCCTTTCTGGTCGCTGGGGTAATTAAGTCTTACTTTTGGCCAGAAATTCAACCTGATCGCCTCGGAGATCAATGTAAACGAACCCGTAATAACAGCCTGGCTTGCAATAATCGCAGCAAGGGTCGCAATGACAACGCCGGGCAGCAGCCACCATTCAGGCATGATTTCGTAAAAAGGTTTCCGCGCATTCAGTAGGTTACCCATTTCGGTAAGCAGCCAGGCACCCTGACCGAAGTAGTTGAGCAGCAAGCATATTTTTACAAAAATCCAGCTTACCCGGATATTCTCCCTGCCACAGTGCCCTAGATCCGAATACAAAGCTTCTGCCCCGGTTGTACAAAGGAAAACTGCGCCAAGTATCCAGAATCCGCCGGGGTGTTTTGTAATTAAATCAAATCCGTAAATCGGGTTGAGCGCTTTCAGGATTTCGGGATGCTCCATAATCTGGAACAATCCCAATACGCCCAGCATCACAAACCAGGTGATCATCAGTGGCCCGAATGCACGGCCCACCACCTTTGTTCCAAAAGCCTGAATGATAAAAATCAGCGTAAGAATGCCGATTACAATAGGTATAGTCTGGATGTTTGGGTAAATCAGCTGCAAACCTTCCACGGCCGAGGACACCGAGATAGGCGGCGTGATGATCCCGTCGGCGAGTAGGGTACTGCCCCCGATAATCGCCGGGACGGTGAGCCACTTGGCATGCTTGCGAACCAATGCATATAATGCAAAAATCCCGCCCTCGCCACGGTTATCGGCACGAAGGATCAGGATTACGTATTTGACTGTGGTTTGAAGTGTGAGCGTCCAGAAAATGCAGGATATTGCTCCGTAGATAATTTCTTCAGTTATCCTTTCATTCAGGATAATGGCCTGCATTACATAGAGCGGCGAGGTGCCGATATCTCCGTAAATAATTCCAAATGCAACCAGCACACCAGCCGCTGTTACCTTATCAATTTTGTGCTTTGATTCCATTCATCTTTGCTGAAAAAACAGCGAAAGTTAGGAAACGGCTTGCAAAGAAGATATCGTCAAAGTCAAATTTAATTTAGTTACAAAAAATCAACCCAGAAATGTGTTGAAAAGCAGGTATCCATTCAGCGAAATGATGATCAGCGTAATCGCCCAGCTTACTAGGGTTAAAAGCTTTGAATTTGCGAATTTCCCCATAATGGACGATTTAGAAGTGAAGAAAACCAGCGGAACCACGGCAAAGCTCAGTTGAAGCGAGAGGATTACCTGGCTGAACACGAGCAGTTCGGCGGTACCTCTTTCGCCGTAAAGGGAAGAGACAATGAGCGCCGGAATAATGGCGATACCGCGCGTAATCAGCCTTCTCAGCCACGGTTTAAGGCGAATGTTCAGAAATCCTTCCATGACGATCTGTCCCGCCAGGGTACCGGTAAGTGTCGAGCTCTGCCCGGATGCAAGAAGCGCCAGTGCGAAGAAGATACTTGCCAGGCTGACCCCTAAAACCGGGTCAAGCAAATGGTAAGCGTCGGTTATATCAGCTATTTCAAAGTGTCCGTTGGCATGAAATGCAGTGGCCGCGAGAATCAGAATGGAGCCGTTGATGAAAAAAGCAAGACCTAAGGAAACCGTCGAATCGATCGTAGCGAATTTAATGGCAGAGCGTTTGCCGGCTTCGTCTCGCCGGAATGCGCGCGTTTGTACGATACTTGAATGCAGGTACAGATTATGCGGCATCACCGTAGCGCCCAGGATCCCGATCGCGATATAAAGCATTCCCGGGTTGGTAACAATCTCGGTTTTAGCGATCAATCCGTCCAGCATTCCCGCTACAGAAGGTTGCGAAACGAACATTTCATACATAAAGCTCAACAAGATAATCCCCATCAAGCCGGCAACAATGCTTTCTATAATCCGGAAACCCTTTTGTTGAAAATACAAAACGAGCAGCACATCCAACGCGGTGAAGACCACGCCCACAGGCAGCGGCAGACCAAAAAGAAGATTTAAAGCAATTGCTGAGCCAATTACTTCCGCCAGGTCCGTGGCTGCTATCGCGATCTCAGACAATACCCACAGTACAAACGAAACGGGGCGGGAGTAATAGTCCCGGCAAGCCTGGGCGAGGTCGCGGCCTGCTGCAATTCCCAATTTAAGCGATAAATGCTGTAAAAGC
>NZ_JBHYGF010000124.1:7230-33458 GCF_051859145.1 Dyadobacter sp.
AAAAGCATCGCAAAAAGGTTGGAGATCAGGATCACGGAAAGTAATGTATACCCAAATCTCGAACCGCCCTCGATGTCCGTTGCCCAGTTGCCCGGGTCGATATAGCCCACAGCCACCATCAGACCGGGACCGGTAAACGCCATCATTTTTTTCCAGAATCCAGCTCCTTCCGGAACTGCTATACTGGAATGTACTTCTGACAGTGATGCCAGCTTGTTTTTATCGTCAAGCGCCTCTTTGCGTAGAAATTCTTTCACTTTTAAACCGTCCATCATTTTAGCTGCAACCGAAACAGTAATGAATATTACGGAATCAAATATAAGAAAAATCTCAAAAAAAATTTAGGCTAGGCTAAATTTTTTATTTTCCGCTTTCCAGATTGTACTTTTGCTAATATTCGGATCATATATCCTGGTTTCCGCGCAATGCAGAATTCGTTCACAGAAGAAAATTATTTAAAAATCATACACGCGCTTTCCGGAAGGGATGGTGGCGAGGTAAGCACCAATGCGCTTGCCGAAAGCACCGCCACGCGCGCAGCTTCCGTGACAGATATGTTACGTAAACTGGCGGAAAAAGGATTAATCAATTATAAAAAATACCAGGGCGTAACGCTCACCGAGCAAGGGGAGAAGGTAGCTATCAAGGTGATCCGCAAGCACAGGTTGTGGGAAGTGTTCCTGGTCGAAAAGCTGGGATTTGGCTGGGACGAAGTGCATGATATTGCCGAGGAGCTGGAACACATTCCTTCTGAAATACTGGTAGAAAAGCTGGACAATTTTCTGGGACATCCACGATTTGACCCTCACGGAGATCCGATACCCGATGCAAAAGGGAATTTGACAGAGCCTGATTACAAGGTGCTTACAGATGTTCATGTAGGGGAAAAGGTACGTATGATGGGTGTGCTGGACCACGCGCCTTCGTTCCTGCAGCACCTGGACCGCTCGGGGATCAAGCTTGGATCTGTGATTGAGGTAAAAGAAATTAATGAGTACGACAAGTCTGCTTCTGTACAAATAGACGGCGGGCAATCGTTGTTTATCAGTCTCGAAGTATCAAAAAACCTATTGGTACAACGCCGATGAGACACTGCCAGCCATGAGATTTAAAATTCTGGATCGTTACCTGATCAAAAACTTCCTGATCACCTACGTTTTTGTAGCGTTTGTCATCGTGCTCATTATTTGCATGATCGATTATACCGAAAAGGTCGACGATTTTTTAGAAAAAAAGGCGCCTCTCCGCGAAATCCTGATCGATTACTACCTCAACCTCATACCTTACTGGATCAACTACATCAGTCCGCTGATGGTATTTATTGCAACGGTTTTCTTTACTTCCCGCATTGCAGCCAGAACGGAGATTATTGCGATTCTCAGCAGCGGGATCAGTTTCGGGAGAATGCTGCTGCCTTATATGGTTGGCGCGATCATTCTCGGCGCTGTGACTTTCCTGCAGGTAGGCTGGATTTTGCCCAAAGCCAACAAAATCAGGAACAGTTTTGAGAAAACCTACGTAAAAGACCAGTTCTATTTCAGCGGTCACAATGTGCATATTACCATTGCGCCGGATGTGTACGCTTACCTGGAGAGCTACAATAACACCAGTAAAACGGGCAACAAGTTCACGATGGAAACCATCAAGGGCAACCAGCTTGTGCAGAAGTTTTATGCCGATAAGATCGTGTGGCAGCCCAAAAAGGGTAAATGGACGATGCAGAACTACCAGGTACGGACATTGGACAGCCTGGGTGAAAAGCTGAGCCAGGGAATGGAGATAGACACCACGATCAACCTTTCGCCGAAAGACTTTGAAAGTGACTATAACCTTTTTGAAACATTTACATTACCTGAACTGAATGCGCACATTGACCTGCTGAAAAGCCGCGGCTCGGACGGATTGGAAGTTTACCTGATTGAAAAATATATCCGCTTCACGCAGCCTTTCGCTATTCTGATCCTGACAGCAATCGGCGTGATAGTCTCCGCGCGGAAGAGCAGGAGAGGGGTAGGCTGGCAGATTGCACTGGGCTTTATGCTTGCATTTATTTACATTCTGTTTTTCCTCTTATCGAAAGGTGTGGCAGAGGCTGGTACCATTAATACATTGTTTGCGGTTTGGTTGCCAAACATCGTTTTCTCGTGCATCGGAGTGATTTTATATAAAACATTGCCGAGATAAGTATGTTTACATCCGCTACGCTGCGCTCTTATTTGCACCTGCATTTCCTCGTTTTGATCTGGGGATTTACAGCTATTGTTGGTCTGCTCGTCTCCATTTCACCCATTGCCCTCGTTTTTTACAGAACACTTTTCGCCTGTGTCGGACTTGCGGTTATTATTTTATTTAAACAAAAACCTTTCCGCACGAACCCGGCTGACTTGCTGCGCATGTTTGGGGTGGGATTCATTCTATCTGCGCATTGGATGCTTTTTTTTGCTTCTGCGCGCGTTTCCACAGCTTCGGTTTGTCTGGCAGGAATGGCGACTACATCCTTGTGGACCAGCATTATTGAGCCTTTGGTAAACAAAAGAAGCATCCGGCCGCTGGAAGTGGGGCTGGGCATTCTGGCTTTTGCGGGGTTATATGTGGTTTTCCGGTTTGAGTTTGACCATGCATTGGGCTTAATGCTCGCGCTTGCTTCTGCATTGCTTGCGGCTATGTTTACAGTGGCGAATAGCCGGCTGGTACAGCGCATTGATGCTTATGTGATTACTTTTTACGAAATGGCAGGCGCGACTGTTTTTTCGCTGCTGTCATTATTCGTTGCTGAAACCTTCCACTGGACCGGCGACGCGCCTTATCTTCCGAAAGCTGGCGACTGGATCTGGATTCTGTTCCTTGCCTGGATCTGCACGGTTTACGCAAGTACAATGGCGACCCAGCTGATGAAACAGTTTTCAGCTTACCTTATCAACCTGACCATCAACCTGGAACCTGTTTATGGGATTGCATTGGCATTCCTGTTTTTTGGGGAAAAAGAAAGAATGACGACCGCATTTTACTGGGGTACCCTGCTCATTTTGTTAGCTGTATTACTTTATCCATTGCTCTCGAGAAGTGTTCTGGACAAAGGCAGCCGGAAGATAAGTGAGGTCAACAAATGAACGATTATAAATGCCCCTGTCCTCGGGAAAGAAGCATATTAACTTATTACTGCTATTTTTGTCGATTCAATCCACACGGTAATATATGAATCCAGCACGACTACTTTTAGTAATACCATGTTACAATGAGGAAGCTATTCTGAATCTTACCTACTCCAAACTGAACATATATTACAACAGTATCAAGCAGCAGGGCCTTATTGCCGAAGACAGCCGGATCTGTTTTGTGAATGATGGCAGCCGCGACCGGACCTGGAAAATCATCGAAGAACTCTGTCAGTCGGACCCGAATGTGATCGGTGTTGGTTTATCGAGGAATTTCGGTCACCAGAGTGCTATCATGGCCGGGTTGGAGCAACATGTGGACCAATTCGATTGCTTTATTACCATCGACGCCGATTTGCAGGATGATATCAATGCAATTACCGGGATGATCGAGCGGCACCGCGAGGGCGCAATGGTCGTTTACGGTGTACGCAGCGACCGCAGCTCCGATAGCTGGTTCAAACGTTTCTCAGCTGAGCGTTTTTATGTTTTAATGCAGAAAATGGGTGTACCCGTCATTTTCAACCACGCTGATTTCCGTTTAATGGACCGCAGGGTTTTGCAGGAACTAGGGAATTTCAAAGAAATCAATTTATTCCTTCGCGGCATTGTGCCGCTGATTGGTTTCAGAAACGATAAAGTATATTACAGCAGGCTGGAACGCGAAGCCGGCGAGACCAAGTACCCTTTGAGCAAAATGCTCCTTTTCGCATGGAATGGAATTACGTCTTTTTCTACATTCCCCATGCGGCTGGTACTCTACTTCGGGCTTTTCAACTTTTTGATCGCGATGCTCATCGTAGTTTATATTCTTTTCTCAGTCCTGATCGGACATACTGTGCCAGGCTGGACCTCGACAATGCTGCCGCTTACGTTTTTCAGCGGATTTAATATGATGGCGCTGGGACTGATTGGCGAGTACATTGGAAAGATCTACGAAGAAGTAAAAGGCCGCCCGAGATACATTATTGAAAAAACTGTCAATGAATAGATTTTATAGAAAATACAGGACTGTTGGTAACTGGATCAATATTGCATTGCTGATCGCGGTGTTGCTTCCGTTGCTTGTGCTCTCATACTACAACCACCCCTCGGCAGCAGACGATTACTGCTACATTGATACCGTGCAAAAAGTGGGCTGGTTCGGGGCAATGAAGTTGTACTACACCACCTGGACGGGCCGCTATTTTGGTGTCCTGCTCAATCACAGTAATCCACTGCTTTTTCACTCCATTACGGGTTTCAAGATATTACCCGCGCTTCTACTTGGCGGGACGATATTTGCATTGTACAGCTTGTTCCGGCATTTAACACCCACTTTGTCGAGAGTTGCGCATTTGGGTTTTGCAGGCGCTGTGTTCTTTTTGTTTATACTGAAAATGGCCAGCCTTGCCGAAGGTTTTTACTGGATGGCGGCATTTGTGACTTACACCATCCCGAATATGCTGACGCTGTTCTGGATTGTACTTGTGCTCAGATGGTACCGGCAGGATACGCAATCGGCAAAGATACGGGTAGGTATTCTGGCAGGTTTTCTCGTGTGTGCAGCAATCGGTTGCAGTGAGCAAAACATGCTGACAATGGTATTGCTGGTAGGAGCCTGGTGGGTTTACCGGCTTATTTACCACCGTAAAGTGGACGCATTTATGATTTCAATGCTGGTTGTTGCGGCATTATCCTGCTATGCGCTGCTCGGTTCGCCGGGTAACCAGGCGAGGATTGGCGGTAACCCGCTGGGTGGTAACATTCCATTTTCAGCTGTTTCAACCATCAAAAAGCTGGCAGTACTTGGTTACGAATGGATCTTTACAACTCCGCTGGTATTTTTTACGGCAGTTTGGCTGGTTGTAATGTCGCGCCTGTCTGAGGGAGCGCGCAACTATTTTTCAATCCCGATCTGGTACGCGGTACTGCTTTACATTGGTGTATTGTCTGCCCAGCTTTTTCCATCCTATTACGGAGTGGGTATTGAGCCTACGCACCGGGTTGTTAACAGTGCCTATTTCTTTTTCCTGATTGGCTGGTTCTATGTTTTTGGTGTGGTCTTCCATTATTTCAGGGAACACCGGTTTGCAGTTTTCCAGTTTACCGTCGCCCGTTTTGTCGGACTTTACGTGATACTGCTGGCGTCCACTGCGCTTTCTTTTTACCGGAGTGGCAATGTAAAACTGATTTATTCAGATTGGCTCAGAGGCACAGCCGCTGCTTACGATCAGGAAATGTATACGAGATACGAAATCCTGAAAAACAGCAAAGAGGAAGTCACATATCTCCCGCCGATCCGTTCCAAAGCATTCTCGATATATGTGGAGGACGATCTTACTTCCAATCAAAACCACTGGTGGAACAAATGTATGGCGGGCTATTATGGCAAAGGTGCCATCATTTTGAAGGATGATTCAGGTGAACAAAACAAATAGGCTTTTCCCGATTACACTCGCATTGCTGCCCATTCTGATCTGGGTATTTGTAATATTATACTACTCGGTAGACCTGCCCTGGCTCGACGATTTCGATCCATTCCCGGATTTTCTGCACAAATGGATCTCAGAAGAATCGTCAGCTGAGCAGCTTGCCTTACTTTTTCAGCCCAATAACGAGCATAGAATGGTAGTTGGGAAGTTGTTGACGCTGGGTTACTACTGGGTTACAGGACAGCTCAACTTTACTTTTCTGCACATTGCGGGCGCTTGTTTTACATTGGGTACGCTGCTTATCTTCTGGCGCGTATTCCGGCAAACAAAGCTGAGCTTCTGGTACTTCCTGCCGATCCCGTTCCTTTTATTCCAACTGCAATACCACCTGGTGTTCCTTTGGGCGATTTGCAGCTTGCAGCATCAGCCGGTGGTGTTATTCGTTTGTTTATCCATGTATTTGCTGGCAAATGGCCGGTTTTCGCTGGCAGCTTTGTCAGGACTTTGTGCTACTTACGCGATGAGCAGTGGTATTTTCGTGTGGCCGGCAGGTATTATGATCCTGTTGCTCAGTTCCCGCTACAAGCAGCTTGCTATCTGGTGTTTGATCGCGGTAGTCGGGGTCGGACTATATTTTTATGGTATGTCGGCGCAGGGAAATGAATCCAGCTTCGCGTTTTTTGCAAAATTTCCGCACCTGTCGTTCCTCGGCTTCTTCGCTTTTCTGGGCGGCTTATTCGATCTGTTTCCTGAGAAATCCATCGAGATAAGAACCGCCCTGCCCATTTTGATGAGCTTCCTGATTATGATTTGGGTTGTTATCTGGCTGTGGCGGTTGTTTACAGGCTGGACTTCCAGAACTTTCAGTTGGCCTGCCCAAAAGGCAGATCAAAGTATTAAAGCCGAATACAATCCGGTTCAGATGTTCCTGCTTGGGGTGATTACTTTTCTGCTCGTCAATGCAATTATCATCGGATTGTTGCGGCCCCGGTTTGGCTTTTTTGTGATGGTTGTGAGCAATTATAAAATGTACCCGGCATTGTTCCTGGTCGCCGCTTACCTGACATTTATTACATCAAACTTCGCAGAAACCACCCGCAAGTTTGGGTTCAGGATGGCATTCGGCGTGAGCATCCTGATCTGGGTCGTTTCGGCGATCAATTATCTTCCGGTTATCTCCGAACGCTCAAAATACCTGACTATTAACGGGTACAATCAGGAATTTAACGGATTTGGATTGGGGCACGTACCATTTTCAGTAGGCGCGGAATATGTAGATCGTTTAATGAAAGATATGGTAGCGCTGGGTGTTTACCGGTATCCTGCCGGAGGAAAAGTGATCGCACAGCAAGTAGCCGCATTGAATGGGAAGTCGGCAGGTAGTGACATTTTGGTAAAAGATGAAAACAGGCAGATTTACGTAAATGATCCGGCAGGTTCGGTTTCGCTCTTAAAAAGCAAGGGAGAATATGTGTTTTTAACAAATTCTGAAAAAACTTATCTGTTCAAAATCGAGCCTAAGAAATACACCGGCCGAAATATTTTCCGGCAGTATGAAAAGGGCTCCGACATTGCTATTCCCTATTCTTCCATGCTTCCCGGATCTTACAATGTGGGAATTATCAGCACCGGCAATCCTGCTCCCGAAGGCGGCATTCTTCGAAAAATCATAATCCCTTAACTAATACATTTTTTCGATAATAGCCTGAAAGGTGTATTTTTGCCAATATTGGTCATTGAAAATCCCTGAATATTGAAAACTCCTCAGATATCCATTGTAGCGCCGTTGTATAATGAATCCGAGTCACTTCCGCTACTGGTGCAGCGGATCAATGCATTGATGGATTCAAGTCCCCTGGCGATTGAAGTAGTGTTGATAGATGATGGAAGTAAAGATGATACTGCATTAAAAATCAGGCAGGTAGCATTGATGGACGAGCGCTACCATGGTGTGTTTCTGTCCCGGAACCACGGTCACCAGCTTGCATTAACCGCCGGTATTTCTGCTGCAAGAGGAACTGAGGCACTTTTCGTGATCGATGGCGATTTGCAGGACCCGCCGGAGCTTTTACCTGAGTTTTACAAGCTGCTCAAAGAAGGAAATGACGTGGTTTATGCAGTCAGGAAGAAGCGGAAGGAAGGGTTTATCAAGCGAACAGGCTATCATTTGTTTTATCGCATTTTACGCTCCATTTCCTATGTGGATATCCCACTGGATAGCGGTGATTTTGCATTGGTAAGCCGCCGGGTAATTGACGTAATGAACAAAATGCCCGAGGAAAGCCGCTACCTCCGCGGAATGCGTTCCTGGATCGGGTTCAAGCAAACCGGCTATGAGTATGAAAGAGATGCAAGGGTGGCTGGTGAGTCTAAATATTCGTTTAAACAGCTTTTTCGGCTCGCCTACAACGGGATTTTCAATTTCAGCGAATTCCCGATCAAGTTTATGAGCCGCGCCGGCATTGCGGCAATCATGATTTCACTGGCTTACTTTTTAGTTGTAGTGGCTAAAAAGTTATTTTTTACCCACGTAATCGAAGGTTTTACTTCATTACTTTTCGTCATTATTCTATTTAGCGGAGTGCAGTTACTTGCGCTTGGCATAATCGGGGAATATGTGCTCCGGATATTTTTTCAATCCAAAAACAGGCCTTTGTTCATTATCAAAGAGGAGATAATCAACAGAGAGTACATTTCGCCCGATGCTGTTTAATACCATTCAGTTCCTGATTTTCTTTATAGTTGTTACGCTGGCATATTTCAGTTTGTCCTGGCGTGGCCGCTGGATCCTGCTGCTTGCTGCGAGCTGCTATTTTTACATGGTTTTCAAACCGGTATTTATACTGATCCTGTTTGGAACCATTGTAATCGACTACTATGCAGGTATCTGGATCGAGAAATCACGAAATCCGAAACAGAAAAAATGGCTTCTGATTATCAGTCTGATCTCCAACATTGGTATCCTTGCCTTTTTTAAATACTATGATTTTTTACAGGATTCTATCAACAGCCTGCTCGCAAGCGCCGACCTGCGGCCCTTGGTTCCGCCGCTGACGCGCATGATCCCGGCGCAATTTGCACAATGGATTACCACAGGTTCGGGTAAGATCCTGCTGCCGATTGGTTTGTCTTTCCATACATTCCAGGCCATGAGCTACACCATCGAAGTGTACCGCGGGCATCAGAAAGCAGAGCGGCATTTCGGGATTTATGCATTGTATGTGATGTTTTACCCGCAGTTGGTAGCCGGGCCCATCGAGCGGCCGCAGAATATGCTGTTCCAGTTTCATTCGTATTTCAAATGCGATTTTGAGCAGGTAAAAGAGGGTTTAATGCAAATGGCTTTCGGCTTGTTTAAAAAGATCGTGATCGCCGACAGGCTTTCCATGTTTGTTGATTACGCATACGATCCCAACACTGAGCAAAACGGGCTCACATTGCTTACCGCAACGGTTTTCTACTCTTTCCAGATCTACTGTGACTTCTCGGGGTACTCGGATATGGCGATTGGTGCGGCGCGGGTAATGGGATTTACATTGATGGATAACTTCAAAGCACCTTATGAAGCGAAGTCTATCAAAGAATTCTGGGGCCGCTGGCACATTTCGCTTTCTACCTGGTTCAGGGACTATTTGTACATTCCGCTCGGAGGTAACCGGAACGGAGAATTTGCCAGATACCGCAACCAAATGATCGTTTTCCTCGTGAGCGGGTTGTGGCACGGTACGAGCTGGAGTTTTGTAATCTGGGGCGGACTGCACGGATTTTATCAGATAGTGGCTTCCCTGCGCGACAAGTGGCTTGATAAAGCGGGTATCCGCTTGCCTGACAATGCATTGACCCGGATAGTTAACTTAATCATAACCTTTCTGCTGGTCTCCCTCACCTGGGTTTTCTTCCGTAACTCGATCAGCCGCTCCATTGAAATATTGAAAGGGATAAGCAATTTGTCTCTTTACGACAAGATTACATCGCCGCTGAATGTGCTGGAAATGTGGTTTTGTGTATTCCTGATTGCATTTCTACTGATCAAAGAGCATTATTTTGAGAGGATACCGACTCGCAACACGGTCGTATTCTTCATCTTGTTTCCTCTGCTTGCATTCGTAACCTACATTTTATGTGTAGTAACCGAAAAGCAGTTCATCTATTTCCAGTTTTAAAAACAAGGAAGGGAAAACAATTGCTTTTAAATATTTGTTAGTTCATCTTGAAGGACAATTTTCTGTTCCTATTCTATCTTATTTTAAAATGTACGAAGTAACTTCTGACAACAGGTTGAAAAGTCTAATTGTTGTGGGTGACCGGGTGTTGATCCGTCCCAAAAGTCCGAGTGACAGAACAAACAGCGGCTTGTACCTGCCGCCGACAGTCACTGAAAGAGAGCAGGTTCAAACAGGTTACGTGATCAAAGTAGGTCCGGGTTACCCTATTCCCGTGGCAGTGGAAGAAGAGCCCTGGAAAGAAACCGAGGAGAAAGTGAAATACATGCCGCTGCAATCAAAGGAAGGCGACCTGGCCATTTACCTCCAGCGCAATGCAATCGAGCTGGAATACGACGGTGAAAAATACGTAATCATACCCCAGGCGTCGATTCTGATGCTGGAACGCTCGGAAGATCTGTTTGATTAGTTAGTGAGTTTTGAGTTAGTGAATGAGTGAGTTAGTGAATTTTGAATGACTGAATGATTGAATGACTGAATATTTCTTTCGAATTCGAAACTCATGAACTTTGAACTCACACACTTCAAACTCACTAATTCACTAACTCACTAATTCAAAACTCATAAACCTCTAAACTCATGAAGTACAAATTTCTAAGCAATACCGGGGTGCTGGTTTCGGAGCTGTGTTTTGGCACGATGACTTTTGGGGGAGAGGGATATTGGGAGGCGATCGGGCGCTTGCAGCAGGAAGAGGCGACTGCGCTTGTTAAAACTGCATTGGAAAGCGGGATCAATTTCTTTGATACTGCCAATGTATATTCTTACGGAAAGTCGGAGACTATTCTGGGTCAGGCGCTGAAAGATCTTGGGATCAAGCGGAGTGAGGTCGTAATTGCCACCAAAGTAAGAGGCAGAATGGCCCCTGGCGCGAACCAGATCGGGTTGTCGCGATTACATATAATGGATTCGGTGAATGAAAGTCTGGAAAGGCTGGGAACAGACCACATTGATTTGTTCTATGTTCACGGTGTGGATGTGGAGACTTCGCTGGAAGAAACGATGCGCGGGCTGGAAGATATTGTGCGATCGGGCAAAGTGCGCTATCTGGGCGTTAGTAACCACGCCGCCTGGCAGATCATGAAAGCCAATGGAATTGCGGAGAAAAACGGCTGGACCAAATTCGTCGCCTGTCAGCATTACTATACCATCGCCGGCCGCGACCTGGAAAGAGAGCTGGTCCCGATGATGAAAGACCAGAACCTTGCATTGATGCCGTGGAGCCCGCTCGCAGGCGGATTTTTATCAGGCAAATATACCCGCGATAATCAGTCAACCGGTGACAACCGGCGCGACAGCTTTGATTTCCCGCCTATTGACAAAGAAAAAGCATATGATATCATTGATGTAATTCAGCCGATCGCCGAGGTGCATTCTGTTTCAGTCGCACAAATTGCATTGTCGTGGCTGCTGCACCAGCAAAGTGTCACGAGCGTGATTATCGGCGCAAAAAAGCCTGATCAGTTGAAAGAGAATATTGCGGCAACTTCCGTGGTACTTACTTCCGAAGATCTGGAAAGGCTGAATGCGATCAGTGCATTGAAGACGGAGTATCCTCAGTGGATGTTTGAGCGCCAGGGTAGGGACAGGGTACCAGGCTGATTTCAACGCGCTGGCTGCTGAATAAAGGGCACAAAAAAAGCATGCAGTAAATGCATGCTTTCGAAATGTCTTCTTATGACTAAACTTAGATAACGCGAACGTTAACTGCGTTTAGACCTTTTCTTCCATTTTCCACGTCGTAAGACACTTTGTCGTTTTCACGGATATCGTCTTGAAGACCTGAAACGTGAACGAAAATGTCTTTTTCACCTGATGCTGGTTGGATGAATCCAAATCCTTTGGAATCATTGAAAAACTTAACTGTACCTTCTGCCATTAGAATTGATCTTATATTTTTAAAAATCAAATGTATATAGAAAAAATATATAAACAAGATTAAAATTTAAATTGCTTAGAATTGTTCTTAATAATTTAACAAAAAATGGATGTCGGTAATTGACGTTAATAGTCTGAATTCGCCCTTTTGGTTACCCAACGGGCACTTTCAGAGCATATATCCGGCATTGTTCCGGAAAGTGAATGGAGTGAAATATTTCCGTGAAAAAATTGTAACTCCGGACGAAGATTTCCTGAATCTAGACTGGTCAAATGCAAATAGTAACCGATCGGATACGCTTGTGATACTTACACACGGGCTCGAAGGGGATAGTTCCAGGCAATATATGCTGGGCTTAATTAAGCTTTTAAACAAAAATGGTTTTGACTGCCTGGGATGGAATTTCCGTAGCTGCGGCGGTGAAATGAATAACGCTTTGCGGTTTTACCACAGCGGGGCGACCGACGACCTGGACCTTGTAGTACAGCATGCATTGCTGCGCGGATACGAGAATATCTATCTTGCGGGTTTCAGCCTTGGCGGTAACCTGACGCTCAAATACCTTGGTGAGTATGCAGCGCAGCTGGACAGCAGGATCCGGAAAGCAATCGTTTTTAGTGTTCCAATGGATTTGAAAGCTTGCAGCCTGGCGATTATCAAACCCGAAAACCGCGTTTATATGCAGCGGTTTTTACAAACATTAAGTCCCAAAGTGGCTGCCAAAGCCGCGCTTTATCCAGACAGTATTTCCTTGTCCGACTACAAACATGTGAAAACGCTGTACGATTTCGATCACATCTACACTGCTCCGTTACACGGTTTTACAGGCGCCGATGATTATTATGAACAATGCAGCTCCATGCATTTCCTGAAAGATATCCGCATATCTACGCAGATTGTGAATGCAAAGAATGATCCGATAGTCCCGTTTGCGAGTCTGCCGCTGGACGAATTACGGGCACATGAACAAGTTTCACTGATCGCGAGCAGTCAGGGCGGGCATTGCGGATTTCGGCCTGCGCGGCTTGTCGATGAATTCTACTGGTCCGAAAAGAGGGCTCTGGAGTTCTTCCTGGCGGAAAACGGGTGAATAGCCTGCGCGTTATGTGTCTCAAATTTTAAACTGTTCGAATCATTATTTTGTTAGCGTCATATCTAATATGATTCGTAATTTTGCCGCCCGGATCCCTAGATAGGTATTTCTTTTTGACCCGATTATTATTCAGTTATTCCCTGCTTCATGTCCACATTAACACTCAATCCGTTACCGTACATTATCATTGATTTCGACAGCACTTTTACCAAGGTAGAAGGACTCGACGAACTTGCAGCGATCGCATTGAACGGGCATCCTGAGAAAGATCAGGTTGTTCAGAAGATCACCGATCTCACGAACAAAGGAATGAATGGCGAAATGTCGTTTGCAGAAGGACTTCGTCAGCGCATCGCATTGCTGAAAGCCAATCGCTCGCATATCGGTGAACTTGTGAATTTGCTCAGGACCAAGGTTTCGGATTCGTTTAAGCGGAATGTGCACTTTTTGACGGAAAATACGGAGCAGATTTATATCGTTTCAAGCGGGTTCAAGGAGTTTATCGTGCCTGTTGCGACCGAGCTCGGTATCCGTGCAGATCATGTTTATGCCAATGAATTTGTATTTGACGAAGAGGGTAATATCATTGGAATAGATGAAGAGAATGAGCTATCAACTGATGGCGGCAAAATCAAGATCTTATCTGCATTGAACTTGCCGGGCGATGTTTACGCAATCGGCGACGGTTATACAGATTATGAATTGAAAGCTTCCGGTCTGGCAAACCGCTTTTACGCATTTACAGAAAACATCGAGCGCCCGCGCGTAACTGCCGTTGCTGATCACATTGCTACCTCTTTCGATGATTTTTTATATGATAACAAACTGAGCAGAAGCCAGTCTTATCCAAAAAGCCGCATTAAAGTATTGCTGCTTGAAAATGTTCACCCGGCTGCCTTACGAGCTTTTAAAGAAGAAGGTTTTAGTGTAGAATTTGTAAAAGGCGCATTGGATGAAGACGAGCTTTGCGAGCGGATCAAAGATGTTTCTATTATCGGTATTCGTTCCAAAACAAACATTACTAAACGCGTTCTTGAAAATGCAAACCGGTTGATGGCAATTGGTGCATTCTGCATTGGTACCAACCAGATTGACCTGGAAGAAGCCGCCAAAAAAGGAATTGCTGTCTTCAATGCACCTTATAGCAACACACGCTCAGTTGTGGAGCTGGCGGTGGGTGAAATGATCCTGCTGATCCGGAATATAGTTGGCAAAAGTAACCAGCTGCACCAGGGAATCTGGGATAAATCTGCGAATGGAAGTTTTGAAATTCGCGGAAAGAAGCTTGGAATGGTAGGTTATGGCAGTATTGGAACGCAGTTGTCTGTTGTGGCCGAAGCGCTGGGAATGGAGGTTTATTTCTACGATGAAGTTGAAAAGCTTTCAATTGGAAATGCCAAAAAGCTGAACTCACTGGAAGAACTGCTTTCCATTGCCGACGTGATCAGTATGCACGTGGATGGCCGGAAAGAAAATACGAATCTGATCGGCAAGCGCGAGTTTGATCTGATGAAGCAAGGCGTTATTTTCCTGAACCTGTCGCGTGGCCACGTGGTAGATATTCAGGCTTTGGCTGACGCAGTAAAAAGCGGAAAAGTAGCCGGAGCGGGTGTTGACGTTTTCCCGAAAGAGCCAAAAACGAATGACGAGCTTTTCGAAAGTGAGCTACTCGGTTTGCCCAATGTGATCCTCACGCCGCACATCGGAGGAAGTACCGAAGAAGCGCAGGAAAATATCGGGCACTTTGTTCCTTCCAAGCTGCTTGAATTTATGAATAACGGCAGCTCTTACGGAAGTGTCAACTTCCCGGAAGTGCAGTTACCCAAGTTGAAAGACTCGCATAGATTGCTCCATATTCACGCCAATGTGCCGGGCGTTCTGGCCAAGCTGAACCATATTTTTGGTAAAAACAATATCAACATTACCGGTCAGTACCTCAAAACCAATGAACATATCGGGTATGTAATTGTGGATATTGAAAAAGGATATACGGAGGAATTCATTCAGGAAGTGAAAGAACTTGAAGGTACGATCCGGTTCCGGATGCTTTACTGAAATACACTTATCCAACACCATGTCGCTAACTTTTTTTACCCCGGGCCCAGCCCAGCTTTATCCCACATTTGAAAAGCACCTGCAAACTTTTGTGACCAACCAGCTTGGTTCAATCAGTCACAGAAGTCAGCAGTACCGCGATTTACATAAATTCACAATCGACCAGCTGCGCATTTTACTCAATGTACCTGACACGCACGCGATCCTTTTTCTTGGTTCCGCATCAGAAGCCTGGGAGCGCATTCTTTTCAGCTGCGTGGAACTTGAAAGTTTCCATTTGGTCAATGGTTCTTTTTCAAAAAAGTTTTACGACTACTCCAATGCGCTGAATAAATATGCGCACAAGCTGGAAAAACCGATGGGTTCTGGCTTTTCAGCTGCTGAGATCGAGGTACCTGAATATGCAGAGCTGATTTGTGTGACGCATAATGAAACCAGTTCAGGCGTTCAAATGCCGGTTTCGGAAATTCATAAGTTGAAGCAAAAGAATCCGGGCAAATTCATCGCGGTTGATATCGTTTCTTCCGCGCCTTATCCCGACCTGGATTATACATTGATAGATACTGCATTTTTTTCGGTTCAAAAAGCATTTGGTTTGCCGGCCGGACTGGGTGTTTGGATTGTGAGTGAAAAATGTCTGGCGAAAGCAAAGAGCATTAAAAATCAATATTCCATCGGCGCGCATAATGACTTACCAACACTCTGGAAAAACGCGCAGAACAATGAAACACCGGCTACGCCGAATGTAATGGGAATTTACCTGCTAGGGAAAATTGCAGAAGAATTTAACCAGATTGGCGTGCAAACTATGCGCAAGCAAACCGAGCAGAAAGCAGCCTCTATTTATAAGTTTATCGAAAAAACAGCTGGTTTTTCTGCATTTGTAAAAGAAAAAGCATACCGCTCCCAAACAGTTATCGTGGCTGATACGGAACAACCTTCGGCTGATATCATTAAGAATATCAAGGAAAAAGGAATGGCGATTGGAAGTGGTTATGGCGAATTTAAAGCCTCTCAGCTGCGTATTGCCAACTTTCCTGCCACCTCAGCAGAGGAGGTTGAAAAGCTTCTTTTTGAATTAGGAAAACTTTAAACTTTTCCATTGTGACCAGAAGCTCGTTTGAACGTCTAAATTCAAACGAGCTTTTTTGTGTATACCAACGACATACTTTGGAAATCCATCCTCGAAGATACTTTTGAAGACTTCCTGGAATTCTTCTTTCCCAATTCTCATGCATTGTTCGATCTCAGCAAAGGCTTTCAATATCTTGATAAAGAACTTGAACAGCTTTTCCCTGCGGACGATTGTACGCCCGAGGTCAGGTTCGTGGATAAGCTTGTCAAAGTTTATTTGCTTGATGGAAAAGAAGAATGGATACTCGTGCATGTTGAAGTCCAGGGTTATGCGGATAAAACATTCGCTGAGCGGATGTTTACCTACTATTACAGGATTTGGGATAATTACCGCCGCCGCATTACAGCCTTCGCAATTTTGACGGATGAAAATAATGCATTCCGTCCTGCCAAATTCGAGCAGGATTTTCTGGGTACCCGGTTAACTTTTGAGTTCAACGCGTTCAAGGTACTGGATCACTCAGAAGAAAATTTGCTAAAAAGCCCAAATCCTTTTGCGCAGATTATCCTGGTAGTCAAGTCTGCAATGCGTAGGAAGACGCTTGAAAAGGAAGATTTACTGTCACTAAAAATCGCATTGGCCAGAAGATTACTGGCCATGCAAATTCCAAAGAAGAAAATTGGAAAGCTGATGAAATTTCTGAAACTTTATATGAGGTTCAATGATAAGAGTTTAGACAGAATATTCGAACGAGATATAAGTACAATAACCAAAAAACCACACAACGCTATGGGAATCGATGAATTGTATCTGCAGATCAGACAGCAAGAGGCGAGAGAAGATGGAAGGGACGAAGGTAGAAATGAAAGGAATATTGAATTTGTAAAGAACTTACTAAGGGAGACTTCTTTTAACAACGAAAAGATCGCCCGGCTTGCTGGTGTTAGTGCTGAGCTCGTTCAGCAAATCAAATCGGAAAGTTCTTTGTAAATCTTATTTACATTGCATTCAAGCGTAGAATCAACGATTCTGCGCTTTTTGTTTTTTTAGTTATTTCACAAAACAAGTAATTAATGACGCTCTACAAAAAATTCCTGGCTGCCACCATGATTTTGTCGACGTTCGCTGAGGCTATTTCGCAGACTGCGACGACAACAGAGCTATCCTACAAAAACCCGGTATTTGAACCCATTCTGGCCGACCCAACTGTGGTCCGGGCAGAAGACGGCATGTTTTATGCCTATGGAACAATGGATAACTGGGGGGATGGAAATGGCGCGCACTTAGTACCAATTATCAGGTCAAAAAACCTGGTGCACTGGACCTACCTTAAAGATGCATTTACCAGAAAACCAGCCTGGAAAGAGAAGGGTGGTATCTGGGCACCCGAGGTCGTGAAAGTAGAAGGTAAGTACCACATGTACTACGCATTTTCAACCTGGGGTGACGCCGATCCGGGCATTGGTCTCGCAGTATCCGATTCAGCAGCCGGCCCATTCACCGACATCGGTAAGCTGTTCTTAAGTTCTGAGGCAGGGGTTCCCAACTCTATTGATCCGTTTTACATGGAGATTGACGACAAGAAGTATGTTTTCTGGGGCAGTTTCAGCGATGCTGCTACGCAGGGGACCTACGGTGTTGAACTGAGCAAGGATGGGAAATCCGTTCCTGACCTTTCTAAAAAGATAAAAGTAGCGGCCGGGGACTTTGAAGCTGTGATGATCCAGAAAAAAGGAGAGTATTACTACTTCTTCGGTTCCAAAGAAAGTTGCTGCGAAGGTGCAAAAAGTAAATACCACATCCGCGTTGGAAGGTCGAAAAACCCGCTCGGGCCTTATGTGGATAAGGAAGGCAGGGAACTTACAAATCGAGGTACAGGCACATTGCTGATCCATCCCAGCGAACAATATGCCGGGCCCGGGCACAATGCCAGGTTTGTTACCGACGACAATGGTACCGACTGGCTTTTATACCACGCAATAGACAAGAAAAAACCACATGTATCCACAGGCGCCAACCGCAGGGTGCTGATGCTCGACAAGCTTACCTGGCCAAATGGCTGGCCGGAAGTTGCAGGTTTGGAGCCGAGCAGTTCTGAAACAAAAGCGCCTATTTTCAAATAAACCTTTTAGTCAAAATGAAATTATTTAAATCGACAATGCTGGCGGTTTTTGCCGCATTACTAACATTCGGTTGCGCAAAAAATGCCGAAGAAAATAAAGACGAACAAACCGCCACTTCGAATACTGCCTCCGCCGGACGTGAAATCTGGTCCAAGCAAGAGGCAAACGACTGGTATGCCAAACAAGGCTGGCTGGTAGGTGCAGACTTCCTTCCCAGCACCGCGATCAACCAGCTTGAAATGTTTCAGGCAGCTTCTTTTGACACTGCCACCATTGACAAAGAACTCGGCTGGGCAGCAGAAATTGGAATGAACACCATGCGGGTTTATCTGCACGATTTGTTGTTTCAAGAAGATTCAGCAGGTTTTATGAAGAGGCTGGACACATTTCTTGATATCACTGAAAAACATAAGATCAAGCCGGTTCTTGCTGGGATCCCTTTCCTAAGCTTGGAACGCAGCGTGCTCCGAAGCCGGGTGTTCATAATTCGGGCTGGGTACAAAGCCCGGGGTTGAATGCGTTGAAAGACAGTACACAATATCCCCGCTTGGAAAGATATGTAAAAGGGACTGTTGCCGCATTCGCAAATGATGACCGCATTCTGGCCTGGGATATCTGGAATGAGCCCGATAACCCAAATACAAGCTCTTACGGAAAAGTAGAAATACCGAATAAAGTAGACTACGTGCTGCCTTTGCTGGAAAAATCATTTGCCTGGGCGCGCTCGGTTAATCCTTCCCAGCCACTTACCGCGGGTGTTTGGAACGGAGACTGGACTTCGCACGAGACTTTGAAACCGATTGAAAAAGTGATGATCGACCAGTCGGATATCATTACGTTCCACAACTACGAAGATGCGGCTGACTTTGAAAAAAGGATAAAGCAGTTGCAACAATACGGTCGCCCATTGATTTGTACTGAATATATGTCCCGTGGAAATGGAAGTTTCTTTAAGGGATCATTGCCAGTTGCCAAGAAATATAATGTAGGCGCCATCAACTGGGGGCTTGTAAGCGGAAAATCCCAAACAATCTATCCCTGGGACAGCTGGAAAAAAACGTATACGAGCGAGCCTGAACTATGGTTCCACGATATTTTCAGAAAAGATGGTACACCTTACAAAAAGGATGAAACTGACCTGATTAAGCAGCTTACGGCCTCTAAATAGACATTCATGGCATGGTAACTGCCTGGAAGATTTTTGACCGGAAAGAAACTGGCAGCGAAATTTTAAGAAATAGCATTACTGCTAAGTTACCATTACAAAGAACTTACGTCTAAAAGCATAAACGCCCGGTTTATGCAAACACATTACAGATTATTACAGAAAGCACTGTTCCTGGTGCTTTCTGTTTTTACTTTCAGCCAAGCCCAGACGATCTACTTTCACCAGGATTTTGCAAAAACAACTTCCCTGGTCAATCCGCTTCCTGACACTGGACAGTTCAGTCACATTATTCTTACGGCGCCGCAACTTTCTTATCACAAGTTTCACAAGGGTTATGTTGAGTTTATCAGGTCTCAGCAGGATTCTGCTACGGGTGGGATCATACGCGCAATGCGGGCGACACCATTTGAACCCAGTCCGAAAACGTTGTTTATTCAGATTAAACTGGCTGCCGAATCAGTGCAGTCCAGTGCTGTGAATGCTGTTTACTTTTATGCAGGAGAAGATTTTAATCCTGTTAATAATTCCTTTCCAGGAAATGGGATCATGTTTTCGAAGTTTGTGATCAACTTCAAAGAAGACTCCATTTGCATTAAAGATTCAGAAAGCCAGAAAACAAGTCGCTGGATTCCTAAAAAAGAGGGAGTTACCCTCACCTGGGTGCTCAATAATGCAGACAAAGACCTCATTTACAAAGCTCCCGAAAGCGATGGTGAAGTGATAGTTGGCCCGGGTACTTATGATTTGTGGTTGAATGAAGAGCCGGTAAGTCTGGGAAGCAAGGGATATCCCGGCAACTCGGCTTTTTCCCCAACCAAGCTTTCCAATTTTGAGTTAAGGTTCAGAAATGGACTGGGCAGGATCCGCGTTTTCGATATTCTGATCAGAGAAGGAGAAAATGGCGACCCAGCTGAAAAGCCTTTTGCTTTTCCGAATCCCGTGGCAAAACGTGTATTTCAGATCAGGTCGCAGGATATTGATATCAGTACAATCCGCCTGATCTCACCTTCCGGCAATTTGGTTGCTGTTGAGACAAAGGTCTTGCAAAAGGGTACAGTGCAGTTGAAAATACCTGAATTTCTTCCTTCAGGAATATACATTGTTGGCTATGAAGACAGGCGTCAGGGACAAAAACAGTTGAAGGTACTCGTGCAATAATAGTAAGCTTGCTGGAAAACCACTTACTCAAAAGCACAACCGCTTACTCGAAACGCCTTTTCCGCTCGCATTGCAGCTGATACTTTCGTGATTATTTACAATCAAAAACAAATAGTCATGAAAAAAATGTCTCTTAAAAATCTGTCTGCATTCCTGCTTTCTCTTGTACTTGTTGCGGGTGTTTTCTCGTGTAAAGACGATTCTGAAAATCCGAAGCCAAATGAGCCTGAACCTGTTAATCAAAACAAAGTAGAAGGTTCATGGAAAATTAAGGCAATGACGATCGAGCCGGCGGTAAATGGAATTACCGATATGCTGGCTTTTTACGAAGCTTTGGCAGGTAACAACTGCCTTTCTCAAACAACAATCACTTTCAATGGCAATGGAAAGGTAACTGGCAAAGTTCCTGCTGGCTGTGTTGAAGATGATGATTCACCGGTAGTAGGATCCGGCGCAACCTGGAAAGTGGTAGGTAATAAAATCCAGGTGATTGAAGATGGTGAAACAGACGAGTTTGATCTGGAAGTAAAAGGGAATGAAATGAAATGGTCCGTGTCGGAAACCGAGGACGGTCAGACTTTCAAAACTACGCTTGTTTTTAAAAAATAATAGAAGATGAGTAAGCAAGTAAAGTTAGCTTAGCACAACTTTCTCTTTAAATTTTCGAAATTATCAAACGAATAGCCGGTCTTATGTCCGGCTATTTGCATAATATTGCAAATATTCCTAAGAAACCCATATTCCTTAAATGAATTCTGTCTCAGCACCTCGTTCAGATGCTTCCTACCTTTTTAGTGCCCCAGTCATTGTTGCCGCACTTGGTTATTTTGTAGATATCTATGATTTGCTGCTTTTTGGTATCGTCCGGATACCCAGCCTGATCGCACTTGGGCTATCCGATGCCGAAATTTCCATTACCGGAGCCAGTATTCTCAACTGGCAAATGACCGGTCTGCTTTTAGGGGGAATTCTCTGGGGGATACTGGGGGACAAAAAAGGCCGCCTTTCCGTACTCTTCGGGTCCATTGTCACTTATTCACTTGCCAATATTGCCTGCGGTTTTGTTCAGGATGCGGATGTGTACAAAATCCTTCGTTTTATAGCCGGCGTAGGTCTGGCCGGTGAGCTGGGTGCGGGTATCACATTGGTTTCTGAGATTTTACCAAAACACCTGCGCGCGATCGGAACTTCGCTGGTGGCGGGTATTGGTTTACTGGGAGCTGTTGTGGCTTACTTTACGGTAGAATTTTTCAGCTGGCGCTATGCTTACTTCATCGGAGGAGGTTTGGGGATTTCGCTTTTGCTGCTGCGCATCGGCGTTTTTGAGTCAGGTATTTTCAAGGATATTAAAAATCAGAAGCATGTGGAGAAAGGTAATTTCTTTGCATTGTTCACCAATAAAGACCGGCTTGCAAGGTATCTGAGATGCATTGGAATTGGTTTGCCTACCTGGTTTGTAATTGGTATCCTTGCGACGTTTAGCAACGAATTCGGGAATGCATTGGGCATTGCCGAGCCAATCAAGCCCGGTTTGTCGATTATGTGGTGTTATGTGGGTCTTTCCCTGGGCGATCTTGCCAGCGGATTTATCAGTCACTGGCTGGAATCGCGGAAGAAGGCTGTACTTTATCTGATGATTTTTACGTTAGCAGGAAGCTTAATTTATCTGTACGCAGGCATTAATTCTCCAACTTACTTTTATGCTACTGCTGCATTGCTCGGTTTTGGGATCGGATACTGGGCTATGTTTGTGACGATAGGCGCAGAGCAATTTGGTACCAACCTGCGGGCAACAGCTGCTACTACAGTGCCGAACATGGTACGTGGAACTGTGGTGTTAATGACAACTTTATTCGCTAATTTTAAAGACTCTTTTTCGGTGATCAATGCAGGCGCGCTGGTGGGGGTAATATGCTTCGCAATAGGTATTTACTGCATTTTGACAATACCCGAAACGCACGGAAGAGACCTGGACTTTTTGGAAGAATAGATAGAGGCGATCCTCGGAACATTGAATTTTCACAATCAAAAATATATGTAATGGAAAGACGCGTAGCGCTGAAAAGTATGGCGTTGGCTGTGGGTGCACTGGCAAACCTGCCGGCATGGGCTTCGGGTTGGAACAAAGAGACCGTCACTACGGGCGGGTTTCTTTCTGCTGACCAGTCCAAAAACCTGACGGCAATCGTTGAAACCATGATCCCAAAAACGGATACTCCGGGAGCGGGAGAACTTGGAGTTGGAGATTTCGTGCAGAAAATGGTTAAAGATTGCTACGACAGCAAAGCACAAACCAGTTTTGCCAGCGGCATTTCCAATCTGGACAAACAGAGCGTACAGCAATTCGGAAAGTCATTTGCGGAAGCAGATAAAGATCAGCGCCTGCAATTGCTGCAGACACTGGAAAAAAGCCAGGAACCTGACGACAGAGGATTTTTCAGTCTGCTCAAAAACCTGACGATCCAGGGTTACATGACCTCAGAATATGTCATGACCAATATTACTCACTACGAAATGGTACCCGCACGTTTTCACGGTTGTGTACCTGTTACTAAGGGATAAAAGGGAGAAAGGAGGATTGAGGAGGCAGGCAATATCCATCCCTCCTCCATCCTCCCTTTCCTCCATCCTCCCTTTAATCCCTTTCAAAAAAAATGGCAAATTTCAATATAGACAGTAAAAAAGCCCGGACTTACGATGCGATCGTAGTAGGTTCCGGTATCAGTGGCGGCTGGTCGGCGAAGGAGCTGACGGAAAAAGGAATGAAAACCCTTCTTCTTGAACGCGGCAGGAATGTGGAGCATATCAAGGATTATCCGACCACGAATATGATGCCGTGGGAGTTTGAGCACCGCGGGCGCTTGCCGAAAGAAATTACAGACGCAAACCCGATTGCCAGCAAGTGCTATGCATTCGGAGAATCGTCGGCGCATTTCTTTGTGAAAGACAAAGAGCACCCATACGTACAGGAAAAACCTTTCGACTGGCTCAGGGGCTACCAGGTAGGAGGTAAATCGTTGCTCTGGGCGCGGCAGACGCAGCGTTGGAGCAAGTACGATTTTGAAGGTCCGGCTCGTGATAAATTTGCAGTTGAATGGCCGATCAGTTACGATGACATCGCTCCCTGGTACAGCCACGTGGAAAAATTCGCCGGCATTACCGGGAATAAAGACGGACTGGATGCACTTCCCGATGGGGAGTTCCTTCCGCCACATGAACTGAACTGCGTTGAGAAATACTTCAAAGAGCAGGTTTCTAAAAATTACAAGGACCGCCACATTATTATCGGCCGCGCCGCACACATCACCGAACCCCAGCAGGTACACCTGGATCAGGGACGTGCCAAATGCCAGCATCGTACTATGTGCGAGCGGGGTTGTCCCTTTGGAGGATATTTCAGCAGTAATTCCTCTACCATTCCCTGGGCATTAAAAACAGGGAATCTTACGTTACGCCCGCATTCGGTTGTTCATTCTATTATTTATGATGACAAGAAGCAAAAAGCTTCCGGTGTACGAGTGGTAGATGCTACGACGAACGAAATGATGGAGTTTTATGCAGATATCATCTTCGTCAATGCAGCTGCATTGAATACGAATCTAATCCTGCTTAACTCAACTTCAAGCCGCTTCCAGAATGGTTTGGGGAATGACAGCGGGGTATTGGGCAAATACATAGCTTTTCACAACTACCGGGCAACTGTATCTGGTGAGTATGAAGGATTTCTGGATTCAACCACAGACGGTCGCCGGCCAAATGGCGGCTACATTCCAAGGTTCCGAAATGTTTACAAACAAGAAACGGACTTTTTAAGAGGCTACGCAGCCGGTTTTACAGCATATCGCCAGACTTCCAATGACAGAAGCGGGCTGGGTGAGTCACTGAAAGAAGGTTTATTTGAAACCAAATACGGCAATTGGGGTGTAGGTTCTCACATGATGGGCGAAACGATTCCGAAGGAAAGCAATTACGTTGCGCTTGATAAAACGCAGAAAGATCCCTGGGGTATCCCGCTCTTGAAAATCAATGTGGAGTATGATGACAATGACGAGAAGATGATCAAGGATTACATTGAGCAGGTAAGTGAAATGTTTACCAATGCAGGTTTCAAGAATGTGAAATCGCATGACGGAAAACGCAATCCTGGCAATGATATTCACGAAATGGGCGGTGCGCGAATGGGGAAAGATCCTAAAACTTCCGTCCTGAACAAATGGAACCAGATACACGCTTGCAAGAATGTGTTTGTTACCGACGGCGCAAGTATGACTTCCACTTCAACGCAAAATCCGTCACTCACTTACATGGCGCTTTCGGCAAGAGCTGTTGACCATGCAGTGAAAGAAATGAAGGCGAAGAATTTGTAAAATCACCTTCGTAGGTAGATAGCCGGTACAGCAATGTGCCGGTTTTTTTTTGTGCCAAACGGTTCATATTTAACACCCTTTTTACACCAGAATATAAAAGAGCGACAGAGCAGGATAGTTGTGTTTTGCGCTTTAATTATGATTAATAAAAGTTTTAATTTTTTTATACCAAGACTAAGGGCATCCGGGTACAAAAAAGTCTTTCCATTATTACATAAACAAAGACTCAATGCACGATCCTTTGCTTAACCAGGAACTGAAACGCTCCGGACCTTTTGTGTCTGTATTGCACGAAGGAAAGAACGATGTGAGTGAAATTGATTCTGCCTCATTCCTTAAACTGACCTTTGAACAAAATCCGGCAAAAGGGCTGGAATTGCTCTTCAAAAGGTTCTATACCCCGCTTTGCAGCCATGCTGTGAGGTTTGTTTACTCCAAACAACTGGCCGAAGACCTGGTCAGTGAAGTCTTCTTTCAATTCTATCGCACGAAAGCGTACGAGAATATCAACACTTCGTATACCAGCTATCTCTTTCGCTCTGTACGGAACGAATGCTATACGTATATGCGACGGGAGTTTGGGAAAACAGACACACTGGATGTGACCGAGGAGAACACCATTTCGTGTTACCAGCAACTGCCTGACGCCGAGATCCATTACAATAACTTGTTTATAAAAGTCAATGAGGTAATTGCCCGTCTGCCTACACAATGCCAGAAGGTATTCCTCCTCAGCAGATTTGAGAACAAGAAGTACAATGAAATTGCCTCCGAGCTTCACATTTCACCTAAAACGGTGGAAGTACATATATCCAAAGCATTGAAACACCTGCGCTCTGCGCTCCATGGCGAGTGGATGATCTCACTTGGCCTGGCCCTATTGACTTTTGCCTCTCTTTAAGAGACTGCGTGGGTTGGTGTTGTACTTCGAAATTCTAGCAAAATGAAAACACTTATATCGAGATATAGCCTGTTTGAGTACCTGGCCGGTCGGGCAAATCCGCTGGAAAAGCAGCTGATTGAAGACTGGATCACGCAGAAAGAGAACAGCGAACAGTTTCACCAATGGTTGATGGAGTATGAGATCAGCCACCCGCAATTTGCACCCGAACAGGATATTGCGCTTGAAAACCTGCTCAGCCGGCTGAATGAGGACCGTCCGGGGCAGGATGAAAAAGAAAGTCCGGTACCCGCCCAGTTCAAATCCTCCATTCAGAGTTTTGGTAATCGCTTCTGGCTTATTGCGGCTTCGGTGATTTTGCTTATGGGCTGCGGCCTTTGGTTCAGGGATGATATTCAGTACAAAACTTATCAGACGGGCTACGGAAAAACAACGGATATATACCTGGAAGACGGCAGCAAAGTGGCGCTGAATTCGAACTCGAAGCTCAAAATACCCCGGTTTGGCTTTGACAGGGCAGTGCGCCAGGTTATGCTGGAAGGCGAGGCCGAATTCTCGGTCAGTCACACTGTCGACAGCAAGAAGTTTATTGTAAAAACCTCTGACAAGTTCAAGTT
>NZ_JBHYGF010000125.1:0-4161 GCF_051859145.1 Dyadobacter sp.
CACCTGCTGACCGTAACGATGCAAGTCGCGGATAATACTGGAACTGATCGGCGCCAGAGCCGGCGAAGTGATCAGGAAAACAGTTTCAATTTCCTCATACAAATACCTGTTCACCTGCGAAATGCCATTTTCATACTCGAAATCAGTGGTATTTCGCAGGCCGCGAAGCAGAAATGTTGCGCCGAGCTCCCGGGCAGTATGCGCGGTGAGATCATCGTAGGTAATTACCTTCACATTTTTTTCGGACGAAAAGGTTTTCTCAATCATTTCTTTCATCACATCAAGCGGAAAGTACCGCTTCTTTGTCGCATTGTTACCGATACCAATCACGACCTGGTCGAAAAGCCGCAAACCTCTCAGAACGATATCCTCGTGCCCTCTCGTAAATGGATCAAAAGAACCGGGAAACAATGCAATGCGCTCCATAAGTGATAGTTATAAGCCTAAGATGAGACAAGATAGGTATTAAATAAACCAAAATACCGGTGGCCAGGCACTTCGGCACACTGGCTGTTGTATTTCAATGTAGTTGGCCGCCCGCCTATTTGGAGGCCAGGCAGAAAATGCGAAAGTTCCTGGTACGCATCTGCCGTCGCCGAGATTTCACCATAGCAAAGCACTTTTACCTCCTCAGGTTCGTAGCCCAATTGTCCTAATGTAAAAAGAACAATGTAAGCCATCTCATGCACTTCTTTGAACCTAAACCGGTTGCACAGGATCAGCTGCTGACTTTCCGTTACTGTGAGCGTAAACTGATCTTTCTCAAAGTAAAGCGATACTATCCGGATTTCCTGGTGTTCCAGGTGGCTCACCAATGCACCAATTACAAGCGGACTGGTAAAATGATAAAAAGAAAGGTGCGAAGATTTGAAATGGTTCAAGATCCATTCGTGCCAGCTTTGCCGCATTGAAAATACGGTATGCGCATGAACCAGCGGCAGCTCGTGATGCAACACGATATCCTGCCTGGATGGCGCATTTCCGGCTGAGAAGGAAAGGTAGCTCGTTGTATTCTGTTCATCAAAAAGCAGACTCGGAACGAGGCTGAAAAGTCCGGAATTAACAGATATGCGGACTGATTTCCAGGCGCTGGAAGACCAAAGCAAATGTCCCGTAAATACTCTTTTTACCTTCTCGAACAGCTCTTCCTGGGTAAGTGTTTGGTCCAGCGAATAATCTTCCAGCCAGACGCATTCCATATTTTCTTCCTTGACAATGCAAAAACGGATCTGCTGATCACCGATTTCAATGCATAATGTACTTGAAGGAATATTGGCCGGGTCAAAGGTCTGATCACCTACAAGTAAGGTAGGGATGATTTCTATGACCTGGTTTTCAGTATTTGCCACAATAAATGGGGATAATTGCTCTGATTGACATTTCCGTTTAGCTGGCGGGAATGTATTTGTTTATTTCAAAAATGTCCTGCAACGAATTCAGGTTAGTAAATAAGCGATGAACCTGTGACGGTTTTAATCTTTTAATCTCGTTGAGCGTTAGAAACGCTACATCTTCGATAATCTGCTTACCTGCTGCGAGTTCCGGGTCGTTGCCTCTGGTAATATCACCCTGAAATTCGAGGATCTCAAAGAACAACTCGATTGCGTGAAGCGGCAACTGTATGTGTTCATTTACAAAAAGTAGCCTGCCCACCTCTGCTTTCAGGCCGGTCTCTTCTGCCATTTCCCGGACCAGTGCATTTGTTGCCGGCTCACCAAGCTGAACACCGCCACCGGGCGTACTCCAGAAAGGCTCATCGGCACCGTAAAGCTGGTGCCGCACCATCAGAATGCGTTCATTCCGGATGCAGATGCCGCAAACGCGTACCCGCACGCGCCCGCCAAACACTTCTGCTATTTCTTTCCCGACTGTTTGCAAAGCCTGTTTTTGAAGAACAAATATAACTATCCCGCCATATTTGGCAAGATATAGTTCACCCGTCGGGCTGACTGTCCGTGCTGATTTGAATAGGAGTAAGGAATAGATTCAGATCAATTTCAGGAATACGGGCTGCCTGAAATGTAGCTTTCGAGCGTGCTGATATGTTCCTTCTGCTCGTGGATAATAGCTGATACGATATCGTTGATCGAGATAATGCCAACCAATGTACCATTTTGATTGACAGGCAAATGGCGGATGTGTTTGTCAGACATAATCTGCATACACTCTTCGATCTTGTCCATGGTTTCGACGGTAATTACTTTGCTCGTCATTACTTCCCTGATTAAAGTATCGCGCGACGCCCGGCCTTGCAGGATTACCTTTCTCGCATAATCCCTTTCGGAAAAAATTCCGATCAATTCTTCATCCTCCAGTACCAGAACTGCACCAATGTTTTTCGCGGCCATGAGTTCAAGAGCCTCAAACACGGTGTTGTCCTGCGTAACCGACCAAATCGCATTGACAGGCTTGTTGCCCATTACATGTTGTACTAGCATAGATGTTTAGGTTTGGGGTTGTGAGATAAAAAGGATTTTCAATATAGACAATCGACCTGTTAAAGTCCAACTAATTCTGAGTATATTTTTGTTAAGCAACAGCCATTTTGATATTGTTTAACGTTCCGCTAGATTCGTCTCCATGGATACCGATAAAATGCTGCCTTCCCAGTTGCTGCGAAAAAAATTCCCTTTCCGACCTACTGAGGGCCAATTACGTTTCTTCGAACAGGCAAATGATTTTTTGGTTGAGGAAAAAGGATTGGAACGTTACCGCGATTGTTTTTTGCTGAAAGGTTATGCAGGAACTGGTAAGACGACCATTATCAGTACCTTAATTAAAGTACTTAAAAATTTCGGCTACAAATCCATACTGCTTGCGCCGACCGGCCGCGCTGCCAAGGTAATGTCGGGCTACTCGGATAAGGTGGCTTTGACAATTCACAAGAAGATCTACAAACAGACGGCAGACGCATATTCGGGCACGCTGACATTCCAGCGGCAGAAAAATTACCACGATAACACGCTGTTTATCGTAGATGAAGCCTCCATGATCACCAATGAGGCCGATTTTGGCAGTCGCAGCCTCCTGGCCGATCTGATCGATTTCGTTTTTGAAAATCCCGGAAACAAGCTCATGCTGGTGGGTGACGTGGCGCAGCTACCGCCGGTTGGCAAAGAGCTGAGTCCCGCATTAGACAGGGAATATCTGGAACAAACGTTTTATATGTCTGTTTTTCAAGAAGAATTGAAGGAGGTAATGCGACAGGACGAGCAATCGGGCATTCTCTACAATGCGACTTTGCTGCGTGAACAGCTCGCCTCAGAAACCCCCGAGATACAAATTACGACGCGCTCATTTCAGGATGTATATAAAATGACAGGAGAGCGGCTGGAAGAAGGACTGCGCTATGCTTACGACAAGTACGGACAGGAGAATGCAATTATCCTTACACGCTCCAACAAATCCGCTGTGCAGTACAACGAGTTTATCCGCCGCGTAATCAACTTTTCGGAAGAGGAACTCGACGCAGGCGACCGGCTGATGGTAGTGCGCAATAACTATAACATCCTCGATGAAGATTCACCGGCCGGGTTTATAGCAAATGGCGACTTTGTTGAACTGCTGAAAATCAGGAAAACACAAGAGATACATGGTTTCCGCTTTGCTGATGTAACCCTGAGACTTACAGATTATGAAAAGCAGCCGGAATTTGATGCAAAAATATTCCTTGATACGCTGCATTCCTCTTCTCCTTCGATGTCTTCGGAGGATAACCGAAAGCTTTACGACAGTGTGCAGCAGGATTATCTGCATATCAAATCCAATAAGGAAAGGCTGGAAGCTCTGCGCAAAGATCCTTTTTTAAATGCATTGCAGGTCAAATTTGCCTACGCGCTCACCTGCCACAAAGCGCAGGGCGGACAATGGAGTTCGGTCTTCGTTGATCAGGGGTATTTACCCCAGGAGCAGATCAATGCAGAGTTTATCAGGTGGCTGTACACTGCGATTACAAGGGCTACCGACGAAGTTTTCCTGATGAACTTCCATCCGCACTTCTTTAAATAGGTACTCCCCTATTCCTGCACTGCGGCCCTTTTTAACCTGTCATTGATTGCTAGTCCAAGCCCGGCCATAGGTACCCATTCTGCAACAATAGCGGTTGCGTCGGACTTATCGAGTTCACGGAGATAGGCAAAAAGGTTGTGTGCAGCTTCCCGC
>NZ_JBHYGF010000125.1:4178-10190 GCF_051859145.1 Dyadobacter sp.
AACTGGTATTCTCTGTCCACATTGTCCAGGTATTGATTAAAAAGCAGGTATCCCATTCCATTTGCATTAATTGAATGCATTTCCTCCCTGGTCAGTATTCTCAACGGCTTGCGAGGAGAATAGTGGCTTTTTAGCATGCCGGGCGCTTTGGGGTTTGATGAGGAAACCGAAGTAAGCCGCACCTTCCCTACTAATGCTTCAATCTCACGTACATCAAGCCCACCCAACCTGAAAACAACCACTTCGCCGTCCTCAAACCCCACGATCGTTGATTCTATTCCCACCTCACAATCCCCGCCATCGAGAATGTAAGGTATTTTATCGCCGAGCTGTGCATTCACGTGGGCGGCAGCTGTGGGGCTAATGTAGCCGAATGGATTTGCACTTGGGGCGGCGAGCGGGAAATCCAGCATTTGCAACAATTCCAGCAAAACTGCGTGACGCGGAATGCGTACAGCGACGGTATCCAGACCGGAAGTGACCAGATCAGGTACATTGCTTTTTTTAGGCAGCAGCAAAGTCAGCGGCCCCGGCCAAAAACGTTCAGCCAGCGCCTGTGCGGCGGGTGGAAAATCTGTTACGAAATTGTTTGCCTTGGCTATCGAATCCGTGTGTATAATCAACGGATCAAATGCAGGCCGGTTCTTGGTTTCAAAAATAGACAGGACCGCCTTTTCGTTAAGTGCATTACCAGCCAGTCCATACACCGTTTCTGTCGGTATACCTACCAGTTCTCCTTTAATCAAAAACTCTTTTGCAACCAGTATATCTTGTCCGATCTCAGCCAATGGATTATTGCGTTTTTCGTGCAAAAATACCTTCCCTTAATTTAAATCCGGCACCATCTCATTTAGATTCTTTTTAAATAACCTTGAATGTTGAGGGCAACGGCGGCTGTTATTTAAACGGTGTTTATATTTATTGATCAAAAAATACTATCTAAATAACCCTTTACCTATGTTTCAAATCAAAGAACAACCTACCGTTTTTGATGTATGCATTGTGGGCTCCGGAGCAGGAGGTGGAATGGCAGCTTATCAACTTGCAAAGGCGGGCGCAAAGGTTGCACTTTTAGAGGCCGGCGGATACTTTGATCCTGCTGATCCTAAATACATTACACAATTAAAATGGCCTTACGAATCACCCCGCCGCGGCGCAAGCAATCATCGTCCGTTCGGCGATTTTGACGCAGCCTGGGGTGGCTGGGAAATTGAAGGGGAACCCTATACCCGCAAAAACGGAACACAATTTGACTGGTTCCGCTCACGTATGCTCGGCGGTCGTACCAATCACTGGGGCCGTATTTCACTACGTTTCGGTCCAAAAGATTTTAAAAGAAAAAGCATCGACGGATTGGGTGACGACTGGCCGATCAGCTACGATGACGTTAAACCATATTACGATCAGGTAGACAAGCTGATCGGGGTTTTTGGTACAGTTGAAAATATGGATAATGAGCCGGACGGAATATTCCTGCCTCCGCCCAAGCCGCGTTTGCACGAGCTTTTCATAAAGCAGGCCGGTAAAAAGGTGAACGTACCTGTAATACCTTCCCGCCTCTCGATCCTGACCAAACCGATCAACGATCAGCGCGGGGTTTGTTTCTATTGCAGCCAGTGCTCGCGCGCCTGTCAGGCTTATGCAGACTTTTCATCGTCTTCCGTACTTTGTATTCCTGCGGTTAAAACGGGTAATGTAACGCTGATCAACAATGCAATGTGCCGCGAGGTACTTACTGACCCGACAACCGGACTTGCGACAGGCGTTTCTTATGTTGACAGAGAAAAACTGACAGAGCATACCATCAAAGCAAACGTAGTAGTACTTGCTGCCAGTGCAGCTGAATCTGCGAGATTGCTGCTGAACTCGAAATCGGAGCGCCATCCAAACGGACTTGCGAATTCGAGCGGCGTGGTTGGCCGGTACCTCCACGATTCAACAGGCGCATCGCGCGGCGCATTCCTTCCGCACTTGATGGACAGAAAACGCTACAATGAAGATGGCGTAGGCGGAATGCACGTGTATACACCCTGGTGGCTGGATAACAAAAAACTGGATTTCCCAAGAGGTTACCACATCGAGTACGGCGGCGGAATGGGAATGCCGAGCTACGGATTCGGTTCAGGAATTGAAAACCTGAATGGAAAATACCCAACTGCAGCCGGAACAATGAAACCTGCTGGTGGCTATGGCTCATCACTGAAAGAGGATTATCGCCGTTTTTACGGAGCAAATATTGGTATGGCAGGTCGCGGCGAAGCTGTCCCTGACTTCAATAACTACGCCGAGATCGACCCTACCGTTGTTGATAAATATGGTATCCCTGTTTTGCGTTTCCACTACAAATGGTCGGATTACGAGATCAAGCAGGCTAAACACATGCATGATACCTTCGAGGAGATCATCCATGCATTAGGCGGTGTGGCAAATGGTGTGAAACCAGGTGCGGATACCAACTACGGATTGGCTGCGCCGGGTCGCATTATTCACGAAGTGGGTACAGTGCGTATGGGCGACGATCCGAAAACATCTGCGCTCAATAAATTCTCACAGGCGCACGATGCGAAAAACGTGTTTGTGGTTGACGGAGGTTCATTTGTTTCTCAGGCTGACAAAAACCCAACCTGGACAATCCTCGCATTGTCGTGGAGAGCTTCCGATTACATTATCAATCAGAAAAAACAGAAAAATATTTAATTGTTTGAACAAAGTTTCAAATCACGATAGATGAAACGCAGAGATTCACTTAAAGCATTAACCCTCAGCTCCCTGGGAATTACGGCACTCAGCCCGCAGGTTGCACTTGCAGAGCAGAGAGAGCTGGAAACACAAATGCCGCCGGAAACCCCGCTCAAAATACCGGGTGGAAGAACAAAGGACGAAGCAATCCGCGACGCCAGGCTGATGAAGGAGAAATTCCTGACTGCGGCTGAAATGGCGACAATCAAGGTGTTAGTCGACATTATCATTCCGGCAGATGACAAATCAGGCAGTGCGACACAAGCGGGCGTACCCGATTTCATTGAATTCATTGTAAAAGATATGCCTCAAAATCAGACTCCTCTACGCGGGGGCTTGAAGTGGCTGGATCGGGAATCGAGTAAACGTTTTGGTAAGATCTTTACCCTTGCAACCAAAGCACAGCAGATTCAGATTATAGATGACATCGCATATCCTGAGAAGGCAAAGCCAATTTACAGCCAGGGGGTTGCATTCTTCAATTTAATGCGCAACCTGACTGCATCCGGTTATTACACGTCTAAAATCGGTATCGCTGCCCTGGGATATATGGGCAATACGCCAAATGTATGGGAAGGTGTACCCGCCGATGTTTTGAAGCAATATGGTCTGAGCTACGATTAATTCGTGCTTACCTGGTACCCAAAAAAAGAGCTGATCACAGTGATCAGCTCTTTTTTTGGGTAATGCAACCTGCTGCTAATACAGTTTCTGACGCTGCTGTTTCACAGTTTCGTCCGTCAGGAAGTCGTCGTAGCTCATCAGTTTATCCAGGATACCTTTTGGTCCGATCTCAATAATCCGGTTGGCGATCGTGTGAACAAACTGGTGATCGTGAGAGTAGAACAATAAGCAGCCGGTAAAATCTATCAGTCCGTTGTTCAATGCGGTAATCGATTCCAGGTCAAGGTGGTTGGTAGGATCATCCAAGACCAATGCATTCGCCCCAGACAACATTGTACGCGACAGCATACAACGTACTTTTTCACCTCCCGAAAGCACTTTTGCCTTTTTCAGCGATTCTTCGCCTGAGAAAAGCATTCTTCCCAGAAATCCCCTGATAAAGCTTTCATCCTTTTCTTCCGAGTACTGACGCAGCCAGTCAACCAGGTTCAGGTCAACGTCGAAAAATTGTGCAGGATCTTTCGGAAAATACGATTTTGTAATAGTTACCCCCCAGGTATGTGTGCCTTTATCAGCTTTTTGAACGTCACTTACAATATCAAAAAGTGTACTGATCGCCATTACATTCCTGCTTACAAATGCAATCTTGTCGCCTTTGTTAACAGTGAAGCTCAGGTTATCAAACAGCTTCGTACCGTCTTCGGCAGTTTTAGACAATCCTTCCACCCGCAGCAACTGGTCACCTACTTCCCGCTCCGACTTGAATGCGATGTACGGATACTTTCTTGAAGAAGGTTTGATATCATCAATGGTCAGCTTTTCTAAAAGCTTCGCACGGGAAGTAGCTTGTTTGGACTTGGATGCATTTGCACTGAACCTGCGAATAAATTCTTCGAGCTCCTTGCGCTTGTCTTCCGCTTTACGATTCGCATCCTGGCGCTGTTTCAAAGCCAGCTGGCTGGATTGGTACCAGAATGAATAGTTACCGGAGAACATCTGGACTTTGCTAAAATCGATATCTACCACGTGCGTACAAACCTCATCAAGGAAGTGCCTGTCGTGAGATACCACAATCACGGTATTCTTGAAATCTGCCAGGAAGTTTTCCAGCCACAATACCGTTTCAACGTCAAGGTTGTTGGTAGGCTCATCCAGCAGCAGTACATCCGGATTTCCGAAAAGTGCTTGTGCGAGCAGTACCCTTACTTTATCATTGGAGTTCAGATCCGCCATCATCATGTGGTGCTGATCTTCGCCTAAACCCAGACCACTTAATAGCTGCGCAGCCTCGGTCTCCGCTTCCCAACCATTCAGGTCCGCGAATTCTGCTTCCAGTTCCGCTGCTCTTTCTCCGTCAGCATCGGTAAACTCTTCCTTCTCGTAGATAGCCTCCCGCTCTTTCATGATTTTGTACAACCTTTCGTGCCCCAAAATCACGGTATCCATCACAGAATACGCGTCAAACTCATATTGATCCTGTTTCAGGAAAGTCATCCGCTCGCCCGGGTTCATACTTACATTCCCCGTTTGCGGCTCGATTTCACCTGAAAGGATTTTCAGAAAAGTGGATTTCCCTGCTCCATTGGCGCCGATCACACCGTAACAGTTTCCAGGGACAAATTTTATATTTACTTCGTCGAACAATACCCTTTTACCGTATCTCAACGATACGTTTTGAACCGTAATCATCTTAAAAACCGATTATTTATGAATGAGACCGCAAAACTACAAAAATCACGCTGATTTCGGTTGCTCGGGTTAACTAAACAAATGAGGCAGACCGGATCAACCAGCCTGCCCCGTCAACTATCTTGTATGCTCTTTATGGAATAACACGCAAGGTATGCGCGCCTTTGCCAACGCCGATGGAAGCACCTTGCTTTTTCAATGAAGGTGTATCTCCTTTAGTGACGGCCCAGAATTCAACTCCGCCATTGCTTGTACCATATTGCAGGTATTCAAAAACCGCAACTGCTACATTGGAGCCATCTTTATCAAATGCGACGCTCTGCGGATAAATACCCTGGAACGGATAATCAGCCACTTTGGTCAATGCGCCGGTAGCCGCCACTTTATACAAAGTTAATGCAGCGCCTGTACCCGCTCCCGCCTCAGTCCACGGCAAACCGCTTTTGCCTGATGTTGCAGTAACCAGCATCGACCCGTCGGGACTTAATGCAAATGAACCGGTGTTCAAACCAACAGCCGCCTGACCGGATACCTTGTGCTCCGTTGACCCATCCATTGAAAAATCAACAACGATAACCTCACCATCGCCAGCGGCTTTACCCTGCGCTCCCTTTGTGTCAAGTACGAGGTAGTGCTTTCCGTCAGGTGTGAATTTGCCGAATGAAGGTTCTGTACCGACTTTCACAGGCTTTCCGACCATTTCCACGTTTTTAAGCTTGCCGGCTTCGCGGATCACTTTGTACAAACCAACTTCATTGGAGTTGTCCAAAGTGAATGCAATGAAATCACCGGAGGGATGCCAGGAAAGGTCTATGATTTTGTTCGAGGAATCAATGGCGGCCGGCAGGTTCAGAAAACGGGCTGGCTTTCCGTCCGGCCCGGCTTCTATGAACACGAGCTCCTTACCTGTGTCGCTGGTCGAGATAATCAGCTCATTTTTATTGATATCAATGGAAGTAG
>NZ_JBHYGF010000126.1:0-9666 GCF_051859145.1 Dyadobacter sp.
AAATACAAATTTCCGAAAAACGAGATCCAGCGTATTACAATAGAACCAGAAGCCGATCGGACGATCATTTTCAATCTTAAAACAAAGGAGAAAGAAGGCTTAGCTGCCGCGATTGACCCTTATACTGGTCGCATAACCGCAGTTCGTGATGAGCATGAAGCTTTTTTCAGCGTGGTTTTGCGGCTGCATCGCTACCTCTGTCTGGAAGAAACGGGCAAGGCAATTACTGGCGTTGCCTGCGTGATGTTTTTGGTTATAATGATTACCGGGCTGGTACTTTGGTGGCCGAACAGAAAGAATCAAAAGCAGCGTTTCCGTGTCAAATGGAATGCCAAGTTCAAGCGCCTTAACTGGGATTTGCACGCGGTTTTCGGCTTTTACGTGCTGCCATTTATATTCCTGATAGCGCTAACCGGCTTGGTCTGGAGTTATAGATGGGTGAATAACCTGATTTATCTTACATTCGACGGTAAGCCGCAAACGCTGCGCGAAGTTCCCGCCAACATCTCTCCAAATGCATCCCAAAACAACTACCTGCTCGAAAAGGTATTAACAGAAACCAACAAACAATTCCCCTACCCCGGCAAGATCCTCTTCACGCTGCCGGAAAAGGATAGTTTGTCGATTACTATTTCAAAAACCAATGATCTGGCTTCTGTAAGCAACATTGTCAGTTTCCTGTATTTCGATAAAAATAATGGAGACCTTATTTCAAAGCGGCTCTACGAAAACGAATCCCGCGGCATGAAAGTCCGCCGGCTGGTATACCCAATCCACACCGGAAACATCTGGGGCTTACCAAGCAAAATCATCGCATTTATCGTCGCATTCATAGCCGCGACCTTGCCGGTGACGGGGGTTGTGATTTGGCTGGGGAAGAAGTTTAAGAAGGGAAAGAAGTTGGGGAAGATGAAGGTAGTGACGGAAGAGAAGCGGCGGGTTGTTGTGTAGGACAAGTTGTAGTTGGTGAGAACACCAACTACGGCGTACCTGGCAATCCTTCAAATATCTCTTTTTACCATTTCAAACCAATTAATCACACTAATACCACTAGATCGATCTTCTTCCTGGCTACCAGCATAAACAATGTAGCCTTTTTGCGCTCCGCTTAGTTTGTTCCAATAGGAAAGACTTTTAAAAAACTGGCTGTTGACCGTCTTTCCTGCTTTAATTTCAAGCGGTACAAGTGAAAGCCCGTTATCAATTACAATGTCTACTTCGTTACCAGTTCTGTCACGCCAATAATAAAGATTTACCTGTTTACCGGCATTAGTGCGCTTTTTTAAAAGCTCTGTTACCACCAAACATTCAAATAAATTTCCTCTTAACGGATGCAGGCTCAATTGCTCGGCAGTATTAATCCCCAGCAATGAACAAACCAGACCTGTATCGTAAAAATAAATTTTCGGACGCTTGATAAGGGTTTTATTGAAGTTTTTAAAATGTGGCCTGAGCAGGTGAATGATAAAGCTGCTCTCCAAAATACCAATCCAGGATTGCACAGTTTTGGTATCTACGCCGGTGTCAACTGCTAGCGAGGTAAGATTCAGTTCCTGCCCGGTTCTCCCCGCTAAAAGTCGCATAAAGCGCTCAAATACAATTAGGTCAGTTATGTTTTTGATCTGGCGAACGTCGCGATCTATGTACGTTCGCAGGTAATTAGGAAACCAATCCTGCGGCGGGATACCTGGATCGTAGATGGGCGGATAAAGACCTTTGACTATCAATTCATTCTCATCCGGCGCTTCTCTCTGTGAACCAAACAGGTCTTCCGTACTGAATGGAAGCAGATTCAAAGTCGCGACACGGCCAGCCAGTGTTTGTGAGATATTTTGTTGAAGCAAAAAATTGTTGGAGCCGGTGAGAATAAATCGACCGGTTTTTGGCGATTCATCCAGCATTTCTTGTAGAAAAGAAAACAACTCGGGCGCCCGCTGAACTTCATCAAAAATAGCTCCCTGCTCATACTTACCTAAAAATCCACGAGGATCCTCCAATGCAAACCGCCTGGTATCAGGGTTTTCAAGCGACAAGTAGGTTTTACCAGGAAATAAGTCACGCACCAGCGTTGTTTTACCAGACTGCCTCGGCCCGGTAACAGCTACCGACTTAAAGTGGCTTGCCAGTTGGATAATTTTTGGAGCAGCTAAACGATTGATCATGAGCGAATATAAGCAAAATCGGTAAAATATGGAATCAGATTCCATATTTTACCGATTTTGGCATCCAGTTGCATCATCTTTGACCAATAAAATCGGCTTTACTACCGAACAATAATCTATTTCAAAATAGTGAATAGGATTAAGAAAGTCTTAATTCTATTCAAGCCGATCTTAAACGTTTAAAAACGTTTTCATTTGTTGGAAGATCTCCACAAATCCATACCTTTGAAACATGCAAACTTTTTCCTCTGTTGAGGAGACGTTTGAGTGGTGGCTTAAAAACATCTATCCGACGCTTCCGGCAGAAACAAAGGAAGGTAAGTACCGAAATGCATGGCGTGATTTCACATTTAAAAAAGGAATTTCGCAAAAGCGCATGAAAGAGGTACTATCTGATTTTGGCGACATTAGTGAAAAGACCATTATCACCTATAAGTTGAAATAAAAAAATTTACCTAATTAATGTGGGAAAACTCCACCATAATTGAAACTAAAAATGCCCGGAGAAAGCCGCAAAACTTCACCTCCGGGCTGAGTTCAATCAATTCACAATTAAACCTTAGACAAAACTATGAACACACTGCAAGAATCAAAATCACAAGAAGCTGCCGGCACGAAATCGGATTTTAACGGTATGGCAGACGCATTATTGAAGCAACATCACATTGTAAAAGAGTTTTTCGAAACCGATACTGCCAGCGAAATGATCGAGTCACTGAATGTAATGGTGGAGAGTTTTCTATTTAGTGAGAACCTTGTCCGAGTAACTCCTGAAATGCGTGTTCACATTGTCAATCAGCTGCGCGTGACAACGCTGATTGCAAAATTGGAGCGTGCCACATTTACTTTGAAGAATTTTAATGCATAAATAAAAAAACGAGGATCGTAGCTGAACACGATCCTCGTTTAATATATAAACCTCTTAGTTTAATAATTTATCCAGCTCCTCATTAAACTGAGAAGAAGATGGCCTGGGTGCGTCTGCATTCACAACTTTCCCTTCCGGATCGATTAGAATGAATCTTGGTATTGAAGATACTGCATAGTCCTTCATAAATTGAGATTGCCAAGCATTATCAGCTATGACCTGAACACCTCCCAGATTTTTATCAGCTACAAACTTCTTCCATTTATCTTTATTTTTTTGATAATCAATAGATAGGCTTAAAAACACGAGTTGCTTTCCCTTATACCTTTCTTCGGCGTTTTTCAAATGTGGAATCTCCGCGATGCATGGCGCACACCAGGTGGCCCATATATCTATGAAAACGAATTTACCTTTAAAATCTTCCAGCTTCGTAACTCCACCTTCAACATTTTCGTACGAGAACAGAGGAGTTTTTGAGTTTTTTAATCGCTTAATAGCTACTTTCTTAGCAAAGCTTGCCTTAGATCCTTCCGCATTGTGCATTAACATTTCCTTTTCCGCCCGCACAAAATCTGCATCAAACTTGCCATCGGTCAATTCCTGCAATTGCTGATCTCTTTTCTTATTAACAAGTTCGGTAAACTGCGATTCATCTTCCAGCAGTTCGTATTGCTGGTCAAATTGTTCATCTAGCAAAAAATGCTTAGCCAGATAGTTATTCTCCTTAGCTCCAACACCGTTATATTGAAGTGATTCGTCAAATCTCTTTCCGTCAAATTTTACGTGGATATCAAACCCATTTTTTAAAAAGACGGTAGTCATTTCTACATTGTCTGACAATGCATAGAGCCCCTCTTGCACTTTGACTGAATCTGAAAAATTACCTTTTCCATCAACATGGATCGTCTTAAGAACTTTGGTGTTTGAAAAAATCATCAAAGTATCACTGTTACGATTCTCAATGCTACCTGAAAAACGAACGAAATCGTTCTGGGCAAAGCAAAAGATCGGCGCAGAAAGAAAGAGAACTAATATATACCTGATAGTCATTTGAACATAAGTTTGGTTAGTAACCCAAGCTTCAAATGATTAGCCAAAGAACAGGAAAGGGATTAGCAAGAGGTTGGTGTCAACAATTTGCAGGTTGATTTTGTCATGCTGAGCGCACCGGGCGGCCAGGCGCCCAGGGGTGACAACAGGAGCTCAGCTATAACTATTAACTGATTTTGTCACACTGAGCGCAGTCGAAGTGCAGGCACGGTGCTACTCGTACGTACAAGCATTGTGCAAGTCCCTTAGACCGCCCGGCGGCCCGGTCCGATCAGGATGACAAAGGAGAGTTAGCAGTAAAATCACATTGTGCATTCGCCCTTCGACTGCGCTCAGGGTGACAAAAGAAGAGTTAGCCTAAAATAATAACATCGTGCACGTCCCTTCGACCGCCCGGCGGCCCGGTACGCTCAGGGTGACAAAAAAGATTATGCTGACAAGCTTGTCACTCTGAGCGCAGCCGAAGAGCAGCACTCAATAAACCTTCCCCAACAAATGCGGACGCTCCTTTTCCAACTTCAAAATCAACTCCCCAAATAACGTATTCACCCACGCAAACCAGCTTCTTGTGAATTTAGCCTGGTCATCCTTATCAAACGATTCGTGCATGAAACCGGTGTGGTTATGTGTGGTTTTTAGCAGTTTCAGCTGAGCTTCGATTTCCTTTTCGTCAGTAGACGTGATCGCGCGGGCGATGATGCCCATCGGCCAGATCTGGTTGACCAGCGTGTGCGGACTGCCCAGACCTTCGCCGGCTTTTCCTTTGAAGAAATATGGGTTTGAGTCACTTAATACGAACTTCCTGGTGTTAACGTAAATCGGATCTTTTACCGAAACTGCATTCAGGTAAGGCAAGCTGATCAGGCCCGGGATACCGGCATCGTCCATTAACAGGTAGTTGCCAAAACCGTCGACTTCAAAAGCGTAAATCTTGCCAAATTCGGGGTGCGGGTACACTGCAAACTTCTTCAATGCAGTTTCAACTTCGGTTGCCAACGCTTTAAAATCAGCCGCAAGCTTCGCATTGCCGCTGCCTAGCTTTTCCAAAATTTCCGCGATTTCACGGAAAGAAACGACCGCAAAGAAATTGGAAGGAACAAAAAACGGATACATAGCCGCATCATCAGATGGACGGAAAGTACTAGCGATCAGCCCATTGGGTTTGATCGGATTTCCATACCCATTTCCCGGCACGGTATCCGTAGACCAGGCGGTAGTGCGGCCGAACTTATAAGGCCCCGGCCCGTCTTTGCGCTGCTGCTCTTTGCACGTTTTCAGGATCAAACCCGCCGCTTTTACCCAATCCGCATCAAAGGGCGTGATATCTCCGGTAATTTTCCAATAATTATAAGCCAGGCGGATCGTGTAGCAAAGTGAATCGAGCTCCCATTTACGTTCATGCAGCATCGGCTTCATTTCGGTATGGTCTTTCGTCCATTCACTTTCTTTCGGCCGGTCATAAAATGCATTGGCGTAAGGATCGATGATAATGCATTTGGTCTGCCGGTTGATCAGTCCCGCTACCATTTCTTTCAACTTCTGGTCTTCTTTCAACAGCGGCAAATACGGCCAAACCTGCGCGGTACTGTCGCGGAGCCACATTGCGTCGATATCTCCCGTAATCACAAAAGTATCCGGCTTGCCGTTTTCCATTTTGAAATGGACGGTAGTATCGATCGTATTCGGGAAGCAGTTCTCAAACATCCACGCGAGCTCGGGATCTTTAATCACCTTTTTCATCCGTGTGATAGTCGCTTCCACGGCCGGACTGGTAAAGCTTCGCTTCTCAGCAGGTATTCTGACCACCGGGAAATCGGCGGCATTCCTCGCAAATGACCATTTCGGAAGGGACGCGCCAGCCACAGCCAGGGCTCCGGCTTTAATAAAGGATCTCCTTTGCAACATTATATTGGTATAGATTGGAGTTTTTAAAATATTTTAAAAGAAGCAATTTAGGTAAAAAACCGTCACCTAGGAGTTACTTCCAGCACCATGTGATGATATCGGTGGCCCATAAAATCTTTTTCACCAACAATCCTAAAACCCAAATTTTCATAGAGCCGCTTTGCTGCCGGATTGACCTGATCTACAATAAGTCCAACGCGTGGATGCCCGAGTGAAGCTGCTTTTTCGCAAAATGCCTGGATCAGCTTCTTACCAATTCCCTTACCCTGATGGTCTGGATGCACATTTACACAATCAATATAATATTCACCTGCCTCAGTTTCGTCCGAGGGATGGAAGTCGGGCCGGGACTTTTGCAGCAGATCCAGAACAGGCTTGCGAAGCTGGTGCAACAGGGCTCCATCATACCCGGTAATTGACCCGATCACTTTATCTTCCTCTTCAAAAACGATGGTATTATCATAACCATACTGATTTTGACCGGCTTTGAAAAAGCGCTCGAAGAATGGTATCGCATCTGCATAATTGGATGAACCTGCAAATATCCCGGCGATATGGTCCATTGCCAGAATCAATAATGGCGCTACTGCTGGCGCATCCCCCGGTGTGGCTGGTCTTATCATTTTTGAGTTAAAAAAGAAAAATAGACGCTTGCTCTTGTATCAATTTTTTGCTTAAATATTTTCATTTAACCAAATAGTGATCAAAATAGAATCAGTACTAATCAAAAGACGTAAAGTTTTTAGCATTATTTTGGTTTAAAATTGTATTGTCAACCATCCCTCTTTTTGATTTAGGATCACACACTTATCTCTCTGATTTCCAGGTAAGCCCGCTATCAAATCGACTATCTTTTAGTATCGATAAAAAACTGAACAATTAACCAATTTTTGAACCAGTATGTCTCAGAAAATTAACGTTGCAATCGTCGGACTAGGTTTTGGAGCCGAATTTATCCCCATTTATCAGAAACACCCCAATGCAAATATGTACGCGATCTGCCAGCGTACCGAATCTAAATTGAATGAAATCGGCGACCAGTACGGAATCGATGTTCGGTATACGAGCTATGACGAGCTGCTGGCTGACCCGAATGTTGACGCAGTGCACATTAACTCGCCCATTCCTAACCACGCGGAGCAAACTCTAAAAGCGCTTCGTGCCGGAAAGCACGTTGCATGTACCGTTCCGATGGCAACAAGCGTGGAAGATTGCATGGAGATCGTGAAAGCGACGAAGGAATCGGGCAAGAAGTACATGATGATGGAAACCGTGGTTTACGCACGTGAGTTTTTGTTTGTCAAAGAATTGTATGAAAAAGGCGAGCTTGGAAAAGTTCAGTTCCTGAAAGCGAGTCATCAGCAGGATATGGAAGGCTGGCCTGATTACTGGCCGGGCTTACCTCCAATGCATTACGCAACGCACTGCGTGGGCCCGGTTGCGGGTTTATTGAAACTGGAAGCCGAATACGTTTCTTGCTTCGGCTCAGGTACAATCAGTGAAGATCTGGCGAAGATCCACAACTCTCCATTTGCGGTGGAATCGGCGCATATTAAATTTAAGGACAGCGATTTATCAGCTTATGTATATCGTTCGTTATTCGACGTGGCGCGCCAGTACCGGGAGAGTTTTGAGGTTTACGGAAGCAAAAAATCATTCGAATGGCCGCTGATTGAAGGTGAAGATCCTGTGATTCACACTGCAAAAAAGCCTGAGCACGAAATCGCTGAAAAGGTAAAAACGCCAGATTACGCGCATTACCTGCCTGAGGAAATCCGCTCATTTACTGGTCACGGCGTGTATAACCTGGATGAAAATGCGCATTTATCGTTCGTACAGGGCGGCGGCCACGGCGGTTCGCACCCGCATTTGGCCCACGAGTTCATCAGCGCATTGATCGAAGACCGCGAACCGTTCCCAAATGCATGGCAATCGGCCAACTGGACGAGCGTAGGTATTCTGGCGCACGAATCGGCATTGCAAGGCGGCGCGCTGATTCAGCTGCCGGATTTTAAGGAGCTGGCGTAATCGCACGTCCCTTCGACCGCGCAAACGCTACCAAACTAATAAATACTATTTTGCCAAAACTATCTGATGAAAACTAAAGCGTTATCCTTTATCCTTGGTATAGTCCTGCTGGGCTGTGCCTCTCAGCCTTCCTCTCAGAATGCGTCGGTTAAAAGCGCGTCTTCGAAAGGTGAGGTTTCCAAGGCGCGGCGCCCGGAAATTTTGTTCCTGGGCGATGACGGGCACCATAAGCCTGCCGAGCGCGTGCCGCAAATTATGGCGGCATTGGGACCGAAAGGTTTCAACTTCACTTATACAGACGATCTGAATGATCTGAATCCCGAAACTTTGAACAAGTATGACGCGCTCATGCTGTATGCAAACTGGGATTCGATCGCGCCGCCACAAGCCAAAGCATTGCTCGACTATGTGGCCAGCGGCAAAGGGTTTATCCCCATTCACTGCGCGTCTTACTGTTTCCGTAATAACCCGGAAGTTGTTAAGCTAATCGGCGGACAGTTCTGGCGTCACACTTTTGACACCATCCAGCCTGTTTGGACCCAACCTGAGCACCCGGCAATCGCGGGTGTGAAACCGTTTAAAACAATCGATGAAACTTACCTGCATTCTCAATTGCAGCCTGATAACATCGTTTTGACCGAACGTACGATCCAGGCAGACCAGGCGAAAGACAAGCCGGGTGTTCAGAAAGAGCCTTATACCTGGGTGAGAACGCACGGAAAGGGCCGCATTTTCTACACAGCTTACGGTCACGACGAGCGTACCTGGGCAGTTCCTGGTTTTCAGGATTTGATTGAAAAAGGTATTCTGTGGGCTGTGAATGACGATGCGAGAAAAGCATTGGCTGCATTGGCACCAAAACCATTTGAATACCGCGAGGCAAAACTGCCTAACTACGAGCAGCGCCCTGGTCCGCAGATGCAGCAATTGCCGCTTTCGCCGGAAGAATCAGTAAAGCACATTCAAATTCCTGTTGACTTTACATTGGACGTTTTCGCGCATGAACCGGATGTAATGCACCCGATCGCGATGACGTGGGATGAGCGCGGAAGACTGTTTGTTCTGATCACCAAAGATTATCCGAACGAAAGAAAAGATACTGGCGGAAGCGACTATATCCTGATTTGCGAGGATACTAACAAAGATGGTAAAGCCGACAAATTCACCAAGTTTTCCGATGACCTGAGTATCCCGACAGGTTTGGCTTTCGCAAATGGCGGGCTCATCGTTTCGCAGGCTCCGCATATGTTGTTCTTGCAGGATACTGACGGCGATGATAAAGCCGATGTTAAGAAAATCCTCTTCTCTGGCTTTGGGACAGGAGATACCCACGCAGGACCTTCTAACCTGCATTATGGTTTCGACAACTGGGTTTACGGTTCAGTTGGATATTCAGGATTTAAAGGTAAAGTGGGCCAAAGCGATTCACTTAACTTCGGACAGGCACTTTTCCGGTTCAAACCCGATGGTTCTGATATGGAAATTGTAACTAAGACCTCTAACAATACGTGGGGACTTGGATTCAATGAAAGCGGCGATTTGTTTGGCTCAACTGCCAATAACTCGCACGGCTGGTATTCAGCTATTCCAAACCGCTATTTCGGGGATAGTAAAGTGGACAATGGCGGTCGCAGTACAGATACGCATAAAGAT
>NZ_JBHYGF010000126.1:9689-10088 GCF_051859145.1 Dyadobacter sp.
GGCGGATTTACAGCTGCGGCAGGACACAACTTCTACACTGCCCGCGCTTATCCTAAAAAATATTGGAACAAAGTGGCATTCGTTTCTGAACCAACGGGCCACATTTTGCACCAGAATTTCATGGACAAAAAAGGTACTGATTTCGAGGACAAGCTGGGCTTTAACCTGCTTGCCGGTGCGGATGAATGGGTAGCTCCTGTATTTGCAGAAGTTGGTCCCGACGGCGCAGTTTGGGTAGCTGACTGGTATAGCTACATCATCCAGCACAACCCGACTCCAAAAGGATCTGAAAACGGTGCAGGAAATGCCTATGAAACTCCATTGCGCGATTTTACCCACGGTCGTTTGTACCGCATTGCATGGAAAAACGCGCCGAAGTATACGCCGATTTCATTGAGC
>NZ_JBHYGF010000127.1:0-10075 GCF_051859145.1 Dyadobacter sp.
AGTACCCAAACTCGCCGCGTACAGAAAGGATTTTTCCGAAAAATCCATTTTCCATTAAGCGCTTTAATTTTAACATACCCGGCAACCAGAGTTTGTCCTGCACCACGCCGTTTTTCAGTCCGGCAGCAGTTGCCAGCTCGTACAACTCCAATGCTTCTTCAGTAGTAGTACCAGTCGGTTTTTCACAATAAATGTGCTTTCCAGCCAGAATAGCTTTTTTCACCGCAGCAGCGCGGCGACCGGTTACCTGTGCATCAAAATAGATTTGATGGTTTGGATCAGACATGACGGAATCCAGGTCAGTAGTGTATTTCTCCACACCTGATTGCTTGCAAAGCGCCTGCAATTTTGATTCGTTTCTGCCCACGAGAATGGGATCCGGCATGATCACTTCGTCTGCCGAAAGTTTTACACCACCTTGTTCCCTGATCGCCTTGATCGAGCGCAGCAAATGCTGGTTCGTTCCCATCCGGCCGGTCACGCCGTTCATGATAATACCGATGTTATGTGTTGTCATTTTATGGCTTTTGGCTGTTAGCTATTAGCAGTTAGCGTTTTGATTTTTATACTGTTTTTAAAAAAGCTTCGGTTATTTCTTTTAGAAAGGTATTCTGGTCTTTGGCCCAATGGATATTTGAAAAGATTTCAACTTCACAGAACCCTTTGAAGCCGGTGGCTTCGACCCAGCCTCTGATTTTCTTCAAATCAATGCAGCCTTCGCCCATTAGTCCACGGTCATTTAGGAGGTCGATGGTATTTACTTTCCAGTCGCAGACGTGATAGGCAAACAAATTCCCCTTTGCGCCGCAACGGGCTATTTCTTTTTCCAAATCTCCGTCCCACCATAAATGGTATACGTCCACCGCAACTCCTACAAAAGGTGACTTGAAGTATTCGGCCATATCATTTGCCTGCGCCAAAGTATTGATCGCAGACCGGTCGGCGGCGTACATCGGGTGCAGCGGCTCAATGGCGAGCTTTACATTTAGTTTTTCGGCAAGAGGCAGTATCGCCTGGATTCCTTCCCTGATCTGTTCCCTGGATTTTTCCAGCGACTGATCGGGCGAAGCGCCACAAACGAGCACGATCATCGGCGCGCCCAGTGCAGCGGCTTCTTCGAGTAGCTTTTTGTTATGGTCAATCGCCTGCGCGCGGCCTGCGCTGCTGGTATGCGGGAAAAATCCGCCGCGTACGTAGGAAACAATTTCCAATCCGGCAGATCGGATCAGCTCTCCGGCATGGTGAGGGCCGATCCGCTCAATTGAACTCTGCCAGACGCTTATTCCTTTGACCCCCGCCGCCGCATACTTTTCCACGGCCTCCGCAAGCTCCCAGGGCTTGGTAGTAATGGTATGAATGCAGCACTGGTCGAGTGTTATGTTTTCCAAGGTTTTGTTTTTGTTTTAATGAATGCGTTGTGCCTTCCCTTCGGCCGCCGGGCAGTCGAAGGGCTGCTACCTCACAGCTCCCAGATATGTATAATAAGGCAATTCTTTATTAACCCTATCCAGATACAACGCCACTTCCCGTGCATGGTAATCGCCCCACATACTTGACTCGCCGTTCGGGATTTTTTGTCCTGCCGGAATGTTATCCCAGCCATTTGGACGATGATAAATGGAATGCAAGATCAATCCCTGGTGTGTTGGGTCTGTGGATAAGTAGGGTTCTGCAAAGAGCGAATCCAGCGCAGTCAGGCCGGCTTGCCAGTACTTGTTACCTTCTTCATTTTGGCCTTTCGCCTCCAAATATTTACCCAATCGCAACAAACCCTGCGCACCGATAGCCGCGGCTGAGCTGTCGATTGGTTCAAATTCATTGTAAGGATCAGAAGTGCGGGTGGTGTAGTCGCCCAGTTTGTATAGCTGCGGAGCGCCTGTATCCCAGTAAGGAATGCCATCGGCGGCTGTGTTTTCAATATAAAAGTCGCAGGTAGCTTTCGCGGCTTTCAGGTATATTCTTTCAATTTCTTCGCGTCCGCCAAGTGCGGCAAGTTCCTCGTCGTTGAAGCTGGAAAGCGATTCAAGCTGTTCGGCAAAACCGAGCATTGCCCAGGCTAGCCCGCGCGTCCAGGTTGTAAATCCGGAAAACCCTTGTTGCGAATTCGGGCAGCGGTAGTTGCCGTCGTTTGTATTAAAAACACTCTCGTGCGCCGTGCGGCCCCACACGTCATAACTGTCGCGACCTTCTCCGTAATAAACTGCATAATTGGCGGTCGCGATGGAATGCAAAGTACCACGTTCGAGCAGACTGGTTTTTACATCGTTTTCACCCATTAAACTGTGTCCCATCAAGTGCGACACCATCAATGCACGAACCGACCGAATCGTATCCACAAATAATGAATGCGGCCCGTTGAAAGAATGGATAAAACCCTGTCCATTCTTCGTATTGGTCCAGCGTTTCGCCTGCACAGCTCCTGATATTTTCAGGGCGATTTCATAGAAGTTGCGTTCCCATTCATTTTCAGGAATGCGACCCTCATTCATCAACCTCAAAAGATTGCCATAAGTACTTACATTATTAAATCCGTGATCGTGAACACCGAAATGGCCCACGTGCGAAGCCATATAGCCAACTGTTTTCTTTTTAGCTGAATCCAGGAAAGCAGTATCGCCGGTTGCATCAAACTGCAAAACTTCGGCACCATATTGAAATCCCTGCGTCCATTCCGTCCAGCCTCTGAGCGTGTATTTTCCATTTACTGTAAATACCGGCGTGCCTTTTGAGTTATCGTACTCTTTGTTAATAAGGTTGATTTTCTCCGCGGAAACCTGCCAGAGCCGGTCCAGTTTGGATTGAAGTGATGCGGCGGTAAGGTCGTTCCTGATCTGCATAGTATCCTTATAGTATTATTTAGTATTTTATTAATAGGATAATACAAAGATATTCTGGCCAAAAAACCTGATCAAGGTACAAATCGGCTAATGGATGGTACTTTTCCGAACTTGCTCGCGGTATTCGTTTGGGGTAAGACCAGTTTTCTTTTTGAAAATCCGGCTGAAATAGGAGGGGTCGTCGAGGTGAATGTGATAGGCTATCTCTTTGCTGCTCAGACCAGTAAACACGAGTAGTCGCTTGGCTTCAAGCAGCAATTTGTCCAGTATATATTCCTGAGAAGGTGTTCCCAGGTACTTTTTAGTGATTTTACTTAAATAGTCGGGAGAGACTGAAAGTGCATTGGCATATTGCTGGACTTCATGTATCTGCAGGAAATTTTTCTCGACCATTTCCTGAAACCGACCGACCAGCTCCGGGATAGGCTGTGCAGCTGACTCTTCGGGCTGCGCATTCTGCTGACTTAGCAGCGCACATTTTTGTAAAAAAACACCGAGGTACCTGCCGATCAGCGCCTGATCTGCTTCATTGCTTAAATGATCAGAAACCATATTTTCCAAGATATTATGGAAATACCGCTTCTCCGAATCTGATAACGTGATAATCGGCTGGCGCCGCGCTGGCTGGAAGAATGTATATTGGGAAAGCGGCTGGCTGACAGGATTATAAAAATGGTAGAAGTCCTCGGAAAAGGCAACTATAAAGCCTTGAAACGAACTGGAAAAAGTAAGCAAATGCACCTGGCCGGGCGTAAGAAAATGCAACCCTGCACCTAATACATTATAAGAACGAAAATCAATCTCGTGAAACCCCCGGCCTTCTTCCACAAACAGGATCTCGTAGTAAGTGTGTCTGTGGGGCGTGTCGGTTGGTAAGGGAGTGATCGGGAGCGGGATCGCGAGCTCCTCATTGATCTCCACACTGTTTTTGAAGCGGAATATTTTTAATGCAGAAACCTGACTTGGTGTTTTCGGCAGGGAGTGAACCGGTATTGCGTCTGACACGGGAATCATAATCTACTTTTTCAGTTGCTACAATGTTTTAAGAAGCCCCGGAATCACTAAAACTACCAGCAGCGGGAGTTTTTTGAAATCGCTGGTGACATTTTTATAGTTTACTTTGTTGGTATTGACACTAGTCTACAACCACAATTCCATTTCAAGGTGAACCAGGAAACCAAGAGCGGCCAGATATTCGATCTTCCTACATTAAGACGTCTATATGCATTCGTTCGCCCTTACCAGCGCCAGTTTTATTTATTGATAGGGATCATCCTGCTCAATGCATTGCTGGCACCTCTTACGCCGCTGCTTATTAAATACACCATTGACACGCCCATTGCAAACGGTGATTTCCAGCAACTGACAATTATGCTGATCGTGATGGTGGTTGTTACTATTTTTCAGGGTGTTGCGCAGTTTTGGAACACTTATATGTCGGGTTGGCTGGGGCAGTTTATCATACGTGATATCCGGGTGCAGCTTTATCAGAAAATCATTGGTTTAAGATTAAAGTTCTTTGACAATACGCCAATCGGCCGGCTCGTAACACGTACGATTTCCGATGTTGAAACACTATCCAATGTGTTCAGTGACGGAATGGCGGCGATCGCCGGGGATATCCTGCAATTGATACTGATCATCGCCGTGATGTTTTATACCGATTGGAAGCTGTCCATTATCAGCTTGTCGATGATCCCGTTGATGCTGATCTGTACCTATATATTTAAGGAAAAGATCAAGGATTCATTCAATGAAGTGCGGGCGGCAGTATCTAACCTCAACTCGTTTGTGCAGGAACATTTAACGGGAATGGGCATCGTGCAGATTTTCAGCAGCGAGGATATTGAGTATAAAAAATTCAGGGAAATCAATAAAGTGCACCGCAATGCGAATATTCGGTCTATCCTTTATTATTCCATTTACTTTCCGGTAGCGGATGTAATCGCCGCTGCGGGTACTGGCCTGGTGGTTTGGTATGGATCAAAACAGATACTGGACAGCGAGGTTACTTTTGGTACTGTCACCGCATTTGTGATGTTTATCAACCTTTTCTTCCGCCCGATCCGACAGCTTGCGGACCGTTTCAATACTTTACAAATGGGAATTGTGAGCACAGACCGCATTTTGAAAGTGCTTGACAGTGATGAATATACCTCCAACGAAGGCACTTATGATCCTCCGATGATAAAAGGTAATGTCGAGTTTAAAAATGTCTGGTTTGCCTACAATGAGGAAGAATATGTTTTAAAGGATATTAATTTCAAAGTAAATGAAGGTGAGACCATCGCGCTTGTCGGCGCCACGGGTGCAGGGAAATCGTCTATCATTAACTTACTAACACGTTTTTACGATATCAACAAAGGGAACATTTATGTAGATGGCGTGGAGGTGCATGATTATGAACTGAATGCATTGCGCAGGTACATCGGCATTGTATTACAGGATGTTTTTCTTTTCTCGGACACCATTGAAAACAATATCCGTCTCGGCGACTCTTCCATTACCCACGAAAAAATAGTGGAAGCGGCTAAACTGGTGGGCGTACACGATTTCATCGAGCGGCTGCCGGGCGGTTACAGCTACAATGTCATGGAGCGCGGAGCTACATTGTCAGTGGGTCAGCGCCAGCTGATCTCGTTTGTCCGCGCGATGGTTCACGAGCCGAAAATCATTGTCCTTGATGAAGCTACCAGCTCGGTAGATAGCGAGACAGAAGAATTAATCCAGCACGCCATCGAAACACTAATGAAAGGCCGCACCGCCATAGTCATCGCGCACAGGCTATCGACGATTCAGGAAGCGAACAAGATCATTGTGGTTGATAAAGGCCGCATTGTGGAAGAAGGGAATCACGAGCAGCTCCTGGAAAAGGAAGGAGCTTACGCGAATTTGTACCGGATGCAGTATAAGGAGGTTTTGAAGATTGGAGCTTAAAATGTTGTCACCCTGAGCGGCCCGGTCCGCTCAGAGTGACAAACGTGGTTGTGCTCAAGGTGACATAGCCAAGAAGTCACCCAGACAAAAAGAAAAAAGGGGCTTTCGCCCCTTTTTCAATTCCTCCTTCCCGTGTCCAATGGAATCGGTGGCGGGCCGATCAGGAATTCGTCTTCTGCGCTTCTTCCCGCGGGTGTACTATCGCCTTCGATGCCCAGCGAATCGATTGAACTTGGCAGGTACAGCGTGGGGCAGTTATAGTTTTTGGTAATCTTAAAACTCGGTTTCGGGAATGGGCCCGGCTCGTAGCCGATTGATTTGTCGCGGTATACCTTTTCTAAAAAGCTCCCCACGATTGGTAATGCAGTTTTGGCACCTTCTCCCAGGTTTGTTGTCCGGAAGTGAATACTCCGATCGTCACCACCAACCCAGGCGCCTACCACCAGGTCGCGGGTAATGCACATAAACCAGCCGTCGGAGTTATTGGATGTAGTTCCTGTTTTTCCGCCCAGCTCATTTCCGTTACGGGTTACATCAAATTTCCAACGGATGCTGCCGGAAGTACCGCCGGGCTCTTCCACACCGGCCTTTAGCATTTGCACCATCAGGAATGCAGACTCCGGCCGGATCGCCTCGCGGTGCTCTGCCTGAAATTCCTCGATTACTTTTCCATTGCTGTCTTCAATTTTAGTCACCAGAATGGGTTGTGTGTAGGTTCCATTATTTACAAAAACACTGTAAGCGGCTACCATATCATAAAGCGACACGTCAAATGGACCCAAGCCAATGGAAGGTAACCCTTTCAGCGGAGTAGTGATGCCCATTTTCTTGGCATATCTGGCCACATTATCCGCTCCCACCTGGTCCGTCAGCTCTGCCGTAACCGAGTTAATGGATTGTGCCAATGCGCGGCGCAATGTCATGCTCGCATAAGAAAAAGTGCCAGTTGCATTGCGCGGTCTCCATTCCTTTTGCTCGCCGTCTTCCATATAAATCTTCTCAAAAGGCTTGTCGACAATCTGATCGCACGGGGTCATATTGTACGTCGTATCGTCAATTGCGGTAGTATACACGAAGGATTTGAATGTTGATCCCGGCTGCCTTTTGCCCTGCTTTACCGCATCGTATTTGAAATAATTGTAATCCAAACCACCCACCCAGGCTTTGATCTGGCCGCTTTGCGGGTTCATCGCCATCATACCTGCACGTAAAATCCGCTTGTAGTAATCCAGCGAGTCCATTGAACTCCAGTACTTCTTCATTTCACCACTGTTTTTCCAGTCGTAGACTGTCATGGTGTCTTTTTTATTCAGGTAATAATTGATGCTGTCCGGATGGTTCGGGAATTTGGCGGCGAGCGATTTGTATTTGCTCGTCCGTTTTACCACATTTTGAAGGAAGTCGGTGATCTCCTTGCCTTGTTCATCTACCCAGGGATTCTGATTGCGCCAGTGATCTTCAAACACGCGTTGCAGCTGCTTCATCTTTTGTGTCATCGCCTCTTCGGCTTTTTCCTGCATCCGCGAATCAATCGTTGTATAGATTTTCAGACCGTCGGTATAAAGGTCGTAGCCATTTTCGTCACCCCATTTTTTTACAAAATCAACAACCGCATTCTTGAAATAATTAGCATTGCCGTCGTAAGGTGTTTCAAATTTGGTTTTCAGCTCAATAGGTAACGCGCTTATCGAATCGGCGGCTTTTGAACTGATATACCCATATTTCTCCATTTGCGCGATTACCACGTTCCTGCGTTCCAGCGAGCGTTTCATGTTGCGGATCGGGTTGTAAGTGGTAGTCGCTTTTTGCAACCCCACCAAAACCGCCGATTCCTGTACATTCAAGCTGTCCGGCGATTTACTGAAATACGATTTTGCAGCTGTATTAATCCCGTAAGTATTGTTACCGTAATCGACCGTGTTGAAATACATGGTCAGGATTTCTTCCTTGGTGAAGTTCCTTTCCAGTTTAATGGCAGTGAGCCATTCTTTTGTTTTATATATTAAAATACTGAAACCGGGAATGTAGCTCAGTACGCCGCGGGCTCCCGATTTTCTTGTTTTGAATAGCTTTTTTGCTAGCTGCTGTGTGATCGTACTGCCTCCCCCGCGATCTGTCGCGCCGGTCATAATGCCCATTGCCACGCTGGCCATTGCTTTGTAGTCAATTCCTGAATGTTTGTAAAAGCGCACATCTTCGGTCGCTATCAATGCTTTCACCAGGTTTGGAGAAATCATTTTATAGGTTACTGGAGTGCGGTTTTCGGTATAGAACTTACCTATCATCACACCGTCTGCCGTGTATATCTCCGAGGATTGGGCAACTTTCGGGTTTTGAAGATCTTCAACGCTCGGCATACTCCCCATCAGCCATAGAAAATTGGTTTCTACGCAAAAAATGTAGAGAGCAAATGTGAGAAACCCGTACACGAAAGTTTTCCAGACAAACATAATCGGCCGGTAGAAACGGGAGTTGGTATCCACATTACGTTCCCACCAGCTGCGCAGGGATCTTTTGTTTTGACGATAGGAATTGAAGAGGTTATCAGCACGTTTTTTGCCGGTAACCAATGAGGTAAGCTTGTATGCGATACGGTTGATGAGTGTGGCAATGAATCTGAAGACTGCCTTTATTTTGTTAAAAAACGATCGGATAACTTGCATCAAACGTTATGGTTCGTAAGAATTCAAAGATAAGAAAAGCCGGACATTTATGATTGTGTCCGGCTTTTACGATGATACTATTCGGCTTTGTTGAATTTCAATGCTGCGCCGTTCATGCAATATCTTAGTCCTGTTGGCTTTGGACCGTCATTGAAAACGTGCCCCAAATGTCCGCCGCAGGTCCTGCAAACAACTTCTGTCCGGATCATACCATGACTTTTATCGACGATTTCCTCCACACTCTCCTTTGCCACAGGCTGGAAGAAGCTCGGCCAGCCCGAACCTGATTCATATTTCGTTTCGGAGCTGAACAACGGTGTACCACAAGCTGCACACACGTAGGTACCCTCTTCCTTGTTATCATTATAGGGATGTGAAAATGGGCGCTCGGTTCCTTTTTCAAACAGCACAAAACACTGTTGTCCAGTTAATTCCTGCTGCCATTCTTCTTTTGTTTTCTGTACTTCTCTCATTTTATCCGGATTTGAAGATATGTTACGTTTAGAAAAATTGTACCACATCATACGTAACGTAAGACAGCCCTTTATCGTTTAGAAAAAATGCGTCTGATCCATGAATCTTCGCGTGGCCAGCATTGGTTTGGCGACTCAGGCGGGCGGCGGAAAAGGCCGGCCGAAATCCCGAAATAAAGATTAAATGCTTTTGGGTTGCCGATGTTCAACAGTCCAGTCAGATGATCAGTGCCAATCCACAAAGGTCCCGCACGCCCGGCCAGCCCGATTGCCGGTGATCTGTACCGGTTCATCAAAGATACAGGGACAGACAATTCATACCATTTATGCTCAATACGCGGGGTTACCGCCAGGAAAGATTCTGCTTTCATGCCGAATGCACCCTGACTGATCAGGTTCTGAACCCACAGGCCGCTCACATAAATTTTTGACTGAACATGGTAATCAACGCTCGCCTGAAACGCCATTGGTAACACCGACTTGAAATTGGGCGCCATCGTTTGGCCTCCGTCAAGCGAAGAGTTAATCGCATTAAATAGCCCCTCTGATCCCTGCAGTTTCTGAAATGAATCAAAGCGAAATTCTTTATTCGTAGTGTGTGTTTCCTGTTGCAGCAAATAAGCCGGGTTTTTGAAATGTACCCAGCCAATGTCCGTCAGCGAAACCGCGACGCGATAGAGATACTTGTTCTTGGAAGGATCACGTTTGCGCTCGCCTCGCTCCGTGTAGGAGTATTTGTTAATGTCAGGACGATACTCGTACACCGCGCCGATATCAAATCCCCAGCCGCTTCCCGGAGGTGCACCGCCCAGCAGCCAGGCTGGTGAAGGCTTGATATTCTGAAAACCTTCATCACGGGTAATTGCATATTTTACGTTGATCTGCTGGACATTAATATACCGTCGCCTATTCTCATAAGCTTCGTCAGGCAGGATATTATAGGCAGAGTTATCAATAATCGCGTGTGCATTATAGAGCCCGATTAGTCTTTTTACGGTGAATCCTACTTTCAGGAACTCTGTTTCATTATCTACCACAATCCCACCGAGTGTAAGTGCCACCTCGCCCAATGCATTGAAATGTAGCTGGCCTGACTGGTTTGCGAAAGTAGTTTCCTGAAGATCTTCCAGCTGCGCCGTTTTGCTGATCAGCCTTGCCAAAGGCT
>NZ_JBHYGF010000128.1:0-10025 GCF_051859145.1 Dyadobacter sp.
AGCTTTAACTTCGTCACTGTCCGTACTCAAAGGCAGGAGTATGCCGGGGCGGGATTTTGTGTGTTAAATGCATTGAACTCTTCGTCGGTCGCATAAATCGTTACGCGAGCTGTGGCATTGGCCGCATTGTCGGTCGGCACGAGTTGATAATGTCGCTTTACATACTGCGCGGGCTGGGTGCTTTCGACCCAGATTCTGGCGGTGATGTTACCTGTAACAGGCGCATCACCGGTGGACTGTACCGTAGCAATGATCTGGCATTCCGACCCGTTCACGTTCAGTACCGCCGCTTCTCCGCTTGCCAAGGTTTTGGTTGCAACCGCTTCATCAGAAGCAAGCAGCTCTGAGCCTGACGCATTACCCTGGTATTCGTAAGCGCCTATATCAACGCTGCTACCGGCGGTGCGTACACCTGCTGTCAAGTCGGTGGTAATATAGGAAGGCAGATAACTTGCATTGCCCGCATTGATGGCCGGACTGCAAAGCTGTATGCGGAGTCCATCGTCGGCGGTGCCAAAAATAAGGTCAGTGCCTGCTGGCTGGGACGCATTTACGAAAAGCGGATCAGGGCTGTCGTCCCCATTGTCGAGCGGCGCGCCTTGCATGATGTTGTTATTGCCGGTAAGCGATCCAGATTGCGTAAAAAAGTTATTTGTGCCGCTCTGTACCGCGTTGTTATTCCATAGAATGTTATTATAGAGCGTCACTGCAACAGTCTGCGCGTACAGCACCCCGGCATTAGCACCGGCATTATTGGAATGGAATGTATTGTTGATCAGATCAAGCCGACCAAAAAATTGCAGTATAGCACCGCCATTCTGTGCTGTATTATTTTCAAAAACGGAACCTGTCACCTTCACATCTCCCGACGAAGACAGAAATGCGCCTCCCAGCGATCCGCCTGAATTGCCACTGAATACAGTATTGATAATTTCGCTCGGGGTTTGAATAACGGCAATTGCACCAGCCAGGTCGATTGAGGTATTGGCTGTAAAAATGCAATTTTCAGCCCTGAAACGCCCTGCCGCCTCCTGGCTGTCAGTCGATGCTATAATTGCCCCGGCTGACTGCGAAGCATTGCTGGCAAAGTAGGACCTTCTGACGGTCATACGCGTGTTTAATGCCGTGATCGCACCGCCGGTTACCACGCTTGAATTGTTTGTAAAACGGCAGTTTGTGAGAAGAAGCTTATCAAAACCTGCATTTGACATCGCCAGAATCGCACCCCCGCTGGACTGCGGGGTCGGTTCGCCATTGTAGGTCGCGCTTCTGTCTTTTTGATCTGCATTGCCATCCTGAAAGTTGAACCCGTCAATGACGAGGCTATCTGAAGCTGCATTCAGTCCGACGATCGCAGCGATGTGGAACGAGTTATCTGTCTTATCTCCCGACACGCCGATATCTCCGCTCAGGATGGTAGGATTGGCGGCAATGTTCCGGGTACCTCCGCCGGTGGGATATCCGCCGTAAATTTTAAGTCCTCCCCGGTAAAAGGTAAAGGTGCTATCCCGGTCGGTGTCGCTGGTAGGGTAGTAGGTGCCCTGTGCTACGTGGATTTCAGATATACAGCTGATGCTTTTTGCCATAAAAACAGCATCGCTTAAAGAATTCATCGCATTGGCCCAGCTCGTTCCGTTTCCTGAGGTAGCTGCATTCCTGTCAACATACATCACATTTGAGCCCACAAAAACTTTGGTCGGTTTTGAGGTAATGGAGCAGCCGCTTCCGTCGGTCACCGTCACAGTGTAATCTCCCTGCGTTGTAGCCGTAATGGAAGAGGAAGTAGCGCCGCCCGGATTCCAGCTGTATGAAGCAAAACCAGCCGGTGCAGAAAGTACCACACTGCCACCGGCACAGAAGCCAGTCGGTCCTGATGCGGTGATCACAGGATCAGGCGAAGTAATAGTCACTTCTTTGGTACTGCGGCAGCGCGCCTCGTTGACCGCATAAATGACGTAGGTACCAGGCGCGAGATTTGAAAATACGTTCTCGGTACCGTACTCTCCGTCATTGAGTGTGTATAGTATTTCTTCACTACCATCCTGATCTGTTGATGCGGTAATGGTACCGGTTTGCACCGTGCAGGTTGGCTGGGTTAAAGTAGCTTCAATGACCGGGAAGCTGGATACAGTCACCTTGATCGGTTCGGAAGTGGCTGTACAGCCTGCCACATTGGTGACGGTCACCGTGTAATTACCTGTTGTGCTGACGGTTATAGAGGGTGAATTGCCTCCGCCCGGGCTCCAGGTATATGTACTAAATCCTTCCGGCGCAGACAGCGTAACCTGCCCACCTGCGCAGAATGTTGTTGGTCCGCCAGCCGTAATCACTGGAGTGGTCGAACCTTCCGGTTGTGCATTGATGGTAATGGATGCGGTCGTAACGCAGCCGGTGCTGTTTTTGATCTGCACGGAATACGTACCGGGAGCAAGGTCCTGGAAATCCCCAGATGACTGAAATGCGCCTTCACCGAGGGCGTAGGTGTTGCCAGTGGCAGCTGCATTGCCGGGATCAACCGAAATGGAGCCGGTCGCTTTCGCGCAGGAAGGTTGTGTTACGACCAGTACGTTTGCGGAGGGTAGGGGAACAACTGTGACGGTTACAGCCGAAGATGTGGTGGAACATCCCAATGCATTGCTGGCAGTGACCGTGTAAGTGCCGGACGTGGATACATTGATGGAAGGTGTACTTTCTCCGGTACTCCACGTATAGGTATCACTCTCCGTAAACTCGAAAAGCGCTTTTGAACTCACAGGCAGATATCCTTTTCCGTTGACTGAAAATCCGGTCGATGCTAAACCCTCGTTGCTTGGAAAGGTAGATTTCTGAGTCCATGTGTTCGTTGCAGGATCGTACATCCAGAAGTCTTTGGTTTTCTCCGAAGGGCTTAATCCTGCGCCTACATAGCCTTTGTCGCCGATCGCATAAGCCGCTGCATACTGCCGCGTTCCTCCTGCAAAGTCTGCCTTGGTTTCCCAGGTATCAGTTGCCTGATCGTATTTGTAAAAATCGCTTAAAAGAGAACCATTGCGGAAACCAGTGCCTGCATAAGCAGCGCCGCCAATGCTGAAAGCGGTAGCTGCCTCTCTGCCGCCCGGAATAGAAGCTTTTTCAGACCAGCTGTCCGTAGCCGGATCATACTCCCATAAATCATCATCGTGGCCGGATGGCGTATACCCGAACCCGATATAACCCTTGCTTCCAATGCTGAATCCGGTTGCTTTGTAGCGTTTTGCTCCGCCAAAATCTGCTTTCCGGGTCCAGGTATTTGCAACGGGATCAAATTGATAAAAATCCCTCGTCTGGTCGCCATCGTATCCGGTACCTACATATCCGTTTCCTCCGATCGCAAAACCGGCGGCTACGCTGCGTGGGGTTCCTGTAAAATCGGCTTTCTGCGTCCAGCTGTCGGTAGCAGGATCATATTCCCAGAAATCCCGCTGATTGGTATTATTGTCGCCAAGTCCTGTTCCGATATAGCCTTTGTTACCAATGGAAAATGAAACCCCGTTTTGACGTGCAACTCCGCCATAAGCAGCCTTTTCCGTCCAGGTTCCTGTTGTCTGATTGGCAATTTCAAGCGTGGTGCTACCGTCGGGACAAATTTCGCGGGATGCTTCTCCCGCGATCAATGGTGTGGCGGGAGCTTCGGTGGTTGTTACTGTAAATGGCGCCGAGGTAGTTGCGCACCCTTCGCCGGTAGTAATGGTGACGGTGTAAGAACCGGCCGTGGTGACAGTCAGCCGTGAATCGGTGGAGCCGCCGGGGTTCCATTGGTAATTATTGCCAAAACCTTCGGGTGCCCGAAGTACCACGCTGCCTCCTTCGCAGAATGAAGCAGGCCCTTCGGCGATAATGCTTGGTGTGGCCGTGCGGGAACCACTGAACTCGTAGGGACCTATGTCAATGATAGAATTGTAAATGCGGGGCGCGCCACCTGCATCTGTTGTCGCAGTAACGCCTTCGTTTGTACCTGCATCAATAGCCTGGCTGCAGCTTTGCAGTCGCAAACCATCGTCAGCTGTTCCAAAGATGCCGTCATTCCCTTTCGGATTATCAATATTGACAAATTGCGGATTTACATCAATGCGCCCTTCGCCATCGTACCCGTTTTCGATGATACTGTTTACAACTTGCGGTACGTCGATAAAGAACACATTACCGTTTGATAACCTCGCCGAGTTGCCCCAGATGATTGTGTTTTTGAGTAGCTGGGCGCCAAATAGTCCGCCGGCACTACTTGCCGAGTTTCTTGAAATCACGCAATTCGTCAAAGACATACTTTCGCTGTCATCCCGCTTGGACCAGTAAACTCCGCCACCCGATCCCTGTGGCGCCCTGTTCCCCGTCACCACGCAGTTTGTCATATGCAATGTTCCGAAGGAACCAACGCCGCCTCCCACATCCTCTGAGGTCGTGTTGTTCTCTATCAGACAGTCAGAAAGCTTGATTAAAGATGCTACAGAACCATAAATGCCGCCGGGCGACCGCTCAGAGTTGTTGCCGCTGATAACGGAGCTGTAAAGTGTAACGGATGATTGTGTTACAGTTATGGCTGTGGATGAATTATTTAAAAATTTAGATCCTGTGATGGTTGCGGAAGAGTTGCTATTGCCGTCAAAGGAAGGCCCGGCGTTATTGGAGAAAATGCAGTCCGTGAGAGTTGGAGAGGAATTAGAGGTACGTACAGCAATCTGATTGTTCCTTTCAAATTTTGAGTTCGTGATGGTAGGAGAGGCGCCGACCATCGAAATCGCACTTCCGTAATTGCCTGCTGAGTTGGAGCGGAATATGCAATGTTCGATCGTGGCTGATCCGTTTTCCATATATATTGCTCCGCCTTCCCTTGTCACGCTTAGGTTCTCGAAAAGGCAGTTTCTGATGATAAGAGACGAATTTACAAGATAAACTCCGCCGCCGGTTTGCCTGTTTTCGGCACGGGCCAATCTGAATCCGTCGAGCACTGTCGCGCTGGTCAGATCATATCCGTAGAAATTGCCGGTTCCCAGCCCCAGTATGGTAGTAACGCTGGCTTCATCTTGCAAATTTCTTTGTGTAACCTGCGTTTCGGTGCCGGCAAAATGGCCATATATTTTGACTCCCTCCTTTAATCCGAACGCTTCGTAGGCAGTGGTTTCGTAAGTGCCGCCTTTGACCCAAATTTCGTCACCGGCACGCGAGGCAGCGAGTGCAAGCTGGATTTTGCCTGCCGCATTCTCCCAGGCAGCTGCATCTACAGTTGCGACGCCACTAGCAGTTGTGTTGCCGGATTTGCTTCCGTCAACCAGGTAAATGCTTTGTGCCTGTGTCTGTCCTTGTAAGAGAAGCAGCATGAGCACAGATAGTAAAACAGGGTAGAGTTTAATCATACAAGTGATAGAAAAGGTTAAAGTTTTAATGGTTGCAGTCGGGTATTCGCATTCAAATCACATTCAGCTTTCGCATTTCCTCAATACTTACTGTCGGTAGCTTTTCGCCGCTGCGCAGCTTCCGCAGCACGAGCCTGGCTACGATCTCGGCCGATTCGCGCGTGACAAATCCGCGATTACCCGGCAGGGCAGGTACATTGGGTTGGTGCACCAGCAATTTTCCGTCGGCATACACATCGTAGCCAAAGGTCTGATCCGTGTTCTTCAGGATCTGGTAACTGTAAATGCGTCCGTCACCATCATGGTGATACGGCACATTCCGGGGCATTCCGAAGAGGAGCAGACTTACAAGTAAGAGCAGTTGCGGCATGGTAAACAGAGGAGATGGAGGGTAGGGTTTACGTTCAGAGGCATTTGAAACAAAAGAGAATATTAAAATTTATTTCACCAAAAAGGCAGCGTAGACAAAGCGTAGACAGCTTTGTCAAGTGTTTGATCATCAAATAAATAAATTTACTTTTTATTGAAAATATTTTGACGCTAACATATATACGTTAATGCATTAAAGTCAATAGAAAAGTGCCCGTTAAGCTCAGTACCTAGTCATTTTCCTGCAACGAGAGCTTTTTGTAAAGCCTTGTCTTCGCGCGGCGTACACTCGCGGGGTCGATATTCAGCAAGGTTGCGATTTCCTTATGTGAAAGTTTCATGTGAAAGTAAGCATACAGGCGTACTTCTCTCACGGTAAGGTTGGGGTGAGTTGTTTTGAGATTTTCGAAAAAGTCAGGATGTACCTGTTCGAAATGGAGTTTGAATTTATTCCAGTCGGTGTCGAGCTGAATATTGTTTTCGAGCAGCGAGGTAATACCCCGCAAACCACGTGAGGTATTGGTTTGATGCGGCTTACTAAGCTGGTCGACTTCCAATTTCAAGTGGTTCAGCAGTTCATTTTTTTGAACCATATATAAGGTGGAGGAAGCCAGTTCACGCTGGTTCGTTTCCAGTCGCTCCTGCAACAGCTCGTTCCGCGACTTTTCAGATTGAATTTCCATGTTCACCTTTTCAAGTTCAAGCTGGGTAAGCTTGTTGACGTAGCCCACTTCCTTCAATTCAAATTCAAGCTGTTTGTTATCCAGCTCTTTGGCTAGCAGGTTGTTCTGGATCGTTTTTGTTCTGGCAATCAGGGCTATTGAGAATGTAAATGCCTGCGAAACAATGGCGATTTCGGCGATAAATGCGCCTTTTTCACTATCAAATGATACAAAAATATGGTAAATGGGCATCGCCAGCAGGCACAGCATTGGCAGGATCTGCGCTGCAAGGAAATAACCCGAAGAAGGAATTTTCCGGATGTATCCCATGATACAGGTTGCGAGCGTAAACGCCAGGATTAGCATACAAAATACATTGTCAGGCAGGAGCGTATAATAATCCAGGGGAAAGCCACCCAGATTGACCACCATTAAAACCGCGCTGAGACCAATGTAGCTGTACAGTAAAAACCGCAAAATCTTATCCGGTCCCGGCAGGTTCCGGGCTGTATTCAGGTAAGACCGCGTGAGCTGGACCAATCCGTACAATACGAATATGATCCCAAAGTGTGTGAATAACCTGTTTACATCGTAAGAACTTACAATTTGGCGCAGCGCAAAGTTGAAAACGGGCTTTGGAAAGGGGACCTGGAAGTAGGCTCTGTAAGCAGTCATGTACATCATTCCGCCAATCAGGGAAAGGAGATAGTAGAGCACGGAGCTGTCCCTGAATGTGAGATATACATTTAAATTGATCAGGAAAAATACAACGAGCACCGCCATGGACGCAATCCAGACCGTCAGGATCAGCTGTTCTCTTTTATCTACGACCGCTTTTTGCTGAAACTCGATCAGCGGTTTGAATCGAGGCGTTCCGCCTTTCACTTTTGACAGATCCATTCTCAGGTACATGGTGCTCGTACTTTTTGCAGCCAGCTTTACAACCAGCATGCTGCTGATCCGGGATGCGTTTTCTGTCAACAAGCCTGATGTATCTGCATTCCACCGACCAAGTTCAATATCAGCGTAGTAAAGTATATTGTTCACGGAGGGGAACACCCGGATTACGTATTCACGCTCTGCATTGTACGGATTATTCACGCTGATCCTGAGCCAGTAATTGTATCCTGACGAAAGTGAATCGGTATACCTGAAATCAATGCCTTTTCCTTCACGGATTTCGCCGATCCTGTAGCTCTGATCACGCGCAGCGAGATAATCAATCTTTTGCGCGGCAGATTGGTCAGTAAGTACTTTGACAGGTTGGGCGAAAGAAATGGCTTGCAGAAAGCACAGGAAAGCGAGGAGTATATGTTTTTTCAAATAGAATTATTTGCAGGTTAATTGTTCTGAAAATTACGACTAATTCTTTCAAACTCATCGGGTACCTGCTCAAAAATAGACAGCTGAATTGTGGATCAATGGCATAACTTTTTAACAAGGGCGGCTTAATCAACAAACAATGAAATCATGTCAGCAACTAAAAATTATGCATTGATCACCGGCGCCACCAGCGGCATAGGTCTGGAATTGGCGCGGTTGTTCGCGAAAGACCAGTACAAGCTGGTGCTTGTTGCGAGAGACCAGCAGGAGCTTGATGCCACCGCAGCGGAATTTGCGCAGTACCATGTGGAGATCGTCACAATCGCCAAGGATTTATTTGAGAGAGAGCAGGCAATGGAACTGTATGACGTGGTGAAAAGCAGAGGTTTGCAGATCGACTTTCTCGTCAATAATGCCGGGCAGGGTGTATATGGTAAATTTCAGGACAACGAACTCGATCGTGAATTGAAAATCGTAGACCTGAATATCGCCGCGACGGTTATTACCACGAAGCTTTTCCTTCAAGATATGCTCGCGCGCGACTCAGGCCGGATACTCAACCTGGCCTCGATCGCCAGCAAAACGCCGGGACCGTGGCAGGCAGTGTACCACGGAACAAAGGCTTTCGTGTTATCTTTCACAGAAGCGGTAAGGTACGAGATCAAGGATACCAATGTGACGATGACCGCATTGCTGCCGGGCGTTACGGATACGGACTTTTTCAACAAAGCCGATATGAACGACAGTAAAGCTGTGCAAGACCCCGATAGCATGGCCGATCCGGCAGAAGTAGCCAAAGACGGTTACGAGGCATTGATGGAGGGAAGAGATAAGGTGATATCGGGGTTGAAAAACAAGGTACAGATGGGTTTGAGCAACTTTATGAGCGATCCGATGGTAGCCCACCAGATCAACGAGATGCAAAAGCCGGTTAACGAGAAGTAGGCTTTTCAGGTTTCAAAAGGGCCGGCGTGAATGCCGGCCTTTTTTGCTGCCTTACATTTTGAAATTTCGCGTGGGCAGGGTTTCTTTATTCTATGAAATACTTCTCAACCATCGCATTGCTTTTCTTGTCCAATGCTTTTATGACGCTGGCCTGGTATGGTCACCTCAAATTTTTCAACAAAGAAGGCGGGCATAGTTCAACTCCGCTGTATATGATCATTCTGCTGAGCTGGGGACTAGCTTTTTTCGAGTACTGCTTTCAGGTACCTGCCAACCGCATCGGCTCTTCCGAAACGGGCGGACCGTTTTCCCTTGTGCAGCTGAAAATTATCCAGGAAGTAATCACCCTGATCGTTTTTATGATTTTCTCAACCGTGTTTTTTAAGAATACCCAATTCACCACCAACCACCTGATCGGTTTTGCACTGCTTGTTGCAGCTGTTTATTTTATTTTTAAGGGCTGATGCTCAATGATGTACAAGCCCGCTGTGCAATTTACAACAGGTAAGTACTCAAAAAATCAAGGGTAAAGGCAGAGCAAGTTGTCGGTATGTCACATACATCGCAAAACTGCTTTCTGCCGGGCCCGCAGTGAATACCAGCGCGCGTGTATGTATCTGAAATCTCACTTTCAAATACATTACATTGAGCAACTTACAGCATTTGTCAATCTGGGAGCGCATTGGTCTCGGGCTGGCCCTTATTTTCTGCCGCACTCTATCAGGCATTCTTTTCTTCGTTCTGAGCAAAATCTGGCATTATCGCAGGAAAGTGGTCTTTGACAACCTGGCGGCCAGTTTTCCTGAACTTAGTGCGGATCAGATCAAACAAACTGCACACAGCTATTTCAGACACCTCGCAGACCTGATTGCAGAGTCGCTTTTAATAGCTCATTTGACAGATCGCCAGCTGCGTGCATTGACCCGGTTTGAAAACATCAACCTGATCCAAAAGCTCCTTCGCGAACAGAAATCCATTGTACTCGTCGCTTCGCATGTTGGCAATTGGGAGTACCTGCATTTATTGCCTGCATTGACTGGCTGCGAGGTTTTCGCGGCGTACTCACCGGTAACAAACCAGTGGATTGATAAAGCATTCATGCAGATGCGCAGCCGGTTTGGCGTGCAGCTGATCGCAAAACGCGACTGGTACCGCTTTGTGTTGCAACGCAGGGAGAAGCAGCCTGCTATCTTCATTACCATCGCCGACCAGCGCCCCGAAAAACCAGGTGAGCATTGTATTCATTTTCTAAACCAGAAAACCTTCTTTCAACCCGGTGCAGCGCGGCTAGCCTCGAAGCTGGACTGTGCATTGGTATACCTTGACGTAAGCCAGACCGCCCGGAATGCATACAATT
>NZ_JBHYGF010000129.1:0-10010 GCF_051859145.1 Dyadobacter sp.
CCGGTATAGGTGTTTTTGTAAGCATCAGGCGGGAAGGATTCGTAGCCAAATTCACCAGGATATGGAATTGTATGGAAAGTCCAGACGAGCTTGCCGGTACGCACATTAAATGCGCGCAGGTCGCCGGGTGCCGCATCGGATTCTTCTGAAAGGCGAAGCGGCATGATGATCAGGTCTTCAAAAATGGTCCCGGGAGTATTTGAAACCATGTACTTTTTAGCAGCTATCTCGGGTAGTCCGGTGTGCAGGTCAATGCGTCCATTTTCTCCGAAAGTCTGAATGGGTTTACCCGTTTTTGCATCCAGCGCATACAGGAATTCGCCCATCGCGTGCAGGATTCGCTTATCTTCTCCCTCGCTCCAATAGGTAAGTCCGCGACTTGTGTTGGAGCCATTTTTTGATTTATCACCAAAAATCCAAAGCTGTTTTCCGGTAAATGCATCCAATGCAAAAGCCTGCACGGTAGAAGTTACCCCATACAAAACACCATCTACTACAATCGGGTTAACCTGCGTCTGACCGGAATCCGGCATGGAGTAAGTCCACGCTACCTGCAACTGCTTCACGTTGCCAGGATTGATCTGGGTAAGCGAAGAATAATGGTTCCGATCCGGCCCACCCAGGTATTCCCGCCATTCTTTTTCATCTCCCGGACCTTCAATAAAAAGAGAACGGGAACTGATAAAAACAGATAAAGAAAAAACAGCAACCCACAGAAATTTCTTGGTAATTGATTCTATCATTTTGACATAGGGTATTCAGTCATTCACTCATTCAGTCATTCACGCATTCAGTCATTCACTCAAACCCAACCCCTACCGTCTGCCCCTTCCAATCATCACTCCTGAATGCACTCACGGGAAAACCGTCTTTGCTGTACAGATTAGCATCTTCCGGTGCGTCGGACCAGGCATATCTCACTGAGACTGGCTTACTGTTGGTCGGATTGGAAACGATTACTTTATCCCCTTCAATCACCGCCTGCGCGAAATGGAACACCTTGTCTTCTCCGGCAATTTCAAAGCCTTTCACATAACCATATTTATCACGCGTCATCAAACCGTTTTCTGCATTCCTGAAAGTGACCTGCACATTTTTGTCATTGAAAACAACCTTGTCGAAAATGGGAGAAGCGTAGGGGATGTTCTGTCCGTAATCAAGTTTAAGCGCATTGGTCGCGAGGCGGTGGGCTACGTCCTGTTTGTTCGTCGGGTGAATATCTTTTGGATTTCCAACGTCAGTTGATACCGCCATCCCTGTTTTGGGCAGGCTCAATGTCATATTCTGCGCCTCGCGCAATTCAGCCCAGGCACTGCCCTGGTTACTATCGTTTTCACTTCCAAAGCTGGAAAGCTGTACCCAGTAAAAAGAAAAATCATCCTTCCAGCGCTTGCGCCAGTCATTGATCATGAGCGGAAACGATTTTCTGTATTGGTAGGCGCGGGGTGCATTCGTTTCGCCCTGGTACCACAATGTACCGCGGATCGCAAACGGGATCAGCGGCTCGATCATCGCATTGTAAATGGTAGTGCCAACATTATTGACCAGATGTGCGTATTCGTGTTTTTCAGCAAATGAGGGCATGAAATACCAATCTTTCGCCATGTTTATTTTGCCTGATCCTGCTTCAAGGTACAGGTCATTTGCCGAGCCCATGAAGCCGGGTCCAAACCATGATTGTCCAACCATATTGCCCATTCTAATCACGAGCTGGTTTTTCCCGGCTTTCCAGGTATTTGCGGGAATGCTGATCTTCCTGGTTCCTTTCATCTCACCTTCGTACACCAGTTTTCCATTGATGTAGATCTGGTTCGGACTATCATTTTCAGGTAAGGAAAGGGTAGTAGGCTGTGCTGTAATATCCGAAGCGATGTCCACTTCTTTCGCCATATAACCTTTGCCGCGAAATCCCTGTGAACCTTTCCAGTCCCATTGTCCGACAGCATCTGCTGTCTTTTGCCAGGAACTGAAATCCGCATTGCCTGTTATATATTTTTTTTCATCATCTGCCGAAGGCGAAACAGAGGCGCTTTTGAACAGCTGCTTGCGAAGCTTTGCGTCCATGACCACGTCCGCCTGTTCCCAGGTTTTTGGCATCGTCGCCACATAGTTTTTCAGCTCTTCGTCTTCGAGCATCGCTTCTTTACTGATCCAGCCTTCGATCTGCGAGCCGCCCCAGGAAGAATGCAGAATGCCGACCGGTATGTTCAGCTTTTTATTGATTTCACGCGCAAAGAAAAATCCGATAGCAGAGAATGCGCCGACTGTCTCAGCGTTAGCTATTTGCCATTCGCCCGCATTCAGATCTTTTTCCGGCTGCATGGAAACCTGGTGATCAACCCGGAAATGGCGGATTTGAGGATACTCGGCGTCTTTCTTTTCTTCCTCATAATTCTTAGCAGCTCTAACCGGCCATTCCATGTTGGACTGCCCCGAGCAAAGCCAGACTTCTCCGATGAGAATGTCATTGACCACTACATTGCCGGACTTACCAGTTACCTGCATAGTATGCGGGCCGCCTGCCTCGATGGGCTTGAAGCTGACCTGCCACTTACCCGACGCATCGGCTTTGCCCTCCGAAGTCTGGCCAGCAAGGGTTACTTTGACCTTTTCTCCCGGCTTCGACCAGCCCCAAACCGGAATTGGTTTTTGGCGTTGCAATACGACGTGATCGGAGAACAAGCGGGCGAGTTTGAGTTGACAAAAAGCGTCCTGAGCAGTAAAAAGGAGTACAAGGAAGAGCAAACGTTTCATCTGGATCTGTTGAATTGGAATTAGTTTATAAAACATGCGTAGGGGACGATCTACTTAAAGCGTTAATTTTGGACTTACTTCCAACACAATCCGCCAGACCAGCAGGCAATGATTTCAATCGTAATATGTTCAGTAAATCCGGAAGATCTCTCCCGGGTGAAGCAAAGTATAGAGAATACCATCGGGGTACCTTTTGAAATCCTTGCTTTTGACAATAACGTATTAAGAAAAGGTATTTGCGAGATATACAACATGGGCACCAGACAGGCGCGCTATGAAATTATTTGTTTCATGCATGAAGATATCGAAATGATTACAGCGAACTGGGGACAGAAGCTCGTGTCTATTTTCGATGGTAATGCACAATTGGGTTTGCTGGGCGTTGCAGGAGGAGGGTATAAGTCTGTTGTGCCTTCCAGTTGGTACAATGCAGATCTTGAACTGAATGGAGCATTTTACTGCAACCTGTTACAGGGATTTAAATATTCCGGCAAAGAAGAATTCCTTGATTACCGGAATCCGCGCAACGAGAAATTGTCGAAAGTAGCAAGTATAGACGGTTGCTGGATGTGCACCCGCAAGTCCATTGCTGAACAATATCCGTTTGATGATAAGCTGCTAACCGGCTTTCATGCCTACGACATTGATCTTTCACTCGCAATAGGTACCAACTACGAAGTGGCGGTCACCTACGAAATTCTGCTGCGGCACTTTTCCGAAGGTGCATTTTCCAAAGACTGGGAAGAGGCAATACTGAAAGTGCATGAAAAGTGGAGCACTATTTTACCGGTGAATACAGACGGGTTGGACGAGTCTCAGTTGTTACGTTACGAACGGAGGGCATTCAAAGCTTTTCATAACAGGCAACTGGACCAGGGAAGTTCTTACAAGCGCCTGGCTGGCATTCTCTGGAAAGCACGTAAGTCGCGGATTTTTGCGGGAGGCAAATGGTATAAGTTGTATGCAGATCTTTGGAGAGTCTGGAAAAAGCGGCTTTAAATCAGTCCAGCTTGTAGCCGAAAGCTTCAATATACGGTTTCCAGAACTCGAGATGATGGTCCCAGGAGTGACAGCCAAACGGGAGCTTACCTTTGTTGAACCGTACGCCGCGCTCAGGATTATTTTCAATGGAAAACTGATACGCTTTCTTGTACTCGGGAATGCGTAGCTGCGGGATCCCGCGGTTTGTTTCGATACTCCAGAACACATCTTCGTGAAACTGGTGCTCCGTCCGCTGATGATAAGCTTCTATCTTCTCCCGCATTTCTCCCGCAATGCGATGAAATTTGTGCACCCTACGCAGCGAAAAGCCGCCATTTCCCACCTGGTTATCAAACTGGCGCGGGTGCGGTAGTCCATCTTCCTGGATGTTGCGCCACTGGTGGTAAAAGGTAATTGCCTTGGTTTTGAGCGCTTTAATAATGTCCGGCTCTTCCAGGTGCTTGGGCCAGGGGGCACCAATGTAATCGTAGCCGCTCTGGCACCATTTGGTTAGTTCGTCCTGGAAAACAAAAGCGTCAAGCTGGTGAATGAGAATGAATTCGTATTCAAGGAATTTGGCATAAAACTCCTGGCTCATCATAAGCCGGTTATAACCTTGTATTCCTGAAAAGTAGGAAGGATCAAAACTGATTGCCTCTTTGAAAACTGCGTTGCCGGGCAGGGGATCTAGGTTCAGGTTTTCCGGTTTTACAGCAATAATGGGGTAGTTGCCGAGCACGCGCGCGCATTGCTGCAATGAAATTTCTTCATAATTCGTCAGCGTGGTTTTGTAAATGGGCACCACCACTACCACGTTTCCGGGACGATTCATTCGTTGAGGACTTTGAGTAGGCTGGTACTTTCCGGGGACTGTACCTAAATTGTTTTTTCCTGCTGCTTCGGGTTGTTGAGCGTGCTCACGAGCGATTCCAGGTGTTCCTGGAAAAAGAAATCAAATCCGTCATTTCCCTCCGGCACTACATTAATTACCTCAAATGATGTTTCCAGAATGCGCGGAACTTTCAAGCCCTCGGCAATGGAGTAGGGGAAAGACTGGTTACCGATGAAAAACTTGCAACCAGCGATAATCTCCGCCATTTGCATGAAATCATCCACCTGCACCCAGCGGATATTCGGTATCGTCTTCTTGATATCCTTGTATTCAGATTCCACGCCGATAAATACGATATCAGCATACTGGTTCATGAATTTGTAGTTGATCGTATAGTTCCGGTACCGCTCGCTTCTTGCCATTACGATGCTGTTCTCGTAGCTTCTGTCCGGTTCAACTTCAAGCCAGGGTTTCCAGAGCACCGGATTTACGCCGGTAAGGTAGCTGCACCAGCGTGCGATATTTCCTTTGTCAAGCGGGATCCCGCCAGCGCGGAAGTAATCCAGGTCTATGTCGATCGTTTGATCGGTATGTATATCAATATGATCAATGTATCGTTGCGGCCGGAGTAGTTTGATGAGCATTTCTGCCATTTTCTCATTCAGCATTACGTTGCCCAGCGGGTGTGTGTTGTAGCCAGACAAGATCAGCGGCTGGCCGAGTCGCAGGTAAAGTTCAATGCGTGCACCTGTCAGTTTACGGATTGCTTCAATGGTAGGCAATGCATATATTACGTCACCTGCATTGCCGCTGTGGCTCAGCCGGATCTTCCCGTTCTGTTTTGCGAAATTGATGATCTTTGCCGGGCTTGTCAGTTTTTCTGCGTCTGTTATGAAGTTGGCAAAAGCCAGTTGCTTCTGGTTCCGCAGCTCCCACTTATACTGTTTATAGCGGATTTTGTCCGTATGTTTCAGCCAAAGCCGGGAAACCAGATTTCTCTTTTTAAACATAATTGGTTACTATTAAACTACTCGTTAAAAGTCTGCATGTCAATCAGTCGTTTGTAAAGCCCTTCGTGTGCGATGAGCTCCGAGTGATTTCCCTGTTCAACAACTTGCCCCTGATCCAGCACCAAAATCATATCCGCATTCTGGATTGTGCTCAACCTGTGCGCGATTACCAGTGAAGTCCGGTTTTTCATCAGGTTGTTCAATGCTTCCTGTACCAGCTTTTCAGACTCGGTATCCAGTGCCGAGGTAGCCTCATCCAAAAGCATAATAGGAGGATTTTTTAATACAGCCCGGGCAATGCAGATCCGCTGCTTCTGTCCGCCCGACAGTTTCATACCTCTGTCGCCGATGTTACTGTAATATCCGTGCTCCGTATCCATGATGAATTCGTGTGCATTGGCCACGCGCGCAGCGGCTTCCACTTGCTCCATGGTAGCGTCCGGATTTCCGAATGCGATGTTCTGGAAAATCGTATCGTTGAAAAGCATCGATTCCTGGTTAACTAACCCGAAAAGCGCCCAAAGGGATTCCTGTTTGATTTTTCGGACGTCGATACCGTCGAGTGTAACTCTGCCGGATTGTGCTTCTATAAATCTTGGGAGCAAGTCCATTAAAGTCGATTTACCGCCTCCCGAAGGTCCCACGAGTGCCACCGTTTTTCCTTTCGGGATCGTCACATTGATGGAGTTCAAAACGGGCCGGGCAGGATAGGAGAAGGAAAGGTCTTCAAGTTTGATCGCCTCTTTAAACTCTTTCAGATCAATCGCATCTGGCGCGTCGTTGATTTCAGGTTTTTCGTCAATCAATTCCAAGACGCGCTCACCTGCGGCAATTCCTGCATGAATGGTACTGAATGAATCGGTAATCGCCTTTGCGGGCCGCATTACCTGAGAAAATAGCGCAATGTACGCGACGAACTTGGAGACGCTCAGATCAGACTGGTTGTCAAGGATCAGGGAACCGCCGTAGAGAACGATAATGGCCACCATACCTACACCCAGGAATTCGGACACCGGAGAGCTCAGCTGCTGCCTGCGCGCCATTTTTCGTCCAAGCTCCGAATACCGTACGTTTTCACTATGGAATTTCTCTTTGATCTGCTCTGTCGCGTTGAAGGCTTTGATGATCTTCACACCGGTAAGCGCTTCGTCGAGGTAGCTGATCATCAGACCAAAATAATGCTGCGCCAATGCAGCCTGCTCTTTCAGGCGTTTTACAATTTTTGAGATCAGAAAGGCAGAAACTGGGATAACCAGAATCGCGAACAAAGTCAGCTTGACGGAAGTCGCAAATAGCATGAAAATGTAAGCGATCAATTGCAGTGGCTCTTTGAAAACAACCTGCAAAGTACCGGTAACAGAGAATTGCACTACCTGTACGTCTGACGCAATTTTCGATATAATATCGCCTTTTCGCTGATTGCTGAAATAGCCTACATGCAGGTTCATGACGTGGTCGAAAACTGTCTTGCGCAGGTTCAGCAGCGTATGGATACGCAGGTTTTCCATGATCCGCTGCGAGAAGTACTTGAAGATATTGGAAAGAAGAACCGAGATTACGATCACACCGCAAACAATGCGCAATGCACCGTGTGGGCCGTATTCCAGATTAGCCTGCTGGGCAAAGTAGTTAAGAGCAGTAGGAACGTCAAACCAGCTGTCCGGCCTGGCAATCAGCGCGGTACCTTCATCATTATTATTGAATAAAGTGCTGAGCAGAGGCGCCAGCAGGGCAAGGTTTAGCGTGTTGAATATGACACCAAGGACTGTGCAGATAATGTAAGGAAATGCAAATCTGGCAATTGGCTGTGCAAATGACAGTAATCGGAAGTATGTTTTCATTCTTTAATGGATGGTGTACATTGCGTACACCCGAAAGTAAAATAGCCGGAAACTGAGAAGTTTCCGGTTGAGGATGCAAATTAATGCTTATCCTTTTAAAAGTACTAGCCCAGGTTACAATTTAACAACCTGCTTGTATTTAAGCATGTACTGTATGTTTTCGATGACATCGATAATGCCGATGTTGGATTTGTGCACTTTCATCTGCCGTTTGAATGCACGTTTTCTCATTTTCAGTTCATTCATATTGCGCAGGAAATCCAGGTAGGCTTCCGCTTTGTAAAACTGAAATGTAAGCAGACTCGGCAGCACATCGCTGAGGATTACCTGTAAGTGATAAAGGTTCAGATCCAGACCGTGCAGGTGGAGGTGGTGCATGTAATAGCGGTTGCGGAAATAAATCCTTTTGACCGAATATGCATCCTTGTGGCCTTTTGTTGTTGCAGATACCTCGTGGCGGCATACTGCATTGTGTTCGTAGTAGCATTTCCAGCCCAGTCTCCACGCGCGGATGGACATTTCCTGATCTTCTCCGTAATAGGGATTAAACATTTCGTTAAATCCGTTGATCGCTTTCAATTTGCGCGTGTCCATCAATGCAATGGCGCCTGAAAGGTAAAACGTAGGAGTAAGTGTATCGGAATCCTGTAAATAGAAGAAATTGCTTGGCTTTATTTTCCGGCCCAGGATCTTGGGAGAGCGGGCGGCATCGAGGATGTTATCATCTTCCATTCCGATAATCCGGCCCATTACACCGAAGGTATCTTCAAGCTCGAAGTACTTATATAGCTTTTCAAAATAACCTTCTTCAAGCGTCACGTCGGTGTTCAGAAGGAAAATTAAATCATTGCCCGCTTTTCTGATACCCAGATTACAGGTATTAGCAAAACCTGAGTTTTTTTCCTTACGGATGATCGTGATATTGTCACCGTAGTGTTGTTCCAGGTAGGCAACCGAGTCGTCTGTAGATGCATCGTCAACAACGATGATTTGTACCTCCGGCCCTAGTCCTTTCAGGATTTTATAATTGGTCTCGAAATATTTTTCGAACAAGTGCCTTCCGTTAAAATTCGGAATTACTACGGAGATGCTTTTCATTAATTTACAGTTTTAGTGTAGCGTAGTAGTGTTTCGATAGCGAGTTTTTTATGTTGATGGATGAATCTGGGTTCCAGTTGAAACGACCTCTTCTTTATTTCATTGTATTCGACAAGTCACACACTTGCACTAAATAATTGAACCATTAAACTGTAAATCACGCCAACTCACGAAAACTATATACGCGTTCACTTGATATCGTTGAATTTTTAAAATAGTAGTCTTTAATAATGAACTACGAACGCTTACTTAAAAACTTTGTACGAGGAGAGATGGACGAAAAGCCGGCAGGATTTGTGCGTAAGACTTTCCAAAAGACTGTTTCTGTATTTTTCAATTACAAAATTTAATTTTAACTGCTTTGATTTAAAATACGAGAAAAGAAGGGGGTTTGATGCAGGCAAGTTCGATAATCTAGGACGTTAATCATACTGGTAAAGCAAAAATTTAAATTTTCATGGCTAACAGATCGGCTTATATTGCTATGATCCTGTCAAAAGTAAATTGGTTGGAAGCGCACGTTATATTTTTCAGGAAAATATTGATTATGCGGTATCTTTTTGAGTGAATAACCTCAGCCTCAATCATTAAAAACTTCTAACCTGGGGTACTTCTTTTTTATAATGTGTGAAAAAAAATACTCAATGGTTGCATGATCCAACAAAACATTCCTTAATTTTTTTCGTGATCTAACTTTTTCAAAGCCGTCTTTGTTTCTTGTACTAAACCGAGGTTCTCTCCGGAACTTTCACTTTTTCTCCGACTGTCTAATCCTTTCACAATGCTGAATACCGAATTCACTTTCGACGCAAGCGAGTTATATCCGACGACTACCTATAAAGCTGCCCGTGAGATCGCAGAGCAAGTTGTCAGCCACTTTGAAAAACACCACAGTGCGGTAAGCAGGTACTACGAGCAGGACCTCGCGCCAAAGCCGGACCGCAAGACCATAGAAGCAATTGTCGACACAACATTTTGGGCGAGCTTACGGAAAGAAGAGGGGAGGTCACCGAAAGTTTCGATTGCATACCTGCCGCCCAGCGACGCTGAGCACCCGCTTATTTTTGCAGAAACGTTGCCGCTTTCAGCCAGTACACTTACCAAGCTCGCGCCCGCCGTGGAGCGTTCGGGCATTCATTTGGGTGTCTGGACAGAAGGAGGGGAGCTGCGCATCTGGGGTACTACCCGCGTAATCCCGGGCTTGTGCTTTGTACTCGAAGTGATAGAGCCGGGCATGCTGGTGATCAAGCACCGGCGCGTCGATGGCTTTGGTAAGTTCGTCAATGTGGCTGTGCTCAAAGGAGACCAGGTGAAAATAGTGAATGAAGAAAGTGCCAAAGTAAGAGACTGCCCGTCGGTGGTAAATTCCATGATGGGTTTTCGTTCTCCGAATATGTGGAACGATTCGCCAAACCTGCTGGTACAACTGGCGGTTTCCATGCGCGCCCACGAACGCGGTGGTATTTTGCTGGTGGTACCTACCGGCACCGAAAC
>NZ_JBHYGF010000130.1:0-10003 GCF_051859145.1 Dyadobacter sp.
GAAGATGACCGGGATTATTTTGCCTTCAACCCATATCAAGTTCCGACAAAACGATCAAAACTATGAAAAAGCGCAGACAAACACTTTGGCTGGCAGGTCGAATTATGAAATTATCGTTACATCAGCTTTTATTGATCTTTCTGTTTACAGGCGTTAGCTTCGCCAAAACGGCTGATGCTCAAAGTGCATTGACGCAGAAAATATCTATTCAGGCAGAAAATGAAGGACTCAGGAGTGTGCTGAACCAGATCCAGAAACTGGCGGACGTGCATTTTACCTATTCTTCCAACCTGATCACGCCTGATCAGAAAGTGACATTAACAGCTCATCAGCAGCCGCTCTCGGGTGTGCTGGACGAGCTGCTGACAAAAGCGGGCATCCGTTACAAGCTACAAGGCCGGCAGATCATTCTACAAAAAGCATTTCCGCCTAAACAGGAAAATGCAGCGGAAGCGAATGCGCAAAGCAGCATGCGGTTGCTGGAAAGAGATATACGTGGTACTGTCAAAGATGAGGCCGGAGAAGTGCTTCCGGGCGTGAGCGTAATGCTGAAAGGTTCGCAGCGCGGCACGCTGACAAATGCAAACGGCGACTTTGAAATTGCCGTTACTGACGAAAATGCGACGCTGATATTTTCCTATGTGGGATATGTCAACAAAGAAGTGGCTGTCGGTAGTCAGACTACATTCAATATCGTACTGGCTTCGGACATTAAAATGCTCGATGCAGTGGTGGTCACCGCGCTGGGTTTTAAAGAATCGGCTGACAAGCTGGGTTCTACCAGTTCAAAAATCACCGATAAAAGCATTGCTGCGTCAGGCGAAACGAGCTTGCTCAACAAACTGGCTGGAAAAGCGTCGGGGGTATTTATCGGCAGGTCTTCCGGCAGTGACCCAGGCGGTGGCTCTTTTGTCCAGATCCGCGGGGCGAGTACGTTATCGGGCTCTTCGCAGCCGCTTTACATTGTCGACGGCGTACCTATAAACAGCTCCGTGCACGGCGGGACGAACATCCGCGGCGTGGTGCAGCAGTCGCGGGTGAATGACATTAATCCCGACGACATTGCTTCTGTACAGGTTCTGAAAGGCGCCTCGGCAGCGGCGCTCTGGGGATCGCGGGCTGCCAATGGGGTGATCGTAATCACGACTAAAAACGGTTCTTACAATGATAAAATGAAGATTTCATTCAAATCGAGCTATTCGATGGATGAAATCAATCGCTATCACCAGCGACAAACTGCATTTGGTCAGGGCGACCAGGGAAAGTTTAATCCGGCTTCCGGGAATGCCTGGGGTGATAAAATTGCAGCGCGTGCGGGCGGCGCAGATGAAGTAAACCAATCCGGCGAGTTCTTCGAAGGTTACCAGACGGGACAAAGGTATTACCCTATTATCAAAAAGAATTCACAGGACGTTTTTGCTGACAAACAATTTGATGCGATTTTCAGGAATGGCTATGCGTTTGATAATAGTCTGAGCCTGAGCGGCGGCGGTGCCAATTCCAATTATCTGTTCAGTTTAAGTGATGTATATCAAAAAGGTGTTTTCCGCGAAAACAGCGATTACAGACGCAGCACGATCCGGCTGAACATTGAAAGCAAGCTGAATGAAATTATCAAACTTTCTACGCACGCTTCCTACGCCATCATCCGCTCCGAGCGTGTGCAGCGGTCGAATAATACAGCGGGGATGCTGCTCGGCTATTACCGGATGACGCCCGATTTTGACATTACCGACTACAAAGGGAATTATTACAGCGGCCCTAATGCCGCACCGATCGTAAACCGTCAGCGTTCGTACCGGAATTACCTGGGGAACAGCTCTAATCCGGTGTATAACAATCCGTTGTGGACGATGATTGAGCAAAAAAATCCGAATGCCGTGAATCGTTTCATTGGTAGTGCCGAACTGACGATCACACCGTTTAAAGGTCTGGACATTATTAACAGATTCGGGATAGACAATGCTTCTGACGTGCGCCAAACCTATTTTCCAGTGAATTCCGCCCAGGCTGATGCGGTGAATTTAAATGGCAGATATGGTGAAACGAACATCCTGGAAAACCAGCTGAATTATGATCTGATCGGCAGGTATTCGCACAATTTCGGTCCTAATTTTTCTGCAAACCTGATTGCAGGTTTTAATCTGAATGACCGGAAATACGCAGAACTAGGCGGCGAAATGACCGACTTCCTGATCGCCGACGGTCCCTGGAATTTCTCGAATGCATTGACACTCAACAAAAATCCGAATAACAGCAAGACCAACATCCGGAGCGCGCGGGCTTATTCAGTTTTGGGCTTGTCAGTTTATGACGCTCTGTTCTTCAATTTTTCGTTTGCGGGCGAAGCGGCTTCGACTTTCGGCGAAGCTTCTGAAAATACTTTCTATTATCCGTCGGGCGACGTGGCCTGGCAGTTTACGAAAATGAAGTTTTTTGAAAAAACCAATTGGTTGTCTTTTGGTAAAATCAGGGCTTCTTATGGGATAGTAGGTTCGCAGCCGGCGCCTTACCGGACCAGAACGCTGTTTGTACCTGGTAACTCGCTCTATGGAAACGGATCATACCTGCAAAGCGCCAATTTTGGAAACGATCAGCTTCGTCCCGAAAGAAAAACGGAATATGAAGTAGGCGCGGACCTGCGTTTTTTGGGAAACAGGCTGAGAACGGAGATCACCTACTACAAAAACAAAACAAGCGATCTGCTTTTGTCCGTGCCGACACCCAATTCCACGGGCTTTTCCAGCGCGTACCAGAATGCCGGAACCATGCAGAACAAGGGTATCGACTTTGACCTGAACTACGACATTTTCAGGAAAAAAGACCTGACACTTTCACTCAATTTCAACCTGAACCGAAATCGCAGCCTCGTCACCGACCTGGCAGGCGCGACGGCCGTGCAAGTGGGCGGGATCAGCGGATATATGACGATCAATGCGCTTGAAGGGCAGCCGGTGGGCGTTTTTATGGGCGGACAGTATGCCCGCGACGACCAGGGCAACAAGATTTTCGATGCCAATGGTTTTCCTACTGTGAATGCAGTCAATGCCAAAATCGGTGATCCGAACCCGGACTGGCGCGGTGGTTTCGGGGCTAATCTTTCTTACAAATCCTTCTCGCTCGGACTACTCTTTGAAACTTTCCAGGGCGGCGACTTTTTCGAGGGAACGCGCGGTGTGATGTACTCGCACGGCACGCACGAAGATGTGGGCAGGGAAGTGACTTTGACCAAAGATTTGAAAAATTTCAGAGGAACGGTGATACCTGCCGGAACGACGGTGAGGGGAAATATCGCCGACCTCGGCGCGGGAGAAGTGCTGCTCGACGAGTCGTATTACACGACTTTGGGCGGCGGTTTCAGCGGGTTAAAAGAGCAGTTTGTAGTGGACGGAAGCTGGACGCGTTTGAGAGAACTTTCACTCGGTTACACTTTGCAAAACGAGCGCTTCCGGAAAGCGACCAGACTGCAATCTGTAGAATTCAGATTGTCGGGGCGAAACCTGTTTTTGTGGACCGGCGTGCGCGGTATTGACCCGGATTCCAATCACACGCAGGTGTCGCTGGGACGTGGACTGGATTATTTCGACAATCCCGGCACCAGATCCTATTTATTCTCTTTACTTATTAACTACTAAATAGTTATATCATGAAAAGACTATTTCATTTTGTCATAACTGCTGTTTTTGTATATGCCACATCCTGTTCGAGTTTTGTAAAAGACATGAATGTGGACCCGAACAATGTCACTGACGCCCCGGCGGATATGATGCTGACCGGCGCGCAGGTGGCTGCGATCAACTTCAATGGATCGCGGATCGCAATCATTTCCAATATGTGGTCGGGTTACATGACGGGCATTCAGCGGCAGTATCTGAACTACCAGAATTACCAGTACACCGCCGTGGAAACCGACGATGCGTGGACTTACATTTACAACCAAACCTACATTCAGCTCGAAAGAGCAATTGAAAAATATACCGCGGTAGGTAACCAGCGCGGGATTGGCATTTCCCGGGTGGTACAGGCTTATGTAATGGGCGCTGCGGCGGCGCTTTACGGCGATGTTCCGTTTTCGCAGTTCGGCGATCCGCAGCGGTTTCCAAATCCGGCCTTTGATCCTCAGGTTCAGGTATATGCGGGTGTGCAAAAATTGCTGGACGAAGGAATCGTTGCGCTGGAAACTGGTACCGGAGCGGTAAGGAGCAAGTCTGACATTTTCTTTGACGGCGACGCTGCCAAATGGATCGCAGTGGCGCATACCCTGAAGGCCAGAATGTACCTGGAAACCAGGGAGTATGACAAAGCGTACAGCGAGGCTTTAAAGGGAATTGCCAGTCCGGCCGGCTCGTTACTTGGTCCGCATACGGCCACGGCGGGCACGCGCAACCGCTACTATTTGCATAATGTTGAGGAACGCGCAGGCGATGTAAGTGCGAGAAATGCTTATCTGACCACTCTTCTTGATCCTAAATCACCAACCTATCGCGGCAATGCGAAAACGGATGAAACCGCGCGCTTTAACTTTTACTATGTCAATCTGGGTACCAAAGGCATTACAGGCGAAATCGAGCCGAATTACCTTTCCGTAGCCCGCGGCGATACATTAAATGGCGCAATTGCCATGAATGCGCCTGCGCCGATGGTTACTTACGAGGAGAACCTGCTGATCCTGGCCGAAGCTGCGGCGCGTAAACCGGATTTTGCCGCAGCACTCGGACATCTTAATAATTTCCGCGCATTCATGAAATCAGGCGGATACATTGACCCGACTTATCGCTCGAAATACACATTTAAATATGAACCGTACACGGAGGCTGATTTCCTGGCAGGCGGAATGAACCATATTGGCGCGCTGGACAAAAACAAAGCGCTTTTTGCGGAAATTCTGGAAGAAAGGTATGTCACTTTTTACATCCGGCTGATCGGTTTTAATGATATCAGAAGGACCAGAAAGGAAGATGTAGGTATCAAACTCACACCTGCAACCGGGAACCGTTTGCCCGAAAGATTTTTCTACGGACAAAATGAAATCAATTCCAATGCAAATACGCCTAATCCATTACCTGATTTATTTGAACCAACACAAGTAAATAAATAGGCATTTTAATTAAGTCAATTTGAAAGATTTAGAATAGAATGGAGCACAAACTAACATTAAACTTCCCTTATTCAGTGAATTGCATTTCGCGAATACCAATTGTTTTATTTCTGCTTTTTGGAATTCAGGCAATGGGCGAAACCATTCACCGCAAGGCAAAGGCCACACTGACGCCCGTGGAAATGAACAAGGAGGACACATTGAAGTTTGTGCTCCAAAATGGAGAAGTGCGGACGATGGTTTTGAAAGAGATCTCTTCTGACATTATTATGACGAATCTGGGCAAACTCCGGGCAGACCAGCCAGGCGGCGCGACGCTTTATCATTTTACCTGCCAGGTGCTGATGGATGGGCATCTGATGAAAATGGAGCGGTATGTGGGTTCGCAGGAGAGCTTTTACGAGCCTTACGTGATCAACGGAATGCGGATCTGGTTTGACGGCGTGAATACCATCGGGCAAATCATCAAGGACGAACATGGCGGGAAGAGCAGTGAATCCGTCCCGAAAAAGCATGCCCGCTTTGCCGTGGCCGATATGACCAAACGCATTGCACCATCAAGACTGTATCCGATGTTTCCATTAAGCGAAAATCTCATCCGGATTTCTGACAGCTATAATGCCGACGATTGCTGGCTGGGCGCGTACAATGGTTTTGAGCTGCACGGCGGACTGGATCTGAACAAACCTGCCGGGACGCCGCATTTCACGCCTTTCCCGATCGACGATCATTATTTTGTATTCAGTCTTGAGAAAGGCGATAACAACAACCGCTGGCGGGGTAATCATACCTGGGAAAATGGCGATGTGTGGAGCATTCAAAACCACCACATGCTTAATCTGCGCGTTCCCGAACATACGCCCATTCCCGCGGGCGCATTGTACTCCGACGGATCGGGCGTGCATGTCGGCGCGCACAACCATTCTCATTTTGTATTCCGGGTGAAAACAAAGGAAAATGATTCCGAAATTTTGCTCGATCCCTGGATTTTGTTCTGGCAGACTTTTGAAGATAACCGTGAGCGGGCGGGAGACACCAAAGCGATAATGAATGCATTTCGTCCGGGTAAAACGGGCGAGCCGGTTTTGTTTGTTGGTGAAAAATCAAGAAATGAATACAAGAATGCAGGTAGGGGTTTGTCTTACTACTGGACATTTGGTGACGGTAGTATTTCCATTGAAAAGGATCCAAAGCACATTTTTGCCAAACCGGGCATTTACCCGGTGACACTTCTGGTGGATGATGGAGTCTCGAAAAGCAGCTTTACGCAGCATATCACCATCAACGGTAATCCGCTGAAATCGCCGTCGCTCGCATTGGCATGTGACGAAGAACCTTCATTCCGTATTCGTCCCGTGCATGTAATGGATGTGTACGCATTGGAAAGAAAGTTTGTTCCGAATACCATTCACTTTTTAGCCCGAGCAACCAGGCCGCAGCCGAATGCAAAAACACTTTTGATCACTAATAATGGAAATGGTGTTTTGGGAAAAGCTAATGCTCCAAAAATTGAATACCTGCAAGGAAAAAACTGGCTTAACTTAAAACCGGAAGGGCAGGGGAATGAGCAAAAAATCCAGGTTTCAGTGAATGCGACCGGACTAAAAGCCGGCGTTTACGCTGCGCGTGTGAAGGTGGAGGGAGCGGGTGCAAGCCAATATTTCCATATTTCATTAACTATCCCGACGTACCCGCCTGCGCACGACGAAATGGGCAATTTGAAACAGGAGATCGTGGACAATGCCGATGTACGTGAAAACAGGTTTTACGCCACGCCGTACTTCTGGGTGGCGCCGCAATTTAAGAGGTGGAAAGAAAAGGGTTTCCGCGATCTGTATCTGACCGATGGAAGTCGCGCCGCGAAGGATGAGTTTGTCAGGTTCCGCCCCGATCTCGCAGCAGGTACTTATGAGGTGCTTTTCTCGGAGCAAACGCCTTTTGATCCACAACGCCGGGCGACGGTAGGTGACAAAAAATACGGGGTAGATAACAAGCTCAATGCAGTTCCTGCATTCACAGTGAAAGTCCATTCAAAAAAAGGCGTACAGGAAATCCGGGTCAGGCCTATGGAATCGCTTTCACTTGGAAAGTTTGATTTCTGGGAGGGAATGGATGGTTATGTCGATATCCTGAGCGAAGGTTCTGAGGGGCAGGTGCTGGTCGACGCTATTATTTTCAGGAAAGTGGAGCAGTAAGCAAACCCGAAAGTTTTGGAGGTATTGGAAGGTGGGCTATATTTACCCTGAAGTCTTAAATCGAAAAGACGCAAGGCACCCAAACCAAGCGCCAGATGAAAAAGGAGAGTACCTCGCAGGGAGTAAAAGAAATTGCCCGTCGCGCCAATGTTTCCACCGCAACCGTGGACCGTGTGCTGCATAACCGCACCGGGGTTTCTGAAAAGACCAAAAAACGGATCAACGAAATCATCAAGGAACTGGATTACCAGCCCAATCTGCTGGCCAGTCGGCTTGCTTCCAAAAAGATCATCAGTATTGCAGCGGTTATCCCGAATGTATCGGAGGAAACGAACTTCTGGGAGGCGCCTTTGCGTGGCGTGAAAAGGGCAGAAGCCGAAATAAAGCAGTACGGCGTGCACACGCAGGTCTTCTTCTTTGATCTGAATGACAAGGATTCTTTTTCCAATACGATTGCCGAGGTACTGCGAGGGGACTTTCAGGGTGTGCTGATCTCGCCTTCCTATATTGAAGAGACCAAGAAGTTTGCAGCACAATGCGCCGAGCGGAAGATCCCTTTTGTATTTCTGGATTCGGACATTCCCGATCTTCACAGCCTGTCCTACATTGGTCCGCACCTGTTCAAGAGCGGGTATGTAGGTGCGAAGCTGCTCACTTACCGGCTGGATCGCGCCAAGAAGATCCTGATCATCAACATTTCGAAAGAGATCGACAACTTCAATTACCAAAAAATAGAGGAAGGTTTCAGGGCCTACTTTGCCGACCGTGACCAGCCCATGGAAATCGTCAGGATCGATATCCGGGAAACCGACTACCAGTCCGTCGCGAGGCACCTTACCTATGTTTTTCATTTGAATAAAGACATAGGCGCTGCATTCGTGACGAATTCACGTGTGCATACGGTCGCTTCTTTTCTGAAAAACAGTCACCGCACGCATGTATCGCTGATCGGGTTCGATTTTGTGACAGAAAATGTGTCCTATCTTGAAAATAATGTCATCGATTTCCTGATCTGCCACCGTCCCGAAGAGCAGGGTTACCGGGGGATTATGGCCCTTTATCAGAAATTGGTGGTGAATGCGCCTGTGAGTAAGTTGAGCTATATGCCTATTGACATTGTTACAAAGGAAAACTACGAGTTTTACCAGAATTAGCCTTTCAGTACTACATAATGCATTCAGGCCACTTTGCACTAGAACATAGGCCGATCAAAAAAACTCGCAGAATTTTCTGGATATAAATCCTTCGAAATTAAAATTATTAAATTCTTTTCTATCTTTACGGGCACGTGCCCGTAAATTCTTTTAACAAGTCTGCGGGCGGCGCTCAAAACACCTTTTTCCTCGGAAATTATTATGAAAGAACAAACCCTCAGGTGGCTCAAATCACTAGGTCCGGGAATGATCACTGCCGCATTGGTTTTCGGACCGAGCAAGATGACCATTACTTCAAAACTCGGCGCGGTTTACGGTTATTCTCTTTTATGGATCGTAGTGGTGGCAATCCTGTTCATGGCCGTATTCACCGCCATGTCTACGCGCATTGGGGTAGCTACCGACCGATCCCTGCTCGCTTCGGTAAAGCAGAAGTGGGGTAACGGGGCATCGGTGGCCATGGGCCTGGGTGTTTTTCTGGTAGCCACGTCCTTTCAGGCAGGCAATTCGATCGGACTGGGTATTGCGCTGGGCGAGCTATATGATACATCCCCGGTTCCCTGGATCATCATTTTCAATGGATTGGGCATTGGTTTGTTGTTCTTCCGCAGTTTCTATTCCGTTCTGGAACGTACGATGATCCTGCTGATCTTCTTAATGCTATTTTCATTTATTACGACGCTCTTCTGGGCTGATCCTGATCCTGTTAAGATCGTCAAAGGCTTCACAACACCCGTGATCCCGGAGGGTTCGCAGGGTTTGATCATCGCGTTTATGGCTTCCTGCTTCTCCATCGTAGGCGCCTTATACCAGTCGTATCTGATACAGGAAAGAATCCGGATCAATCCTGCATTGCGCAATACCAGAAACGATAGTTCTACCGGAATTATCCTGTTGGGAGTGATGTGCAGCATTGTGATCATTTGCGCCGCGGCGATCCTGAACCCGAAAGGTATTGCCGTGAACTCGGCTACCGATATGGCCAAGGCACTGGAACCGATTTTCGGTGAAAATGCGTCTACAGTATTTCTGGTGGGTTTGTTTGGTGCGGCGTTTTCATCGCTGATCGGGAATGCTTCCGTGGGCGGTACTCTGTTGGGCGATGCACTTGGGATGGGGAGTAATTTTAGCTCAAAGTCAGTGCGTTACCTGGTTGCATTGGTCATGATCGTCGGCGCTTCTATTGCAATCCGCTTTGGAAAGTTGCCGCTCGAACTCATCGTTTTTGCACAAAGCGTAACCATTTTCGTGGTACCCTTCATCGGTACCGCCATTTACATGGTCGGCAATGACAGGAAGATCATGGGCGACAAGGTCAATAGTCCGCTGGTCAAAGTTGTGGCCGGTATCGGCCTGCTGGTGATTTTCGGACTTGCGATCATCAATTCGAAAGAACTATTCTTTAATAATCCGCTTTTCAAATAACCTTTTATGATTGACATCGCTTCACTGGAAGAAAAATGGCTGAGCCCGTCAGAGGCATTGATCGAGGATATCAAGCGCATAGACGGCGATATCATGGTGCTGGGTGCAGGAGGCAAAATCGGTCCGAGCAT
>NZ_JBHYGF010000131.1:0-9975 GCF_051859145.1 Dyadobacter sp.
AAGTGTACTTTCCAGTTCGAGCTTCCACCGGTGCGCCCGCACAATCTGTTTCACATAGCTCAGCCCGATGCCAAAGCCTTTTACATTATGTACATCGCCGTAAGGAATGCGGAAAAACTGGTTGAATATCTTTTTCTGATACTCCGGCGCAATGCCGATACCCTGGTCGCTGACTTCTATGATCAGGCACTTACCTTTATTATAGGTTGCCACATTTACTTCGGGAGTATCGTCGGAGTACTTCAACGCATTGTCGATCAGGTTATTGATCATGCAACGGAAGTGAAATGGGTCCGTTTCGATCACATTATTTTCTGTTTTATCCTGAAATTTCACTTTGCCTTCAAAAGGCAGCAGAATGGACTGGATCATCTCATTTACATGCACGGTTTCCTTTTGCAGGGTCAATACATTCCGTTCGGCCTTGGCCATTGAAAGTACCATTTCCACCTGTCCCTGCAAACGCAGTATCTCGTCCTGCACGATCTGAACATAACGTTTGTGCCGCTGCGGCTGGGCGATAATCTGATCTGTATTGAGCACATCGGCAGCAATGCGGATCGTAGAGATCGGCGTTTGCAGCTCGTGCGTCATATTATTGACGAAATCACGCTGTACTTCCGACAATTGCTTTTGCCTCAAAATCACAAAAAGCGCATAAGCAAAAAGCGAAACTGCGACCAGCACCAGTACCGAAGACCAGATTGCACGGTTAATGCTGCCCGCAAAGTAGGTCTCCTGTTCGGGAAAACGCACTCCGAAATAGTAAGGATACTTATCTGTTTTGATGAAATTGGTAGTTGTAGCCGGCAGCTTTGCATTGGTTTTCGTGCTCAGTGACATCCCGTAACGCATTCTGTTCGTGGTACAATCGTAAATACCTACCTCAAAATCGGCAATAAGATTGTGCTTTTGAAAGCTATCCTTGATAAAAACTTCGAGCAGATCGGGCTGCGTAGTGGAATTGGTATTGACAAGAAAATACTCAGGGGAAAGCTGCTCTACCGGATTGGTGGTTTGCATTACGCCATTTACTTTGGCCAGCTTGGCAGCCACATCTTGCAAAGCCACGTGTGCATTCTGGTTAAACTGCCTGTGCCGGAGATCTAGCGCCTGTTTTACCCAAAATATCTGCGTGATTACCACACCTATAATCAGGAGCGCAGATAAAATGGTGAGTAATTGAATAGTTCGTCGCGACATAGCAGAATGATAATAGCAAATTTAAGGCCAATTAAAGGATTTGACCTTAGTCGAAACGAGCGAAACCGGGCTGGATGCGCGGGTTTAACATTCATTAACGCATTGTGAAAACCGGGCTCAGGCGTAATATTGAACCAAACCTTCAAGCGGCGTTTTCAGAATTCGCCCGCATTGCAAGTTCCTGGAAGCCAGTACGTCTTTGAGTATACTTTGGTAATAGAATGCAACAGAACCTGTAAAATGGACCGGGTACTGTGCCGCATTCGGATGTTTTAAAATGTATTTTTCGGTAAAAAGTGAAAATGCGTCGCTAACCAGCTGCTGCATGTAGCTGTCTGCGATATTTTCAGCTATGAACTTTGAAAAGGCGGCAAAGAACCGGTTAGGATAAGGTTTTTTGTAGGCATTTTCCAAAACATACAACCTGTTAATCTCCGGGTAAGCAGCTGCAAATTTTTCGTGAAGTTCAGAAGGCAGCTCATTTTGTAAGAAGTTAACAACCAGTGTTTTTCCCAGGTAAGAGCCACTTCCTTCATCGCCCAGCCAGAAGCCAAGCGAACCAATGGAATGCACGATCTTTTCGCCGTCGTAAAATGCATTATTAGCCCCGGTACCCAGGATACAGGCCAACCCGGGTTCACGCCCGCACAAGCCCCGCGCTGCGCCCAGCATATCCGAAGCAACTTCAATTTGCGCAGCCGAAAGAATGCAATGCGACAATGCGTCAAAAACAGGCCGGCTTGATTTTTCATCCGCGCAGCCAGCCCCGTAGAAAAAAACTTTGTCAACCTGACTTGTTAAATTAGGTATAACCTGCTCATTCAGAACAGGAATAATTTCTTCGGAAGTCTGGTAAAAAGGATTGATACCGGCAGATTGAAATGCGCCAACCTTCAAACCATCCTGCGTAATTACCCAATCTGTCTTGGTAGAGCCGCTGTCTGCTATTAAATAGGTACTCATGGAAATCAGCTGGTTTTAGGTTGCAGGCGGCCGATTGCTTTAAACCGTCCGAAAACTTGATCGGTATGCGGCGCGTCGCCCAGCTCTTTGGTGAGGTCCTGCCCGGCCCAATGTTCATAATGGTGACCATTGCGCCATAACCGCGAGGTGGTTACATCATATATAATCCCTTTGTACGCACACCAGATTTCCTCTCTGTCCTGCCCGTTCCGGAGTGCAAGCTGCGCGTGCGTATATTCTTTCATGAAAAGTGATTTGAACCTGCAATTTAGTGATCGGAGCCAGTGGGTAAAAATTAAAATGATCTTCACGGATTATTTTGATAATAAGACTAAAAAGTAGGAACTTGGCGTTGTGTTATGAAATTTAGGAAATACAAATATGAAAAAAAGTTACTCTCTGATTTGGTGTATCGCTCTGATCGTCACTTTAATAAATGCAGGATGTAAGGAGAAAGTGAAACCCGCTTCTGAAAGAATTGCCAAAGCGTGGACTGCCGAATCTGTGAAGCACGGGACCGCAGTGGCTTATACCAGAGGAGGTTCTAATAATAATGTTCCGGGTTACTCGGGTTTCAGATTGACTTTAAACAATTCGTCGGGCGCAATGACCGCTTCACTGACCGACTGGGATGGAAATACATTCAATGGAACCTGGGCCTTGGACGGAAATACGAAATTGATCCTCAAAGACCTGGTACCGCAACCCACGGGAACCGGTGGTACAATCGAATTTACAATTAATACACTGGAAGATTCGAAACTCGTACTAACCCGCCTGAAAGGCAGCTCAAAAACAGGCGGCACGATCAACGAATATACATTGACCAATCCTTAGTCAGCAGTAATTTTTAGTAAAAGATATCATAGCGAAGCCAGTCCGCACCGGAACCTGGCTTCGCTTTTTTTTGTCTAATTTTGCAATATGGAAAGCAGAACAGAAATCAGCAGCCTGGGTGAATTCGGGCTGATTCAACGAATAAATAAAGGAATAACTACTGCATTGCCCGATACCGTGCGCGGCATTGGCGACGATGCAGCTGTAATCGATATTGGCGAGGAATACGGATTGCTCAGTACAGACCTGCTCCTCGAAGGCGTGCATTTTGATCTCACCTTTTTCCCTCTCAAACATTTGGGTTACAAGGCAATAGCTGTGAATGTATCTGACATTGCCGCGATGAACGGGATCCCACATCAGGTAACGGTGAGTATTGCAATCAGCAACCGGTTTTCGGTGGAAGCAGTCGACGAACTTTATGCAGGTATCAAAACAGCCTGTAAAGATTTCAATGTGGACCTGGTAGGCGGGGATACTTCTTCTTCGCGGTCGGGTTTGCTTATCTCGGTCAGTGTTTTTGGCAAAGTAAAAAAGGACAAGATTGTATACCGGAACACAGCGCGGCCGAATGATTTACTGTGCGTAACAGGCGATTTGGGCGGTGCTTACCTGGGATTGCAGCTGCTGGAACGCGAAAAACAGGTGTTCCTGGCAAACCCTGACATGCAGCCGGAACTGGAAGGAAAAGACTATGTAATCCAGCGGCAACTGCGCCCGGAAGCCAGAATGGACGTGATTTATGAGTTGGAAGAAGCCGGCGTAATACCTACTTCCATGATCGATCTTTCTGACGGGCTCGCGTCTGATCTGCTGCATATCTGCGCGCAATCAGGTGTGGGTGCGGTGGTGTTTGAAGAGCGGCTGCCTATCGACGAACAAACTTTTCTGGCAGCCTCCGAGCTGAACCTCAGCCCGATTACCGCTGCATTAAATGGCGGGGAAGATTATGAACTGCTGTTTACAGTTTCCCAATCTGCTTACGAACTGATCAAAAACAATCCCAAGATCACATTCGTCGGGTACATTGCCGACAAGAGCGAGGGCGTTTCGATACATACCAAGTCCGACAGCCGCGTTCCATTAACGGCGCAGGGATGGAGTTAGGTTTTTGGTAAAAAAATGATTGCGGGCGCGGCCAGAATGGTCGCGCCTTTTTTTGTTGCAAAAGTACCTGTTGCACCCGGCAAGAAAGAAGCTGCGCAACCATCGGAGGATTTTGACCGTATTCGGGACAAAACAATTCATCTCTAACAATCATAATTTAATTCCGATGAAAATTCTTTCAATTACCCGAATGCTGTTTCTGCTGGGTGCGCTACTGGCCGTGACTGTGTCCTGCTCCGATGATGACGGCGAAGAAGCTCCTGTGACGCCAAATGACATTATGCTGAAAGAAAATGGCTCGCTTGGCAAAGTACTGACTGACAAGAATGGTAAAACGCTTTACTTTTTCACCAAAGATGCCGGCAACACTTCTGTTTGCACAGGACCCTGCCTGGCTGCCTGGCCGGTTTTTTCAGTAGCCAATCCTGCCTCATTGAAGCTGGATGCGGGTTTAAAAGCTTCGGATTTTGCCAACATCACTCGCACTGACGGCGCGACACAAACTACCTACAAAGGCTGGCCGCTGTACTACTTCGCCAACGACGCAGCGCCGGGCGAGGTTAAAGGAGAAGGGGTTAACAATGCGTGGTATGTGGCTAAAGCAAAATATACAGTTATGCTCTCCAATGCGCAGCTGGTAGGTAATGACGGCAAATCCTATAAAGCCGATTATACCGAGGGTACCGGCGAAACGCAATTCCTGGTAGATAGTCTGGGGCGCACATTATACGCATTCGCGCGGGATTCGTCGATGAACAACAACTGGACAACAAACGACGCAACGCACGATGCAACCTGGCCGATTTACGAAGTAGCTTCTATTGACGATATCCCATCTGCATTGGATAAAACACAATTTGGTACAATCACTGTTTTTGGCAAAAAGCAATTGACTTACAAAGGCTGGCCGCTGTACTACTTCGGAGCTGATGCGATGACAAAAGGAATGACGAAAGGCGTAAGCGTACCCCGCCCGGGCGTATGGCCGATCGTAAACAAAGAATCACCTGTTGCACCTAAATAAGTTGAATTGTTACAAATGCCAGGTGGCTTTCCGTGCGGGAAGTCACCTTTTTTATTTACCCCAGTTTGTAACCAGCTTTTCAAACATTTCTTGTAAAAAGAGCGTCTGCTTACCGGCAGTTCCGTTACCAATTGGCTGCTCGCCGATTTGTACGACCGGCATTACCCATTTCGTAGTACTGGTTGTAAATACCTCATCCGCAGTGATTACCTCCTGGTACGAAACAGGCCGTACCTCAACTTCGAAGTGCGGTTTGGCAATTTCAAGTACAACTTTTCGCGTAATCCCATTCAAGATGTTCCGGTTGGAAGTAATCAGTTTCGAGCCGCGGAAAATGAAAATGTTGCTCCTTGTCAGCTCGCTTACTTCCCCGTCTTTGTAGAAAAGCAGATCGGCGGCTTGTTGCCTTTTCAGCTCGTCGGCCATTAAAACCATGTGCACGTAATTGGTGGTTTTAATTTCGGGCAAATCGCGGACGTATTCGTAGGGAATCACTTTAATACCTTTCAACCTGCCTGCGGGATTATCCTGCGGCAATGCTTCGGTACGGATCAGGAAATTCGGCTGGACTACATTCACACTGTCCGGTGCATAACCGCCTGTGAGTACAAACCGGAATGCAACTTCCTGCTCGCCGGATAATGCATGTAAGTCGGCGAGGATTTTTTCTGTTTCCTGCTGGGTAATGGGAAGTGCCAGTTTGAGCAGCCGCGCGGAGTTTTCGAAACGCTGCCAGTAATCATCCCACCGGAATGGAACACCATTATAAGTCCTGAAATAATCAAAAAGTCCGTAGCCGCGGAGCAATCCAAGATCGTTGGTTTGAAAAACTGCTTCGTTGATAGGTAAGATATCGCAGTTGAAGTACTGGTGAAAAGGCATTTTCGAATGGAAATGAGATGGAATCTTAAAGTTATAATAATGTTGCAGAATAGCGCCACAATGTCAAAAATCGAATTTATCCGCGAATTCTGTCGGCAAGACAAGGAAAATCCGCTACTTTGCATAAGTCTCCGGATTGATAAAAACGTTCATAACAAACATTGCGCCCTGTCTTTTCAGGCGATTTCTGCATTCGATGCTTAACCCCGATCAACTACTCCAAAAGCTTCATTCTGAATTTGAAAAGCACACTTACGGCGTAAATCCTGCCGAGCTTTATGAGCCGATCAGCTACATTATGTCGCTGCACGGAAAGCGTTTCCGGCCTTTGCTGACGTTACTGGCCGCGTCCATTTACTCCGACAATGTGGAAAGCGCGATCCAGCCTGCAATGGCGGTGGAGGTATTTCACAATTTTACCTTAATGCACGACGATATCATGGACCGAGCGCCCCTCCGCCGCGGCCAGCCTACCGTGCATGAAAAATGGAATGCAAATACGGCGATATTGTCAGGAGATGTAATGCTGATCCGCGCGTACGATCTGCTGCTGGATGTGCCCAAAGAGCAGCTGAGAAGTGTGCTGGTGCGTTTTAACCAAACAGCCGCGGAAGTATGTGAAGGCCAGCAGCTGGATATGAATTTTGAGACGCGCTGGAATGTAAGTGAAGAAGAATACCTGGAAATGATCCGCCTTAAAACCTCTGTGTTGCTCGGATTTGCACTGGAACTTGGCGGTATAATCGGCGGGGCTGATGAAGAGTCGGTGAAGCTGCTGTATTCGGCAGGGGAAAATATGGGAATCGGTTTTCAGCTGAAAGACGATTTGCTGGACGTATATGGAGATCCCTTGAAGTTTGGTAAACAAGTAGGCGGCGATATTATCTCGAATAAAAAAACCTTTTTACTGATTGAAGCTTTGTCAAAAGCAGCGGGATCACATAAGGAAGAGCTGGACAAATGGATTTCTGCCGGCCAGTTTGATCCGGAAGAGAAAGTGAATGCGGTGAAAGCGATTTACGAAGTGCTCGACATCCGTAAGTTTACCGAAGAGAAAATCAGTACCTACTTTGAAAGAGGATTGGCTGACCTAAGGAGTTTGAATGTGGAAGAAGCCCGTAAAGCATCGCTGCTGCAATTCGTTCAGCAGCTGGTTGAACGGGAAAAATAATAGTTATCAAAGCAAAGAATTATGTCAATAACCCTCATACTCGTCATTATCACCTCCGGGATCAGCTATTACGCGCTGAACAATTACAGCTTAATGGACAAAATGATATTCAATCCGTACCGCGTAAGCCAGCGGAATGAATATTATCGCTTCATCACCTCCGGTTTTGTACATGCGGACTTTGGTCACCTGATCTTTAACATGCTAAGTTTGTGGTTTGTAGGCGAAGGGATCGAGCGGCTTTTTGCAATGCTTTTCGGGCCGAGCGGGACAATGTATTACCTGTTCCTGTACATTGTCGGTATCATCGTTGCCGATATTCCTACATTTTTAAAACACAGGAATAATTCAAAATACAATTCGCTGGGAGCTTCGGGCGGGGTGTCAGCTGTACTTTTTGCGGCAATCCTTTATGCGCCTTTGATGAGCATTTGCCTGTACTTCTTCATTTGTATGCCAGGCTTCATTTTCGGGCTGTTGTATCTGGGTTACTCGGTTTACGAGTCAAAACGCGGGATGAGCTATGTCAACCACAGTGCGCATTTGTACGGCGCTATTTTCGGTTTGCTGTTTATGGCGGTAGTTTATCCGGGCGCAGTTCCCCAGTTTTTTGAGCAAATACTAAGCTGGCGCTTATTTTAACTCAGCCAGTACAGTTACGCTGCCTACTGTTTTGTCTTGCAGGTTCACCTTGATCTCCGCATCGAGCGGGACGAATATATCCACGCGTGAACCGAATTTGATAAAACCCATTTCAGTACTCTGCTCTACCTTGTCACCTTCCTTGATATACCAGCGAATGCGGCGGGCAGCGGCGCCTGCTATCTGACGAAATAAAACGTCAATTCCTTCCACAGTCCTGATTACTATGGTTGTACGCTCATTATCTGTGCTTGATTTCGGGTGCCAGGCAACGAGGTAAAGTCCGGCGTGATATTTGAAATACTGGATTACGCCGCTTACCGGATTCCAGTTGATATGCACATTCAGGGGCGACATAAAAATGCTGATCTGTCTTCTCGGTCCGTTGAAGTATTCCGTTTCAACCACTTCTTCAATCACAACTACTTTTCCATCACAAGGCGCTACGATCTGGCGATCGCTTTTATGGGCATTTCTTTTGGGGACGCGAAAGAATTGAACTACAAGCAAAAGAATGAAAATGCTGCCAATCGCTGTCAGCAAAGGAATCCAGTAACCATCAGGGAGCAGATAATTGATTCCTAAGTTGATCAGTACCAGAACAATAATTGTAATTAAAATAATGGTATAGCCTTCCCGATGGAGTTTCATGCTAATAGAATGTTTTCGTTTATGCTTTCAACAACTGCAAATATCGTATAAATCCTGATTTTCCGGCAGCAAAAAGCCCCGCCTTTCGGAAACGAGAGGCAGGGCCGGTATTTTCAATGGAAAGTGAAACGGATTATTCGATTACAACGCAATCGCCGTTTTTCACTTCCTGTTCTACTTTTTTAAACTTCACGTCGCGGAGAATGCGCCCGTCGCGGTACTGAACAGATACCTTCTGGTTCCTGTCGGCAACACGCTCCACACGCACTGGTTGCGCCTTGGTAGTGGATTCGGTATGAGCATATCTATTCGGATCTTCTACGTCCACATCAAAATCTTCTTCCTTATTGGTATGCAATGCAGGCGGCGGTGTCGGGCGGCGAACAGTTTGCTGTACTGCACTTGCTGGTACCGCTTCTTCCTGCGGGATATCCGCCTTCATCAGGAAGGAGATCATATCAAAGTTAACCTTGCTCAGGAAGCGTTTGAAAAGCTCAACGGATTCGAATTTATAAATCAGCAAAGGATCTTTCTGTTCGAAAACCGCATTTTGCACCGATTGTTTCAAATCGTCCATTTCGCGCAAATGCTCTTTCCATTCCTGGTCGATCAGTGAAAGCACGATAGCTTTCTCCATCTCGCGGGTAATTTCCTTTCCTTCGTTTTCAACCGATTTTTTCAAACCAACAACTACGCCTGTCTGACGAAGTCCGTCGCTGAAAGGAATCATAATTTCTGAAACCGTGGCACCTCTTTCCGCATAGATCGACTGCAATACCGGCAATGCTTTTTGTGCAATTGCATTGTTTTTTTCCTGATACTGCTTTTCTGCAGCGTCGTACAATCTCTGTGCACGATCCGCAGGTTTGATACTGTTAAATTCGGTTTCGCTGAATGGAAGCTCCATTCCCAGGGTCGTAATGGAAGCCAGTTCAAGCTCTGCATAAGTGCCCGCAGTGCTGATCAGTTCATCGCATACATCAAACAACGTGTTCGCGATATCCACTGCCAGACGGTCACCAAACAATGCATTGCGGCGACGCGTATAGATCGCGTCACGCTGGTAGTTCATTACATCATCGTATTCCAGCAAACGCTTACGCATTCCGAAGTTGTTTTCTTCTACCTTTTTCTGCGCACGCTCAATCGATTTGGTGATCATCCCGCTTTGGATCACTTCGCCTTCTTCCAGTCCCATTCGGTCCATTACCTTCGCCATCCGGTCAGAACCGAACAAGCGCATCAGGTTATCTTCCAGGGAAACAAAGAATTGAGAAGAACCCGGGTCACCCTGGCGGCCGGAGCGACCACGCAGCTGTCTGTCGACGCGGCGACTTTCGTGTCTTTCAGTACCAATAATTGCCAAACCGCCTGCTGCTTTTGCTTCCGGGGTCAGCTTAATATCCGTACCGCGGCCCGCCATGTTCGTCGCGATGGTGACAGTTCCTGGCTTACCAGCTTCCGCCACAACTTCTGCTTCACGCTGGTGTTGTTT
>NZ_JBHYGF010000132.1:0-9865 GCF_051859145.1 Dyadobacter sp.
TTCCTTGGTCTTAAAATGCTCCTGGATCTGCGCTGCGGCCAGCTTTTGGGTTTCTGTCAAAGATATTTTGACAGTATTGCCAGCCGGAATATCGTCGAACCGAGAGATAAATATTTCAAACTGCTCAAAAATGCCGCGCTTGATCAGTGTATTCAAAGAAGAAGCCGAGATACTTTCATCACCACCGAAAATGGATTTGTCCAGACCTTTTTGGTTCAAATCCGGATTGTTGTAAAAGGGAATGTGGCTTAGGTATTTAAGTAAAATATCCTGTTGCTTCGGGTTCTTTTCAAGCGACGCGGCGAGGGAAGAAAGCGCCTCATTACTCAGGTAAGTACTTGATAACCTAATCTTTTTAACCACTTTCGGTTTATACCGCTCTTTCACTTCTTCATACAAAATCACGGCTCGCTTCCCAACCAGCGACTTGATAATGGAAGTGATGTTTGACTTCATTAAAAGCCGCTCCACTTCTTCGTACGATAATGTCTGGTGCTTTTTGATCTCCTCAACTACCAGCAATTCCTGGTCTGTGAGCAGCTCTTCGTAATCAAATTCAGGATTAAGCTGAATGCGCGACTGGCTGGTAATTTTCAGTCCGGCGGGCAGCGCCACATTAAGTACCTCGCCGATATTGCACAGGTAATATTCCGCTACCCATCTGAAAAGTTCGAGCTGGTGGCCGGTAATGATCGGCTGCTCGTCGAGGAGTTCGAGAATGTATTTGGCCTGGTATTTGGAAGGAGGAGTACTATGAATTTGCGCGATTACCGCTGTTATAACCCGCTTTTTACCAAACTGAACAATCACCCTTGCCCCTACTTTCACAAGCCCGCTCATTTCCCTGGGCACCCTGTAAGTAAAAAGCGCAGGTACCGGAACCGGCAAAATCAAATCAGCAAAAAGCGTGGTTTCTTCCTCAAAAAAGGAGGTCATATTGTTTTATAAAAGTGGAAATACTTCAAGATTTCTCTTGATTAATAGCTTATCAACGAACGATGACCACAATCCTTAAAGCCATTTCTGGTATGTTCTCAAAGCATCTTCGTGAGATATGCCATTTCCCAGTTCAATTTGCTTCAGAGATTCGTTTACGTCGTGAATTACGATGTCAGGGAGATCTGACCAGTCATACTCGTTATCGAAGTTCTCGAAAACTGACTTTACAGCTTTGATAATCCTTTCGTCACTGGTATTTAAAAGCCTTTTCGCCAATTCGATCTTCTCAGTCTTGATGTCCATAGAGATAAACTTACGTTTTATACAAAAGACAATGAAGCCTCAGTCAATCAGCTGCGTATCAATTTCAGGCGCGTTTTCCCAGGTGACCAGCGCATTGAAAAGTTTGACGGTATTGTAGCTGAAAATGTCGGTTTCTGATATTTCACGTTCCTGGATAATGCCCTGGTCGAGTAAAAAAGCGCGTTGTGTGCCGGGCAGCAGGTAGGTTGTTGGCGTAAACCAATCTTTCCCGTCGCCAAACGCTACATTATAATAGTATGCATCCGTTACCCAGCCGTTTTTGATGATCAGGATTTCGTCGGATTCTTCCCTTTGTTCAAAAAGCGTGTTCAGCTCCTCGCGTTTGTCATATTTATAGCTGTAATCAACTGTGTCGCGGTAAACACGCCTGATGCTTTTGACCGTGCGCAGCGTGTGCAGCTCCCATTTGATATTGTCAATTTCTTTGGAGTAAGCCAGCCTGCATTTGTGCTTCTCATCGCTCACAAATCCCGGTATTTCAAGCAGTTCAGCAAGGTTCCATTGATCCGTATATCCCCAAAGTTCCTGCCGGGTTTTGTTAAGCCTGGCTTCGTGGTAGCCGAGATTTTTCAGCTGCCTGTTTTCAACACGGATCGTTTCAATACACAACATGCGGGACGGATTTAAATGGAAGATATACTTTGTCGATCAGCTCCTGGTACTCACTTTTTGCATTGCTCAATGCAGTAATCCCGCCGCCGCTTTTGAATACAAACCTGCCGTTTTGGTCCTCAATAAAACGGATCATCACGGCGCTTTCGAAATTCCGGCCGTCGAAATAGCCCATTACCCCTGTATAATAGCCTCTGTCGTAACCTTCTGCTTCTTCAATAATCTTCAATGTACTTGGTTTGGGCGCTCCGGTAATGGAACCGGCGGGCAACAGTTTCAGCAGTAAGTCGCCGTAATTTCCATTAAAATCATCAGGCAAAATGCCTGCTACTTCCGAGCTCACCTGCAACAATGCGCTGTTGTGCGTCTGCACCTTATCAAGGTACCGGTAACGTTCCACCCAAACCTTTTGCGCAACCGTACTTAAATCGTTCCTGATCAGATCAACGATCGTAGCGTGCTCGGCCGCTTCTTTATAGTCAGCCAAAATCACCTGCTCCGCATTTTCCACCGACGCGTCGATGGTACCCTTCATTGGAAAAGAAGAAATCCGGTTCCCTGAAATTTTAACAAAAATCTCCGGCGAAAAGCATACAAACTGATCTTTCAGCCAAAAACGGTAAGGCGCCTGACTGTTTTCAAAGATTTCCAGCAAGCTGAGATTGGTTTCAACCGGCGTAGGAACTGACAGGTTTAACAAAAACGAGTTCCCTGCACGGATATTCCTGATTACGTGCTCAAACCTGGGCTCGTAAGCTGCGAATGGAATCGGCGATTTATGGAAATAGAATTCCGGAGAAAAATCCGGCACATCGGATTTAAGCTGGTTGGTAAATCCATTGAGGTTAAACTGCACCTTCGCCGCATTGATCTCTTCCAGCTTCCAGGCAAGCGGCTTTTCCATTTTGTAATCAAACAGAAAAACAAATGGTACCTTGTTTCTGCCCCATGCATTAAGCCTGCCAATAAAATCGTCGATGCTGTTTGTCAATTTCAAAACGGATATTACCAAATTTTAACCGCAAGCGAATTTACAAAGTTCAGAAACCAATCTACCATTTAGCTGGTTAATTTGAATGGGCAACTACCAGCTTTAGTCTGCCTGATTTTACCTGAAAACTTGCCAGAAGTAATGCACATTTACGACGTTATTGTCATCGGTGGCGGTCCCTGCGGACTCGCAATGGGAGTTGAACTCGCGAAAAGCGGAATGGATTATCTGATCCTCGAAAAAGGAAATCTCACCGAATCCATTAGGAGGTACCCGAGGAGAATGCGCTTTTTTTCAACTGCCGAAAACATTGAAATTGGCGGGATACCTTTTGCTATTTCTGAGGTGAAAGCCAACCGGAATGAAGCATTGCAGTACTATCGCAAAGTCGCAGGTTATTATAAGCTCAATTTCAAGCTGTTTATAGATGTAGACCGTTCCGAAAAGCAGGCTGACGGTACTTTCCTGACTTACGCCAACGACGGACAGGTTTTTCAATCCAAAAACGTGGTGCTAGCGACCGGCTATTTCGATGTACCGCGTAAGTTGAATGTGCCTGGCGAGGATTTGCCGCATGTTTCGCATTACTACGATGAGCCTTTCAAATATTCATACACCAATGTAGTCCTGGTGGGCGGCTCCAATTCTTCGGTGGAAGCTGCGCTTGAACTTTACCGCCACGATGCGCATGTGACGATTGTACATAAAGAAGCGGATTTCAGGACAAAAGTGAAGTACTGGCTGGTACCGGATGTAAAAAACCGCGTGAAAGAAGGTAAGATACATACCCGCTTCGATTCTGTTACAGAAGCTATCGAGCCCGGCCGAATGCTGATCCGCAATCTGGAAACGGGTGAAACGGAGTGGCTACCTGCGGATTTTGTGTTTTTACTTGTAGGTTATCTGCCTGACGAACATTTACTATCACGTTGCGGCGTAGCGCTTGATCCTGCTACCAAGGTACCGACATTCAATCCCGACACTTTTGAAACCAATGTTCCCGGATTGTACCTGTGCGGCACTGTAATGGCGGGGGTATTTACCGAAAAGGTTTTCATTGAAAATGGCCGCGAACATGCTGCTGCAATCGCCGATCATTTAGCTGGGCGGGATGTCAGGAAGGTGAAAGAGTTGATTGATCGGATTTGAGGTTTTTTATGCCACGAATGCACGAATACCCACGAATGCTTATTCTTCGACTAGTACCAGCTTCCGTTTTTTCTTTTTGAAAGACAGCTTGTCGATTTTCCCGATCAGGCCGTTGGCACCTACTGCGTAGCCTACATTCCCGGCGAAGCTTATTGCGTGAAAACCTTCTTTTCCTAAAAACCGCCAGCTTTTGCCGCGGTCAATGGAGTAGCTGCTGCCAGAGGGGCCCGTGGCTACCAATGCATAATCGTCTGAGCGTAACTCCGTTTCGCCTGTCCAGATTGCGTCTGTTTTTTGGTAAATGGCTACGCATTCTTTTAATCCGGCCGGGTTTGTCATTTTTGACAATTGCCAGGTAACTCCGCCGTCCTTTGTTAAAAGTACATTTTGGGTAGAATCAGTTGTGCGTTTGTAGTCCCCTCCTACTGCAATACCATTTTTCTTTGACCAAAACCTCAACCCGAAAATCCCGCTCGTGGGTCCAGCCGGCAGCGGGGTGGAAGATACCTGCCACGTGCGGCCGAAATCCTCCGACCTGAATACCCGGGCCATTTTAGACCCGCCGGTACCTATATATGCATTGCTTTTTCCAAATGTGAGCAAGGAAGTACCACTGGCCGCAAAACAAGCTTCTCCCGGCTCGGCAGCAGGGCGGCTTTCCAGCGGCTGCTCAATCCAGCTTTTACCACCATCTTCGGTAGTCAGGATAAACAGCTTTCCATTGATCGGATCGCCGAGACAAATGCCTCTGTTTTTATCCCAAAAGTCGATTCCATCCAGAAACACCCCAATTTGTGTAGTGTGGTACACAAGGTTCCAGCTCTCTCCGCCGTCTTCGGTCCGGTAGATTTTCGCCTTATCCTTCTCCGATTCTCCCGCGCTCATCGCGATCAATGTGTTTTTATTAATGGCATGCACGTCGCGGAAATCGAGCGAGTCGGCGCCGGGTATTTTGAAGGTTGTCCAGGTCTTTCCGCCATTGGTTGTTTTCAAAATAGTACCTTTTGTTCCGCCAATCCAACAAATAGAAGGAGAAACAGTGTGAACAGCGCGCATGTGGATAGTGGCTTTGATATCAATGATATTCCATTGCGCAGATGCAGACTGGACCAGTAACAGCGCATTGAGCAGTAAAAGTGCTCTCAGGATCAGCAGTGGGGCTTTCAAGATAGAAATGGGAGAAATTGGCACAGTATTTTTACTACACTCGGTTGTAAGCTTTTATAACACAAAATAGGAAATTCGTATGAACAAGAATCAAAAATTTCTCGTAGGCGCTCTTGGTGCATTGATTTCAGGCATTGCAATTGGCCTTCTGGTTGCTCCTAAAAATGGTAAAGATGCCCGCAAGTTGCTCAAAAACAAAGCTTATGGCTTGGGTGACAATGCGAAAGACAAATACGAAAAAAGCCTTGAAGAATTATCCGTTTTGGCTGACAAACTGAAAGAAGGTTTTCTGAAAAATGTAAGCTCAGTAAAAGATAAAGCAGGTTCTGTTGCCGACAACGTCAATGACAAAGTCCGCAATGTGGTTAATAACTAATACATAAGACTCCTATATCGAGATATTCAAAGGCAGCTTCCGACGAAGCTGCCTTTTTTGTGTCTGCTACTTCGGAATCTTCTGCAAAAGTTCGGCAATAGCCTGATTCACCTCTTCCGTGAAGTTCTTGCTTTTGGAAGGTATAATGCCCGACACACCGCCTTGCCACACCATTCTGTTGTTATTGGCATCTACGAGGTCAATCATGAGCGTTCCTTCTCGGTATTTGCCGACGACCACCTCTTCACTCTTCCACGAATAGCGGCGTTGCCCCATATATCTGGGCAAACCTTCTGTGCGAAAATCCGTTTCCCTCGTTTGCACTTTCTCTTTTACATCCAGCGCAATATTGATTTTCAGGTTTGCGTCACGAGCTTCGTCCAGGCCTTTTGCCTGCAAGTTCTGCGCAACAGCAGCTTTGATAATGCCGACATTTCTCTCAAAATTTTCAGGCATTGTATCACCTGTGGCCTCTATCTCGTAAAAACCGAATGTAGCGTAGTCCGACAGCCGGAAGTTATCTTCCTGCTCCGGTTTAAGGATTTTATAGGAACTGCTGCATCCTGCCAGCAGCAGAATTGATAGTCCCCAAAATGCAAAAATGATCTTTTTCATTGTTGCTCCATTGTTAAGTTATCCAATCACACTCCCCAGCTCCTTGGCCGCCGCCATGCTGATCCCTTTGTAAAACATAAACTCGCTCATCACGCTATTCTGTTCGTCTTCCGATTTTGCATGAAGCGCCTGATTTAAGCACACCTTCATTTTCTCCTCAATAAAAGCTTTTTTCAGTCGGAGGATATTTATAAATGCAGTTTTATCCAAAACATCAGCCTCGAACGGAACATATATCTCGTATTTCTCAGACCATAACTCACTTAACTCATACTTGCTGGTAAGCCAGCTAATCGTCAGGTTCCGGATCTCGGACTCGTGGTGGTTCAGGAAGTAATCGGTTGGCGGGACATAGTTGCGGTTCAGGTTTTCTCTGAAAAGTGTCAGCAAATGTTGAAACACCGCATCTTTGAAGTCAATACCCTCAATTTCGCCCAACACATACTGGCAAACTGTAATGGTAGGTTCCAGCTCTTTTGTGCCAAATAAAACCAGCAACCGTGTAAATGCCTCTTCCTGATAGTACAACTTGCTTTTCTGCGGCGGCTCATAGGTTTGTGCAGGCTCGGGCTCAAAGATATCCTCCTCGGTAAAGGTAAACCCGTCTGAAAAGCTGCCCAGATCAGCAGGACCTTCCGGCGCTGCATGCTGCTGCGCGCTACCTCTGTCAGGCTTTTTCTGCGTCTGCTGCTTTCTGACCAGCTTATTACCTTCCGAAATCAGCATTTGCTCATCCACATTCATCATTTCTGATGTACGGTGGAAAAATACCTGTCTTTTAATCGCGTCAGGAATCTTGACAATGCTGCTTACGACCTCCCCGATTACAGCCGCGAGGCGGAAAGGATCATTGCCCGCATCTTGCAGCAATACCTCTGTTTTGAAGGTGATAAAGTCTTTTGAGGCCTTTTTGAGATAAGTTTTAAATGCTTCCGCACCTACTTTCCGGACGTAGCTATCGGGATCTTCGCCGTCGGGAAAAAGCACAATGTTAACATTCAAACCTTCCTCCAAAACAAGGTCCAACCCTCGCAATGCGGCCTTGATCCCTGCGATATCGCCATCGTAGAGAATGGTAACATTGGGCGTAAACCTGCCGATCAGCCTAATTTGCTCGATAGTAAGTGACGTACCGGAAGAAGCAACAACATTCTCGATCCCGGCCTGATGTAGTGAAATTACATCCGTATAACCTTCTACCAGGTAACAATGGTCGAGCTGTCGGATCGCATTCTTCGCCTGGAAAATCCCGTAGAGTACATCGCTTTTGTGATAAACAGCGGTTTCGGGCGAGTTAAGGTATTTGGGTTGATTGGCCTTTTGTCCGCTCTCCGATTTCAGGATACGCGCGCCAAATGCGATTACCTTGCCGCCAACATGGTGGATCGGGAAAATGACGCGACCTCTGAACCTGTCATAACCGCCGCCGCTGCTTCCTTCCCGCGGAATAAGCAAACCGGCTTTTTCCAGTATTTCTGTTGAATATCCTTTTGCAAGTGCCTCTTTGGAAAATGCATCCCAGGTATCCAGACTGTATCCCAGCTCAAACTTCTGCCTGATTTCATTGCTGAAACCACGCTCGCGAAAATAGCTGAGCCCCACCGCCTGACCTTCATCCGAATGTTGGAGCTGGTGCTGGTAGAAGTTTTTGGCAAAATTGAGGATAATGTAAAGGCTCTCGCGCTCATTCTGACGAAGCGCTTCTTCGTCCGTCATTTCCTCTTCCTCAATCTCGATATTGTATTTATTGGCCAGGTAACGCAATGCTTCTCCGTAACCGACATTATCCACATCCATTACGAACTTAATGGAGTCGCCCGCAGCGCCGCAACCAAAGCATTTATAAATCTGCCTAACGGGATTTACATTGAATGAAGGCGTTTTTTCATTATGGAATGGACAGCAAGCCGAGTAGTTTGCGCCTTTTTTTTTCAGGGACACAAAATCCCCTACTACCTCGACAATGTCGGCGGCCAGCTTGATCCGCTCTACGGTTTCGGGATTGATCCTCATTTTGGTAATCGATTAAGAGTAAGTAACCTGCATCCTTGACAGGAAGTGGAATATACTTACATAACACATTTGTAAGAAAAATAAGTTACACGAATGTAATCAGGTGGCGACCTATGGGCAATATTTGAATATTATTTCCGTAAATTTGAAGTCTAACCCAGGGTTGGGCAAAATTCTTTTCCAGAATTGTCCATTATTTTCTTATTAGAATTTAGAAATCACATCTTAAAGTTTTTTTCTAATTACTTTAGTTTGTTATTTTGCGGTATTAGAACAAGAATTCGAACCATCAAATAATTTGATATAGATATTAAAAATATAGTGTGTGTATAGTGTGAAACAGGGCATGGAAATTTTCTATGCCTTTGTTTTTTTGGAGCTTTCCAGAATTTTTACATTCTCAATACACTGCTATAAACCGATATCAACTGTTTGATCACCGGAGTTCCCTCACCTTCAATTTGTCTACCGCGAAGCAATTCTTTCGCTTTCCTGATCTCAGCTTTCAGGTCAAGATTCTTTAGATCCTTGTAAACCTGACAGTAAGGCGATCTTTCCACCGCAGCAGATGCGAGTACGGGTACATTCAGTTGCAGCGCTTCATGAATGGACAATGAAACGCCGTCAGTTGTAGTATTCCTGATAAATGCGTCGGCTACCTGCAACACATTCCTGAAATCGTGCGGAATGGAGATGAAGAGCACATTGGTCGGAAGCTCGCCCTGTAACGCTGATATGTAGCGAATGTAGGTAGCAGAAGGATCGGAGACGACCAGTCCGAACGCGGGCTGTTGTGAGACGTAAGTAACCAGATCCGAAATCCCGTAAGTTTCCTTTTGGTTTTTGTCAAAAGTCAGATTCCACGCATTGGTACAAACAATGACCCTGTGCTGCTTCCTGAATTCCGCCAGCTTTGAGCTCGTACACTTGTCAAGTGGCGTGCTATATTCCGAAGGCAAAAAGGTCGAGATCAGTCTGGCAGATTTGTTCCACTTCAATGCCTTTCGCAAGCTTTCTTCATTCTGAACAATGGGAATACAGCAAAGCCGCGCTGACCAGCTTACCTGTATATTCCCCCATAAAGCATACCGGCCCCAGCTTCCATGGTAGGTAATAATCAGCTTTTTGAACGAAAGTCTGCAAAACAGCGCCAGGAGAAACTGCCAGGAAGGGTTGGAAATATGAAGGTGTATAACCTTATAGCGGCATAATTTGAAAAAACACCTCACTCTACCGTGCTGCAATTCAGCAAAGTCAAAGCTTCCAAAATCTTCCTTTTCAAGATTCTCCACCAGCCGCTTCACGTGCATGGTCACCCCGCCGATTGGAGGCGGCACTTTTCCGATGATCAGCAATCTACGCATTCAATATTGGTGACTTGCGCAGACTTTTGGAATAGAAATAAAGACAGAGCAACAACACAGGTGCAATGCAGTTAATCGTCAGGCTCCTGGCGGGAATAATCACGAAAACACTCCCAACTGTGTGATTGAAGACCAGGTAAACCAGCAATGCAAGCGGTAGCACCTTGTACATTCTTCCCGCATTGCACGCACTTGCAGCTACCAAGCCGCATTGAACAAAAACAGAATACATCAGTATCGCACCGATCAATCCATTCTCAGCCAGTAACGTATACCAAAGTGAATGCGCCTCCCGGTAGCCTGGTCCCAGCACTT
>NZ_JBHYGF010000133.1:0-9844 GCF_051859145.1 Dyadobacter sp.
CGCTTGATATAACATGAAGAAATATCGGAAAAGCACAATTTGTCTTGCCGGTAACTCAAAAAAATATTTATTAAATTGGCCGTATGCGCAGATTAATCAACTTAAAGCCCCTCAAAGAATTCCTGCAATCCAGTACAGCAGGAGGCATCATACTGATCGTATGTGTGATCGTTTCACTTGGAATCGCCAACTCGTCCATCGGACCTGCCTTTGAGCGACTGCTCGGCATTGAGCTGGGTTTCAATTCCGGACCGGTGCATTTACGATATCCCGTTTTGTTGTGGATTAATGATGGTTTGATGGCCATATTCTTCCTGATGGTGGGTTTGGAAATCAAGCGGGAGCTGGTGGAAGGGGAGTTGTCTTCATTCAAAAAAGCTGCATTACCGATATTCGCGGCGATAGGCGGCGTAATGGTGCCAGCACTGATTTATACAGCCTGCAACAGCGGCACACCTACCGCAGCCGGTTGGGGAATTCCGATGGCGACGGATATCGCATTTGCAATCGCAATTGTCAGTATGCTGGGGAAAAGGGTACCTGCTTCCATCAAAATCTTCCTGGCCGCACTGGCGATTGTAGATGACCTGATCGCGATCCTGGTTATCGCGGTATTTTACTCCTCAGAGCTGCATTATATGTACCTGTTGTATGCATTCGCCATTTTCGGCGGCATGTTGGCTATGAACAAGTTTGGTGTAAAAAACCTGGCCGCTTACCTGATACCGGGCTTGTTTATCTGGTATTTCATTCACCATTCCGGTGTGCATGCAACGATCGCGGGCGTACTGACCGCCTTCGCCATTCCCACCACGCCCGACGCTACTGAGTCTCCACTGGAAAAGCTCGAACATATTCTTGTAAACCCTGTAAACTTCGTGATCATGCCCCTTTTTGCATTGGCAAATACAAATATTGCGATCGAAGCCAACATGCTGGAAGGCCTGAATTCAGCGCTAGGACTAGGTATTATCGTCGGATTAACCCTGGGAAAACCAATCGGTATCTCACTGATTTCCTGCCTTACAATCAAACTTGGGATCGCATCGCGGCCGGGACACGCCACTTGGGGCCACATTATCGGCGCAGGTATGCTCGGGGGAATAGGCTTTACCATGTCAATCTTCATTGCATTGCTGTCTTTCCCGGGCGCACATGAAATTTTGGCCGAAGCAAAGTTTGCTATCCTGACCAGCTCAATACTGTCCGGTTTGCTCGGGTACTTTGTGCTGAGCAAATTTGCAATTGAAGGTAATTTGAAACGGCATTAACCAGAAAGCGAGCAGCTTACTCCGTTTTACACTTGATCAGGATATAGTCAAGATCCCCTTTGGCTGAAAATGCTGCTATTTCGGTGTACTTCTCGTAATTCACCCAGCGCTTGATCTCGTCGCTGTCCACTGTTGGATCAATGTTTTCTTTGAGATTGAGCAAGCCGAGAATCACCCGGTTTTCAAAATCGTATTCGGACAAGTCGCGCAGTACAATGCGATCGGCGATTTCGTTGATAAAAATGATCTCAACCTTACCATCGCGGTAAATCCGCTTCGGGCACTTTTCGCAGCCCGCTTTGGCATCTGCAAAGTAGCTGTCCAGCTTGCCCGGCCCCAGTATCGCTTCCACTTCCTGTTCACTCCGGAAAGCTACCTGTCCCAGGTCAAGCGCGACGACAACCGGCGCGTTTTCGTCGTGATCGTCGATGACGAAAAATTTGATAAAAACGGCAATAAGGATGATTACGAATATGATAAACTTCCAGTTTGCCCATTTGCGCTTAACCGTGGCGTGCTCCATTGAAGATGGTCTGATTTTTTAATTGGCTGATTTTTTATTAGCCAAACATCGAATATCATGCCAGATTTACTGAACCAGATTGTTCATACGGCACAGTCTAACTACGACCAGCTTACGATCCCTGAGGCAACTGCGATTCAGACGGAACTGAGCAGGTACCTAAACCTCGATCCAATGCAAACGCCCGTGCGGACAATTGCCGGCGCGGATATTTCACTTTCACTTTACAGTGAGACAGTTTACGCGGGAATGGTGATACTTACCTATCCCGATCTGCAACCCATTTCCTATTCTCTGGTAAAAAGCAGCACTACATTTCCATACGTGCCGGGCTACCTTGCATTCCGCGAAATACCCGCTTTATTGGAGGTTTACGAGCAAATTCCCGTCAAGCCAGATGTGGTGATGTTTGATGGAAATGGGATTATACACAAGAAGCGAATGGGGATTGCTTCGCATTTTGGGGTTTTGACAGGCGCTACTACCATGGGTTGCGCCAAAAAGAAGCTTACTGGAATCTACCAGGATCCAGCCGAAGAACGGGGCCGGTATTCCTGGGTGATCGACAAAGCCGAAAAGATCGGCTACGCATTGCGGAGTAAGGATAAGGTCAAACCTATTTTCATTTCTCCCGGGCATAAAATGAGCCTGGAAGACAGTCTTGCAATTGCATTAAAATGTCTGCACAAGCACCGGCTGCCCGAACCCACCAGAAAGGCCCACGAGTTCGTAAACCTTTTCCGGACAGGTGAGCTGACAGCCGGCTACCACGAAATACAGAAATCAACACTATTTTAACACCTTATCAATTTCGTTCAGCAGGTAGTTTTTCGGGTCTGAATCGTATTCCCAGAACATCACGCCCGCGAGCTTCTTGTCAAGTACATACCTGCATTTGTCGCGCACTGCTTCTTCGTCTTCGTAGCTGAGTATCTGCCCGGTAGCTTCATTGACCAGGTAAGGCGCTTTTGCAACGCTGTCCCTGAATGCTTTGAAGCCTTTTTTGTTCACCAGGCTATCCTTGATAAATGTATATCCTTTGTAATACTCCTGTGATTTCTGTTTTTGACCAAAACCGTTTTCCAGCTTCTCAACTGTGAATATGCGGCTGTAAAAAGGAAGCCCTACCACGAGCTTATTCATTGGAACTCCCGCCGCGTGAAATGCTTTTACTGCTTTGTCCACCGAGTGAGCAGCCTTGTATTTATCGCTCTGGTACAAGCTGGCGTGGTGTACCACCGTGTCACCCTGGAAAAGATCGTAAGTCATCAGATTGACATAATCGAGGTATTCGGCAGCTTTACCCATTTCGGTTGTGTTCAAAAAAGATACGAAACCCGCAGTTGCAGTAGTAAGCAGCTTTTTCTCACCTGTTTCCTTTTCAAGTAAGTCAAGTTCTTTTCTGATCGCTTCAAACATCAGGGTATAATTCTGCTTGTCTTCCGGGCGGTACACATTTCCTTCCTCGCCAGGAATAGCGGGATATTCCCAGTCAATATCCACACCGTCCAGCTTGTGCTTTCTGATAATATCCACTGAGCTCACTGCAAAAGTCTTTCTCGCAGAATCGGTAAGCACTGCATCTGAAAAATTTTCACTCCATGCCCAGCCGCCAATGGAGATCAGGATTTTAAGGTCAGGATTCTGGGTTTTGAGTAAATTCAGTTTCCTGAAATTCGTAGTGTCTGTCTTTTCATTGGTCAAAAACGCTTTACCTTGCTTGATATCCACAAATGCATAGTTGATATGCGTGAGTTTTTTAGCCTGGATATTTTCAGTATTGAGTAGTCCGTGGAAGCCGCCCAAATATCCGATCACAACCGGCCGGGTTGTTGAATCTGAATCAGCTCCGGCCTGCTCTTCCTGCCGGGAGTTACAGCCGGAAAGAAGCAGCAATGCAGCAAAAAGTAAGGTCAAAGAATGGGTAGCAAATCGCGCAGATTTGAAGATCATCGTTTTGAGAGGTTAAGTTGAAGCTTAAAATTAAAGATTACTTCCTCTTAACTCCTAATAAATAAAGCCGGAATGGGCTACTATGGAGTTTGTATCGATTCCAGCTTTTGAAGCGCTTTGGCCATATCAATGCCTTTTCCAAGTGCGCCTTTGAAAAGATCGCCTTTCTCTTCCACCCGCTTCAAAATGTTCTTGATCGTAAAATCGCCGATGCGCAATCCCTGCTTTACTTCACTCCATTCCAGCGGAGCGGAAACAGTGGCGCCGGGTTTTGGGCGGGCACTGTACGGACAGGCGAGCGTTTGTCCAATGCGGTTTTGCAGGTAATCGACGTAGATCTGGTTCTTTTTTCTTTTGGATAAGGATCTTTCCAGCGTAGTGAGTTTGGGAAGCATTTCAGTGACCATACTGGCCAGTATTTCCGAAAAATCCCGCGCCTCGTCGTAGTTGTATTTTTTGTTAAAAGGAATGTAAACATGCAGCCCGCTTGATCCGGAAGTTTTGCAGTATCCTTCCACATTGATCTGGTCCAACAGCGCTTTGATAGCCTGCGCTACTTCAATTACCTCGTCGAATGTGTTTTTATCCGAAGGGTCAATATCCATGACAATGTAATCGGGATATTCCAGCTTGTTGATCGTCGAATTCCACGGGTTCATTTCAATGCAGCTTTTATTGGCCACATACAGCAAAGTTTCCACATCATTACACACAATGTAGTTGACCATTTTGTCGGTCGACTCTGCGTGAATTGCCTCTGTTTTCACCCAGTCAGGCGCAGAGTCACCCACGTCTTTCTGGAAAAAACCTTCATCTTTTATGCCGTTGGGTTGCCGCCGCATGGAAAGTGGCCGGTTTTTCAGGTAAGGCAGGATATACGGACTGATATTGCTGTAATATTCCAGCAGCTCGCCTTTCGTGATTTGTTCGTCAGGCCAGTAGATCTTGTCCAGGTGCGTTAACTCGGCTTTCTTTTTCATATCAAGATGCTTTTCGTTTCGGCGCTGCCAGACTTTCTTTCAGCTGGGCCATCAAATCCTTGCTCTTCGAATGCACGATCTTCATTTTCGGTGCCGCCGCTTTTTTGCCTTTGGCTTTCGCCATGATCAGTTTCAGCAGATTCTCATTATAGGTATCCTTATATCGCGAAATGTCAAAATCCGTGGTAAGTTGCTCGATCAGCTGTACCGCCATGGCAATTTCAGCAGGTTTGATCTTCACCTCAGGCACCACCAGATCTTCGGTATCGCGAATTTCATCAGCGAAACGTATTTTATTCAAAATCAGCAGTTCACCTGCCGCCTTGATCAGTACCAGGCTCTCCCGATTCCGTAGCACGTAGCTACCCAGCCCGGCTTTACCTGTCTTTTTCAGTGCGTCGCGAAGCAGTGCGTATGGTTTTACCCCCGATTTTTCAGGTTGTAAATAGTATGGAGTTTCGTAGTAAATGCTGTCAATATCTTTTTCATTGACAAACTCGGCTATCTCTATGATCTTGGTTTTCTCGGGACTTGCCTTTTCAAAATCCTTTTCATCGAGCACCACGTAATCATCGTCTACCTTATAACCTTTTACAATATCGTCCCATTCTACTTCCTTGCCTGTATTTGCATTTACACGATGGTACTTGATGTTAGCGTGGTCGTTTTTGTCCAGCATATCGAGGTCGAGCTCGCTGCCTTGCGTGGCACTGAAAAGTTTGACGGGGATGTTTACCAGGCCAAATCCAATGGCCCCGGACCATATTGCTCTCATAATTTATATGCGCTGTTTACGGTTGGTAAGGACTTCAAAATCCGTGCCTTGGCTGTGAAAGTTACTGTCCCAGCCAGTTTTTAAACTGTCCCATTCGCTCTCGGCTGATCAGGATATCGTTATCGCTGCATTGATCGAGGTGAATTTTGAGGCGACTGTTGGAGTATGTAAAAACGTCCTTGATAGCAGAAATGGCGGCTATATATTTCCTGTTGAGCCTGAAAAACTGTTCAGGAGAAACCATATCCTCGACTTCGTCCAGCGTGTAATCCACTGTGAACTTCTTGCCTTGCCGGGTTTGCAGTAGAGTAACTTTCTCTTCGCTGAAAAAGAATGCAATATCAGCCACATCGATTGTCTGAATGCGTTCGCCCATTTTGACCAAAAACCTCGTTTTAAAAACTTTCGGAGCAGGCGCGAGCAGCTGTCTGATCTGGTCAAGTGATAGCGCGGGTTCCTTGCGGCCGGCTTTGAATTTGTCTAATGCATTGTTCAGCTCTACGGGATCTATTGGTTTGAGGAGGTAGTCAATGCTGTTGAGTTTGAAAGCTTTAACCGCATATTGGTCAAATGCGGTGCAGAAAATGATTGGCGAAGTCACTTTCACTTCTTCAAAAATCGAGAAGCTAATCCCGTCAGCGAGCTGGATATCGAGGAAAATCAGGTCGGGTTCTGCATTTGTTTTCAGCCAGTTTACCGCACTGGTCACGGTATCTAGCACAGCTTCAATGCGGGCTTCCGGCAGCCGGTCGCTGATCAGCTGGGTGAGCCTGCGGGCGGCCGGTTTCTCGTCTTCTATAATCAGGATCTTCATCTCGGGAGGTCAGTTTTTAGCAAAGGTAATTTCACAATAAAGTAACCCGATCCATTTTGAACTGAAATAGGCTGGTGGCTCAGCAGTTCATACCTCTTGCTGATATTGGACAATCCAATACCTGTTGATTCCTCGGTAATGCGGCTTTTGAGCTGCAAATTGTTTTTCACCACCAGGAAATCATTTTCCAGATAAATATTAATGCGTAATGGATTTTCGGTTGAGGCAATGTTATGCTTGATTGCATTTTCCAGCAGCAACTGCAGCGAAAGCGGCGGCAGCATACCTTTCTGGTTTTCGTCGATTTGTAGCCGGTAATCGAGGTTTTCCTCAAATCTGATCTTTTGAAGCGACAGGTAATTTTTGGCAAAATCAAGCTCCTGTCCCAGAGTGACCAATTCCTCATGCTGCACATCGAGCACATATCTGTAAATCCGGGAAAGCTGCTGGATAAACCGCGCGGCCGTTTCCTGGTTTTCGTAAACAAGGTTACTCAGCACATTCAATGAATTGAAAAGAAAATGCGGGTTCAGCTGGTCTTTCAGTGACTGGTACTGTTGCGCGAACCGCTCAGTTTTCAATTTTTCAGTCTCAATCGCCGCCTTGCGCCATTCCAGCAGAAACGACCGGCTCATCAGCAAAAAAGAGATTACCAGCGAGAGCTGCATCGGAAACCGGGTATATCCCACCAGTTTGCCCCACGGAACCGCATTCAGCGTAAAAGCCTGTTTGACCAAAAACAAATGGGCAAAAATGACAATGAAGCTCGCCACAAAAACATAGGCTGCATAAGCCGAGTACTCCACGAAAAGTCGCTTGACAGGATATTGGATCCATGGAAGTCGCTTGTCAAAAAACCGGTCGGACTGGAACCCGCCGTAGCTGAGCAGGCTCGACATCAGGAAAGAGATCAGGAAATCGTCGGCACTACTTCGCCAGTTTGCCGAATCCAGCACACAGGAGGGACAGGTAAATACCATAATTCCCAGTGCGATCAGCACATTCGTCGCAAAGAATGCAGGTGAAAAATTCCAGAATGCTTTCGATCCCTTGACCGAGCCTTCGCCACTCATTTAGTTGCTGTTTATAATGTAATGCAAAACTGTTACTGGCAATTTTTGCTCATTCCTTCTGCCAGGTTTTTGCCCCAGTAAGGCATTAGCGCCGCTTTCAAGGCTTCATCATTTTGTTTTTCAAATGCCGCCACGCTTTGTTTTGCCAGCCCGCAAGCTTTTTCCGGACCAGATCCGAAGAATTTCGCCATTCCGGCTTCCATTTGCGCCATTAATATCAGCGCGCGCGGATTTTGGTTGTCGATCGATAGTGCTTTTCCAAAAGTCTGCAAAACCTGCGCAGACAAAGTTTGTCCGCGGCTTCCAGGATCTGCGCTCAGGCTGGCCATTGTCGCAAAGCCATGTAAAGTCACAATTTCAGCATTATTTGAGGAAATAGCCTCGGCTTTTTTTATCAATTCCCCAGCCTGCGCCAGCGCCGCATCTTTCTTGTCCAGCGACAAACTGTTGTTCAATCCCTGGAAAGTGTAGGCGAGCGCCTGGTAGTAGTAAGGCTGCCATTCTTTGGGATTCAACGCGGCAATGCGGGCAAATGCATTCGCCGCTTCCTGTAATTGCGGCAGCGAGTCAGTTTGCATGAGTTTGCCAATTTCCTTCTTCATGGCTTTCTGGTAAGGTGTTTCCTGTGCATTTGCGGTGAAAACAAACAGCAACATAGCGAGTAATAGGGGTAGCTTTTTCATGAATTCAGTTTTAAAAGGTTGATTATAGATTGTTTAACTGATTGGCACTTTTGTCTTTGGAAAGGGTAATGAACAAGCCGATGAATGCCATTCTTCGTGCACCCTGTCCAATCGGCAGACTGGCGAAAGCGCCAGTTTCGTCAGGTGCGGCAGCGAACCGGTAGCCAAATACATTCTGGCGGCCGAGTACATTGGAGCAGGCGAAGTGGATGATCATGTTGGGGCGGGGCAGGTAACTCCAGCTCAGGCTCAGGTCGCTGTACCCGCGCGTTTTCTGCTGCATTTCGCCGGGCAGGTTGGGGTTATCAAAGGGATAGCCGCTATTCCACGACCAGGAGCTGCCCAGCTGTGATTTCAATGCACCTACAAAGTGTTTCACTACTACCGATCCATTGTGTTTGGGCGCAAACGAAGGCTGTACGCGCGTTTCGTAAGCTGCAAACTTCCTTTTACTATCTACAAAACTGTATGTGATCCAGAAGTCGGTGCCTTTGATGCTCTTGCGGTCGCGGTAGAAAAAGTCGGCGCCTCTTGCATACCCGGCACCATTTTGCCCGATTTGCTGCGGATCTGCGGCGGTACCCTGGTAAGTAATGAGGTTATCGTAATTTTTGTAAAAAGCTTCTGCACGGAATGTTCTGTTGTTATTGACAATAAAGTAGTTGAGAATGTAATGGGTAGCCGCGCTGTTTTTCAGGTCAATCTGGCGGACGCGATATTTCTCTTCGGGTAACTGCTTAAACCGGCCAGCCGCAATGGAAAACTGTCCCTGACCAGCCTTATAAGCAACCGAAAAACGGGGTGTAAACCAGGTTTGGCCTGCTTCCGAGCTGTACCCGCTTCTCAGCCCGCCGACCATGATCAGGCGATTGCTGAAATAGTAGGTAGCTTCCACAAAATGATTCAACTGCTGATCAGTATAGCCGCGCTTCCGGTTTGCATCCGGCAATGCTTCCGAATAGCTTTTGATATACCATTCCAAACCATTTTTCAATGAAAACTGCGGCGAGAAATCCTTCACAGCCACAATTTTTGAATGGGTTACCTGATTGACCTGGCGCACCGGATTAAGGTTGATCTGCAATGCATCGCGGTTATGCGAGTAGGCGACTCCTCCGTAAAACAGCCAGCCGTTTTGAATGGCATGTTTGAAAGACAAATTCCCGTACGAGTACCTGTTATGCAGCTGTACGCGCTCGCCGCGGCTGTCGCTACCCGGGACAGGCTGCCAGATCACCATTTGACTTCCTTCTGTGTGGAAGTAGGCTTTTACAAATCCGGAAGTACCTTTTGCCGCATTGCCCCATTTCTGCCTGAGTGAAATTTCAGAATCCCAGCTGGCCGGACTTTTCTCCCAATCAAAATTCTGCCGCACCAGCGACTGGTAGGGAGCCAGGTTGTAGTAGTTAGCGGATGCTGTCAATGCATTTTGCTTCCCTACCAAAGTTTGCGTGTACCCGCCGCCCAGCGACATAATGCTGATATCGCCCTGGTTCCGCAAAGGAAGGTCAAGCGTATTCAATGCGAGCGCAGAAGAAAGCGCTTGTCCGTATTCAGCCGAGTAGCCGCCGGTACTGAAAAACGATCCCTTGAAAAGATTGGGGCTGAAACGCGTCCGGGTCGGTACATTGGATGCCGTACTGCCAAATGCATTACCTACCTGCAACCCGTCGATGAAGATGGAAGTCTCCGACGCATCGCCGCCCCGGACAAACAACCGTCCATCGTTCCCCACTGTGGAGGTTCCGGGCAAAGTCAGCAATGCAGCTGTG
>NZ_JBHYGF010000134.1:0-2277 GCF_051859145.1 Dyadobacter sp.
TGTGACGGTAATGTCGACGCCGGGTTTTTATCCGGTCAGAAATGCGGACGGTTCGTATGCAAGATCTTTCACCCTGCATTATGACGATGGGACGACGCAGAACATTATCTATAACAATGCGCTCGCATTTGGTGAAGGTATCCAGAATACCATGAACCAGTTCAGCACCGTAGGAAGCTTGTTTACGACGATTGACATTTTCAAAAACCTGCAATTCAAAACCAGCATCAATGCAGATGTCAATACGTTCAGTAACAACAAATTTTCTCCCTCTTACATTAGTGTAAACCCTTCAAATGGTCAGTCTTTTTCATCTGCCAACATCAGCTGGATCAATGAAAATACTTTGACTTACGACAATTCATTTGCAGAAAAACACCATGTAAATGTACTCGTGGGTGTGACAGGTCAAAAATCCTCATTTAATTCTACCTCTGTCAGTGCAAACTCTTTTCCGAACGACCTTGTGCCTACCTTGAATGCAGGTATTATCACTGGCGGAAGTTCAAGCCGCTCACAATGGACACTCCTCTCCTTCCTGAGCCGCGCGACTTATAATTATGATGAAAAATACTTCCTGACTGCCACTTTCCGACGCGACGGTTCGTCACGCTTCGGAGCTGACAACAAATGGGGTAACTTCCCTTCCGTTTCGGCAGGATGGAGAATCGGACAGGAAAAATTCATGGCGAATGTACCTACGATCAGCGAATTGAAAGTTCGTGCGAGCTATGGTATGATTGGTAACAACCAGATTCCTGATTATGCGTCTGTGGGGCTGATCTATGGCTCTAACTATATTCTTGGATCCGGTGACGGCGGGATCGTCAATGGTCTGGCGCAAGGTTCACTGGGCAACTCGATCCTGGGTTGGGAAAAAGCAAAGGAAGTGGATTTGGGTATCGACTTGGGATTGTTCCAAAACCGACTTTTCCTGAATCTTGACTACTATAACAAACTGACTTCCGACCTGCTCCTAAATGTACCTGTGCCACTTTCAACAGGCTTTGAAACGGCGCTCCGCAACCTGGGAAGTCTGCGTAACAAAGGATTTGAAGTTGCTTTGGAAACCAGAAATTTCACGCGCAAAAACTTCACCTGGTCGACCAATGCAAACATTTCTTTCAACACCAATACAGTAGAGTCACTGGGCGCGAGTGGCGCACCGATTATCGTGGCGAACCGCGCACAGGAAAACTCTCTGACGCACATTACCCAGATCGGAAAGCCGCTGGGAAGCTATTATGGTTTGATCTTCGACGGGATCTACAACACGAAGCCTGAAATAGACGGTTCTGCGCACTTTCCGAATACAGCTCCGGGTGATGTCCGTTTCAGGGACCTGAACAACGACGGCGTAATCAATGATTTTGACAGAACGATCATCGGAAATAACCTGCCGAAGTTTACCTACGGCATCACGAATACTTTGAATGTCGGCAGCTTCGACTTCGGTGTGTCGCTCCAAGGCGTACAGGATGTGGATGTGCTCAACCTGACCAAGCGCAGTGTTTACCGCAACAATGCGTCGATCTCGAACAACTACTGGCGCTCACCGGAAGAGCCTGGTGACGGCAAAACGTGGGGACCGAACAACAATGCCATTAACCGGAACATTTCATCGTACTACGTGGAAGATGCTTCTTTCCTTCGCGTCAGAAACGTGACGATCGGTTATCGTTTTGACAAGATATTTGGTGGAAAAGTCGTGAAGAATGCACGGGTGTATATGAACATTCAAAACCTGTACACTTTCACCAAATACAGCGGCTATAACCCTGAGGTGAATACGACGGAAGGCGATCCGTGGATTTCTTCTGCGCTGACGCCGGGGATGGATTATGGTACTTATCCTATCGCAAGAGCATTCGTATTTGGCCTCAACCTTGGTTTCTAACTAAACCCGGACCAACCTTTAACATTGATGATGATGATCTCAAAAAATATCAAAATAGCTGTCGCCCTGGTTATCCTGGCATTTTCAGGAACCTCCTGCGAAGATTTTCTCGAATCAAAACCTATTTCTCAAATCGGCGAAACGGACTTCTTCAAGACTGAGTCCGACTTCGCACAGGCTGTTGTAGGCTCGTATTCTGCACTGGCGCAGGTGTACTCGGGGAATGGGTACTATCACCTGCTGGTGGATCTCCGTTCTGATAATACCAGCGAGCTGGTGGCGGGGGCCTCGGGTAACGATGCCAAAAAGAACATCGACGAATTCCGTGAGACAACCGACAACGAGCACCTCACGGCATTCTGGCAGAACAGCTATAACCT
>NZ_JBHYGF010000134.1:2287-5146 GCF_051859145.1 Dyadobacter sp.
CGCCCGAATTGACGCTTCCCCCGTATCGGACAACATGAAAAAGCAATACACGGGAGAATCACTTGCGATGCGGGCACTTGCCTATTTCAACCTCGTACGCCTTTTTGGCGGTGTGCCGCTGGTAACAGAACCGGTCACAGATATTGATGCGAGCTACAATGTGGGCCGTGCGAGTGTGCAGGAAGTGTACGCGCAGATTGAAGCAGACCTGGCCAAAGCACAGGAACTGGTACCTGTCACTTACGATGATGCCAATGTGGGAAGAATTACAAAAGGTGCGGCGCAAAGTCTTCTGGGACAAGTTTACCTCACGCAGAAAAAATACCCTGAGGCTGTGGCAGAGTTCAAGAAGGTTGTGACAGCTGGTACTTACAGCCTGCTGCCTGTGTACTCGGACTTGTACAAAGCCGGACAGCAGGGTAATCCCGAGGCTATCCTGCAGGTATTGTACAAAGGCGGCGCAAATGGTCTTGGCTCGAACCTGCCCAATCACTTTGCCCCTACCGGCTCGGAAGGCATTACGATACCTTCCGGTGGAGCTTACGGTTTCAACCAACCGACCGACGATATCGCCGCGGCTTATACCAAAGGCGATGTGCGCAGGAACAATATCGCTGACGGTTATATGCTCAATGGGGCGATGGTAGAAGCGAAATACGTGCGCGGCTATGTGGAGCGTGAAACGGGCGGCGGCTTTGGTGACTCGGGTGCAGACTGGTATGTGGTCCGGTATGCTGACGTGTTGCTGAACTACGCCGAGGCGATCAACGAAGCCGGCAAAGCGCCGAATGCAGATGCTTATGCGGCGATCAACCTCGTGCGCAAACGGGCGGGACTGACTGACCTGAGCGGATTGACTTACGAAACGTTCAAAACAGCAGTTTACAATGAGGAAAGACTGGAATCGCCATTTGAAGGGCACCGTTGGTTCGATCTGCTGCGTACTGGTCGTGCGATGGAAGTAATGAATTCGAAACTATCCGGCCCGGGCAAACCTACGGTAGGTCTTTCTACGCCAATTAAAGAATACCAGCTTTTATATCCGATCCCGACGCTTGTGGTGAGCACGAGTACGCCCGCGATTGTGCAGAATACGGGGTATTAAGAGCAGCCCATTTTATATTAAACCTGAACAAAAGAGTAGCTGGCGCGAGCTGGTTACTCTTTTACTTAACCCATTAACTATTCCTGTTTTGAAGACGAATCGCATGTACCGGAAGACCTTTCTGCTGATTTTTAGCTGCTTTTTGATCCAGTTCGCAGCACACGCGCAGGCACCCGCTTCGCAAAAACCGACTACTCAAAAAACCCGGCCCGGCTATGGTCTACTACCTGTGCCGCAGCAAATGGCGCTGACTGAAAAAAGGTTTCCACTGGGTTCAAACTGGAAAATCGTAGCTGATCCGTCACTGGCAAAGACGCAATCAGTGACGAGCTTGCAGCAGGGTTTGAAAGAGGCTAATTTTCCGTTGAATGTAGCCGGGAACAATGCAGCCGGCAAATCACCTGCGATTCAATTGATTATTAAAAAGGGTTCTGTTGAAATCGGCACGACGGTGGATACAAACAGAATTGCCCTTGCTGACCAGGCTTACAGACTTAGTTTGAAACCGGGCGCGATTACCATTACAGCCAACGCACAGCAAGGATTGTATTACGGAGTCCAAACCTTTTTACAATTACTAAAAACAGAAAAACAGCTCCCTGAGGGCGAAATCACTGACTGGCCGAATGTGGAAGTCAGGATGATTTACTGGGACGATGCGCACCATTTAGAAAAAATGACTGCATTAAAGCGCATTATCAAACAGGCTTCTACTTACAAAATCAATGCATTTTCCATCAAGCTCGAAGGCCATTTTCAATACAAGTCCGCACCCGCGATTGTAGAACCTTACGCATTAACCCCGCAGGAATATCAGGAATTAACCGATTATGCCAAAGCACATTACATTGATCTGGTACCCTTCCTCGACGCACCGGCACACGTTTCATTTATTTTAAAACACCCTGAATACAGAAAGTTGCGGCTGATCGATGACATTAACTATCAGTTCTCAGTAACAAATCCTGAAACTTACAAGCTGCTCGACAACATGTTCGGCGAGCTGATCAATGCGAGTAAGGGAAGCAAATACATATTGCTGTCGAATGATGAGGCTTACTACACCGGCAAAGCGCCTTCGGAGAAAGCGATGGCGGATAGTCTGGGCGGAAACGGGCGGTTATTGGCCTGGTTTATCAAGAAAATGGCCGATCGCCTGCACGAACAGGGCCGCACCGTTTTTTTCTGGGGTGAATTCCCGTTGAGAAGAGAGGATATTACAGCATTGCCTTCGCATTTGGTAAATGGGGTTTACAGCAAATCCATTGCGGCGGATTATAAAAAGCACGGGATCCGGCAAACGGTGTACACTGCCACACAAGGCGCAGAACCCATTTTTCCGAACTATTACCCATTACACACCAAGAATCAGGTAATGGCCGACGGCAGCGACCGCTCGTCTGGGCGTGTTGGTGGAATGATGAAGGAAATCGGAACTGCATTTAAAGACAATCTGTCCTCATTTATGGGCGTGATCATCGCAGGCTGGGCGGATGCAGGTTTGCACCCGGAAACATTCTGGCTGGGCTATGCGACGGGTGCGTCAGCAGGTTGGAATAACAAAAATGTAACACCTGCCGACGCTTCTGCGCGGTTTATGACCTCCTTCTACGGACCCAAACAAAAAGACATCGACAGCATTTACCACGTCCTGAGCGAGCAGGCGGAGTTTCACACCAGCAGCTGGGACTGGATCCCGTCTAAATGGCGGCCGCAAATCAAAGGCAATTCCGACAGTCTTTTTCTGCAAGATG
>NZ_JBHYGF010000134.1:5156-7850 GCF_051859145.1 Dyadobacter sp.
AAAAAGATCAGACTCTGCCCTTATTGCCTGTTCCTGCTTCCGGAACACTGGCGATTTCTGACAAGACTTATCCCGTAAATGCGCAACGTTTTGAAACAGCAAAAGCAATGCTCCCGCGCAATGCCTACGCGCTTCAATTGCTTCAACAAAATAAATCACTGGCCAAAACGCAACTTTATAATATTGAAGTGCTGAAATCCGTTGCGGCGATCTGCGGACAGAATTTACGGATGCTCGTTGCATTGAACAATGTAACAGATTTATTAAAAGAAGCCTCTGCGTTGAGCGCCAATCCAAAGGTGGCAGTTCAGAAACTGGATGCAGCCATGAATTTGGTCAGCAAAATGAAAACGCAGCGTGACAGCACATTTGCCTTGGTTGAAAAAACGTGGTTCAAAGAATGGCACCCACTGGTGGAAGAGGCAAACGGTCGCAAGTTTTTGCAACAGGTTGACGATATCAAAGACCACCAGCCGGTGCGCACCATTGATTTGAGCTATCTTATTTACAGAGAACTACATTACCCGCTCGATCAGTGGTGGAACGACGTAAAAAAGGTACGGAACGAATATGCGCAGCAACATCACTTACCGCTGATGAATAAGGATCTTAACTGGCAACAGTACAGATAAACCGGGATTGGAAAGCTTTCAATTCCGGTGATTGTTCCGGAAAAAGGTTTGCAGCAGCGAAAGGATCTTGTTATCTGAATGTTGGTCAATGTACGGATTGTTCACAAACATAAGCTGATCCTTCAACTCGTCCATATTGCGACTGTTCGGGGTAATGTACCCCATTGCCCATTTTTCAAACGATCTCGCATTTACCTCGCCCTGAAAAAGCGTGATAACCTGCGTGTGGCGCGCATCATTTTTGATTTTATCAAACAGCGGACTCACAGTATCCTTCGGTCCTTCGAGGACTTGAATGATACTGCCGTTGCAATACAGCAAGGCACCCGTGATATTCAGTAAAGCATTGTTCTTCCGGCTTTGTTCGAGTATCGTCCCTAGTTCAGGCTCGTCTGCAAGCCTCTTCGCTGAACTTAAATATACGATGGAGTGGATCATGAAGTAATTTGTAGAATTATATGTCACCTAAGGTAATATAACCTGTCGTAAATACCTTTTAAAATTTTCCGCGTACCTGACAACATTCGTACCAGCGCAACGCGTCAAGCCACGAATTTTAGTGATACCGTTCCGCATTACTCCCTCTCGCGTCATTACCATTCCCGTAAACGTCATTTTAGCTGATTAGCGGCTCCTATATTTGCACTCAATATAATTAGTCTAAATAAGGTGCAATTAAATTTACTCTTCGCGGCATTACTTACCCTGCTTTACATCCCATCCGCCGCACAGACTACGCCGAAAACGGCGACGATCAAAGGCACGGTAAAGGATGATAAAGGTGCGGTGATCAGCTTCGTGACGGTCCGCATTGATGGTACCAGCATTGCTACTTTCTCGGAAACCGACGGTACGTTCCAGCTCAAAGAGGTGCCTTACGGAAACCAGGATCTTGTGATTACATCTGTGGAGATCAAATCAAAAACGACCAAAATCCACGTTAACAAGCCTTTGCACGAGATCAACCCGGTAGTAACGCGGACCGCTTTGGACCTGAATGAAGTGCAGATTGTTCAAAAAACAGAGAAGAAGGAAATTGAAACAACCGGCTTTGCCGTGGCAGTAATAGAAACCAAAGAAGCTTCTTTACGCAACCTGACCACCCATGAACTGCTCGACCGGGCCGTGGGCGTGCGTGTTCGTCAGAATGGCGGAATTGGTTCGCGGGTGGAGTATAACCTGAATGGGATGTCGGGCAGTGCGGTGGGTATTTTTCTGGACGGGATCGAGATATCCACTTACGGGTCTTCCTTCAATCTGAACAACATCCCGCCGGCGATGATCGAGCGCATTGAAGTGTACAAAGGGGTACTCCCCTCCCACCTCACAGGTGATTATGTGGGCGGCGCGATCAATGTGGTGTTGAAAAAAGATGCTTCACAAAACAACATTACGGCCGCTGTGGCTTACGGTTCGTTCAATACATTCCAGTCTGATATTTCAGGGATTTACCGGAATAAACAAACCGGGTTCACTACGAGGGCGTCGGGTTTTTATACGTATACAGACAATAGTTACACCACCTGGGGCAAGTTTTCCAAGTTTGTACATCCGGACAGAACATTGGAGCGTTACTACCGAGCCAGGAGGTTCAATAATCAGTACAGATCCATTGGCGGAAGGTTTGAGGTCGGATTTACCAATGTAAAATGGGCTGACCAGTTCTTCCTTGGCTACAACGTTTCTGATACTTACAGCGAAATACCGCACGGAACAACCATGGCGCGGCCTTATGTGGGCAGGTTTGGCGAGTACCGCGCCAATGTCGTGAGCCTGAACTATAACAAAAACAACTTCCTGGTAAAGGGACTGGCCGTCAATGTGAATGCAGTAAGAAGTTACCGGAGCACCTACGTGCAGGACACAGTCGGGCAGGTTTACAACTGGGACGGTAATCCAAGAATGCTGATCAGGAACGGGCAGGTGGTACCGGTGCCACCTACGCCCGGAATGGGCCAGCAGGGCGAGAAGAGCATTGTGGAAGTGAACAGGCAAATCACCAATATGCGGACGAACCTGGGTTACACCCTTTTCCCAGGCCACCGCATTTCGCTGAACCACA
>NZ_JBHYGF010000134.1:7860-9748 GCF_051859145.1 Dyadobacter sp.
TGGAAACAACGGACAGGGACGACAACGATTTACTTAATCTCGAGAAAAAGGAAATGGTGACGGTGAGCAGCGTGATGAACAACATCCTCGCGATAAATTACGAAGCCCAGTTTTTCAACGATAAGCTAAAAACCAATCTCCTCGGAAAGTATACTTCCAACAGAACCATCCAAACGCGGCCGGAGCTGGTGGAACAGGACGGCGTGAATGTGGTGAACCGGGTGCAGAATAAGACTATATACCACAACAAAGGCTACGGGGCGACAGTATCTTACAATGTATTTTCGAAAATGTATATCATAGGATCTACGCAAAACGCCTATGTGGCGGCGACTGAAAACCAGCTTTACGGCGATCCTGAAAACAATATCCTTGAAAGTCCGGGCCTGATACCTGAAAAGAACGTGAACTACAACCTGGGTTTCCGTCACGGGCCGGTTCAGCTGGGCAAGCACAAGCTCACCCTTTACGCCAGCGCATTCTGGCGCAACGGATTTGATAAAATCACCCAGCAGGCTGTGGAAGACCAGATCGTGCCCGGCCGGGAAAGTGATGCCGATATCCAGGTGACCAAGTTCGTTAACCTGGGCAGGACGCAGTCGCGGGGATTTGAAGGTGAGGTCATTTATGTGTACGACAACCGCCTGAATGCGCTTTTCAATTTTTCCAAATTCAATACCCTTTTCAAGCAGAAGTTTGACCCGAAAGGCAAGCCGCACGACCTCTACAATTTGCAGCTGCCGAACGAACCATTTTTTACCATGAATGGAAGTGTGCAGTACCGGCTGAACGATAAAATCCAGAAAAGATCGATTCTCAACATCTACTATAATACAGGCTTTGTGGCTCCGTTCAGGACGGTTTGGATGGAATCGGAATGGTTTACAACACCCACGCAGTTCTACCACGACTTAGGTGCAAGCTACCGGTTCCCGAATGGAAAAATGGTGGCCAGCTTTGATCTGAAGAACATTTTCAATGCCGAGATGTATGACAATTTCGGTGTGCAAAAGCCCGGCAGAAGCGTTTCAGTTAAGTTAAATTATACAATCAGTAAATTTTTATAAGATGAAAAAAAATCTGTTAAGTGCTTTGATACTAGGGTTTGCGCTGACGCTTTCGGGCTGTAAAGAGGACGTTACAGATCCGGATGGAGGTGGAGGCGAAACGCCGGCTGCAAGGGAATTTATCTCGCTCACCGCGTCGATACCGGATGAAGCCGGAACAGCCGGTAACGGGGGAACAATGGCTTATGCGATCACCCACGCACAGGCAATCGATCCTAATTTCTCCGTGAACATATATCAGAATGGGTTTGGGTTAAGATCGGCGCGTACTGCCCGCGTGCAGGCTTCCGAGAATGGGACTGAATTGTACAACATTCAGTATACCGGCGAGGACGGCGGTGTTTTCAACAAATACCTTGTAAAAGGCGGGAAAGATTACCAGGATACAGGCAATGAACTGGACTTGTCGGACATTATCGGGACTTCTCCCCGCTGGACAAAAGCGGCTGAGAACATCGGTATCGGCGTGCATTTGACAGGCAGTACAACCGTAACGGAAGGTGCCGCTCCAAATCATATTTTTAAATACACGAGAGGCAAAGTAAGAATCGCGGTGATCGATCTGGCAACAGCAAGGGTACCTAACTCCACGGAATTCGATTTTCCGCTCCCGGCAGAACTGGAAGCGCAGGGTTACTCGGTAGGCCGCATTGATGTACCGGTTTTAAATGAGGATAAGTCCAAGATTTTCATTGGGTGTAATGTGAGCAAAATTGACCCGACCAAATTGTCTTACAATGCAAGCGGCGCGCCGGTTTGGGCGAATGATGCCGAAAACAGAACAGTGGGAACAACAACGCTGGTAGTGGATTACCCTTCAT
>NZ_JBHYGF010000135.1:0-33073 GCF_051859145.1 Dyadobacter sp.
GCTCTGATTTTAACCTTCCTTCGAGCGAAATATGTTGCCAGCCATCATTATCCACCACCAGAAACTGCGGGTAAGCAATTTGCATAAAATGATACATTTCAATGATGTACTGCTGTGTTTCAACATTATGCGCAATGTCCTGCACACCCCAGTCTTCATTATATAAGCTCCAAATCACAACCGATGGGTGAGTACCAATCAATGCAACCATTCTCCTGAGTTCGGCGCGGTGATTTTCCCGGCTTTGGAAGGTAGATTGATGCGGACTGGGCACCTCAACCCAGAGCAATATCCCGATCTTGTCGGCAAGCTTGTAAATGCGGGGATCGACACCGGCAATGTGAATTCGTACCAGGTTGCAACCCAGCTCCTTCATCGCAAGCAAATGCTTTTTGATCTGATCATATGTTGAATTCCCCGGCTGGTAAAGGATACCATCCAGGTAAATGGGCTTGCTGTTCAGGTAGAGTTTGTTGCCTCTTGCTTCAAATTTCCTCAAACCAAACTTCGTCTCAATCTCTGAAACAGAACCCTCTTCATCAATGAGCTGCGCGACCAGCCGGTACAGATTGGGTGTCTCAACCGACCAAAGCAATGCATTGGGTAAGTCGACCACGAGCCGCTGTGATTTTTGTCCCGCTTCGAGTACCAGCTCAAATTCGTCTTCTGCTACCAGCTCTTCGCTTTCAACAGGATATATAAACAGCTTGATTTTATACTTTCCCGGATCGTGAATGCGGGTTGTTAATGTAAACCTCACCAGGTTATCTTCAATAATACTAACTACACCCACGCGAGAGCGCAGCCGGTTTCTTTCAACTTTTTCAAGCCACACACTCCGTACAGCGCCCGTGAAAGTCTGGTACCAGATCCCGCCCCGCTTATAAACATGCGATTCCTGCTTACCACGGGGGATATCCGCGTCCATACTGCTCGCAACACGCACTGTAAGCCGGTTGACCGGTTTCAGCATTTCAAGCTCGTAAGAAAAGGAAGTATACTCTCCCGTGTGCACCTGGTCGCCTTCGATCGTAGAAAGCAGGTGTCCATTAAGCCAGACCATTGTAGCGTAGCCGCAGGCCCCAAAAGTGAGTTGGAGAATGGTATCGTTGTCCGACGCGGCAGCAGCCTGGGCCGGAACTTCAAAACTTCTTTCGTACCAAACTACGATCTTATCCTGCCAGGAAGCACTCGCATTTTGAGATACAGCCAGATGCTGCTCTACGCTTCCCGGCCAGTTTGCAGTTCTCGTAAAATCATGCTGTACATACCAACTCTCAACCAGTCCCCTATCCTCTGCGTCAACTGCAAATTTCCACTCGCCGTCGAGTAAAATGTATTCATTTGGTCTGAGAACAGCGCGGGGCAGATCATCCCTGAAAGCTTCTGTGTCGAAGGATGCTTCCCTGCTTTTGGAAGAGCCGTAATTGGTGTGGTTTTGCATTTCTACCAGGTTTAGATGTTCAAATGCAGCCGAACTTGCGTGCATTCCTACTTCTTTTACATTAATGTATAACCAAGAAGTCAGCCAGATTCGATAAGAACTATGCCAGCCCGGGATATCAAATTGCTAAGAATAATAGAAAACTAACCCGAAATCTACGTTTGAATGCCAATATGTATACAGAATCAGCTCTTTTGCTTGTCCAACTCCAACCGGTAAATTTTAAGTGAAGGAATGCGGGAAAGTAGTATAAGTCCCAGCACAAAAATGACGAGCAATGCGAGAATACTGTTGCGCATACTGCCAGTGAGATGCTCTACGATCCCGTAAATGAATGTACCAATTACAATGGCCAGCTTTTCGGTCACGTCGTAAAAGCTGAAATAAGAGGCGGTGTCGCTCACATTTTCGGGGATCAGCTTCGAGTAGGTCGAGCGAGAAAGTGACTGAATTCCCCCCATTACCATTCCCACCGTGCACGCGATCATGTAAAATTCCATTGCCTCAGTAGTATAGTATGCGCCTGTGCAAATGCCTATCCAGATCACAACACCGATCATCAATGCATATATATTGCCGATTTGGGCAGAGAGCCAGGCGAAGGTGTAAGAGCCGGCAATCCCTACCAGCTGGATCAGTAAGACAGTTATAATCAAACTTTGAGAAGGTAATTTCAGCTCGCTTGCGCCAAATATCGTGGCAACGTACATCACCGTTCGCAGTCCCATTGTATAAATGAAAAATGCAGCCAGGAACCTGGCGAGGTAAGGCTGTTCACGCAGATTACCATACACTTTACCCAACTCTTTAAATCCATTCAAAATCCAGCTGCCGCCTTTTTGCTTGTCACTTCTTCCCTCCGGAAGGTAGTGAAAAGGAATTTGTGCGAATAAAATCCACCACAGACCGACAGTAAAAAACGATATCCGCGCCGGCAGTGCTTTTTGGGTAATGCCGTAAAATTGCGGAAACAACACCATACTCAGGTTGAAAAGCAGCAGCAGACAACTACCAAGGTAACCCAGCGAAAAGCCACGGGCGCTGTACCTGTCAAAATTGTCCTCAGTAGCTATTTCGGGCAGATAAGAATCGTAAAAAACAATGCTCCCGCTCCACCCTATCAGGCTCAAACCAAAAAGAAAGATGGAAGCAATGAGGGTATCTTTTGTGAAAAAGTAAAGAAGCATGCAGCTCAATGCACCTGTGTAGCAGAAGAATTGCATAAAGCGCTTCTTCTTGCCGGTATAGTCAGCGACTGCCGTACAAATGGGAACGAGCAATGCGGTGATGAGAAAAGATGCCGAAACCGTATAGGAAAAAAGTACTGAGCTTTTGATTGAAAACCCGAAAAAATCAACTTCCGGTCGACCGGAGGCACTTAGCGCAGTGGCGCTGAAATAAACAGGGAAGATGCTCGAAACAATGACCAGCGCGTGAACCGAGTTGGCCCAGTCGTACATACACCACGCATTGATTATGGAAGGGTTATTCTTTTTCATTCAAAAATATTTGGTACAAAATAAGAAAAGCGGCAGATTTAATCCGCCGCTCCACTTATATATATTCGAAATAAATCCTTAAATCACCGGCTCGAAAACCATAATCGTTTCCTGATCCACCCCGTCGACCGGCATCGTACTTTTGAGCCTCATCCTGCTATTGGTAAGTTCTTCGACCCCAAACTTCCCGGCAAATCCTGAAATTGAAATATCCAGCGTAGCTCCTTCATCGATCAGGTACCAGGTACCACCATTGATCACCTGCTTTGAGCGCTGGTCGATTGCTTTGGTGACATTGTTTTGCATAAACTGAATGTCCATTACCTGTTTGATAGCCTGGGTTTGTGTGTTGAGCAGGTTAATGGGAATATCCTTGCCCGACAAGTCGGTCACCTTGGACATGCGCCATGGATAGTTGACGAGTATTTTGTCCTTTTCTGTCGGCTGCGGCTTTTCGTTCTTATCTTTGTCTTTGTCACAAGCTGCCATAAAAAGGCCCAGAACGAGGCTGGCGAGTAGCAATAATTTTTTCATAATTCTTCTGGATTTAAATTTTTCAGGCCGGTGACCGAGTAAGTCGAAGCATTGTTAACATCATCGCTTTTCCCGGAAAAACAACATTATACACATTGCAAAAGTAACGAAATTGTCTGGCCATTCTTATGATCCAATCTTCTAAAATCTATTTCAAGGAATTTTATACAACACTTTTCCTCTTGCTTTTTGCCTGGTTCAATTGCGTTGCCCAGGATTGCCAGCCCGCATTTGTACTAAATCCGGTAAACGGAAACAACAATATAGAATGGGGCAAATTCCCCCGATTTTCTCTTCCATTTGACATCATTTACAGCGGTCCGCGCTTTGGTGATACCCAGTCCCAGCCGCTGCAACACGGGTTTAGCCACCTCGCTTCATTCTCAGGTAATGAGCCTGGCTCCCTTACCCGCCAGCAAAGAGCTGTGCTTTGGTACGGTGTTGCAACATCTAGCGGTAATCAACCCTGGGCTGATAATACTTTGAGGAGCCCGTGGGGAAATGATACAGCGGCTTACCGAAGTTACTGGGACAATTTTGCCGGCAGCGTTACAGATGTGGACATTGTTTGCCTGGATATTGAGAGAATGCAGCGCGAGGACCGTGATATTCTTGCATTAAAAACAAACAATCAGATCCCGCAGAATTATCGCAGTCTCTCCGATCAGGATTTTTTGAGTACTTATAAACGCGATATGCGCTGGTGGTACGCAGAGGCTGTCAACCGGCTGCGCGCCAAAGGTGTCACTGCCAGAATTACCAGTTACAGCGACGTGCCTGTCCGAAATACCTGGCTGAATATTACCTCTAACTCCTGGCAGGACTGGACAACCAACCTCGCCCGGACCCATTACCTGGCACAGGATAACAGTGGTAAAATCGGGGGAAATTTCTTCAATTCGCTTGATTTTCAATCGCCCTCGCCTTATTACTATTATGGTTATGCCAATCCTATCGGGAAAGATTATCTCTCTTACCTGCTGTTCAACATTGAAGCGAATGCAGCGTGGAGTAACAAACCTGTTATTCCGTTTGTGTGGCTGAGGATCCACGACAGCTACGATCCGAATACCCCGTTGATTGACAATTTTCAGGCGCAGGCGACAGCTATTTTCCCATTCTTTTCAGGTGCGAAAGGACTTTGGCTTTGGGAAAATCCATTTTTCCCGGGTAACCGTCAGGAAAACTATGCGCCTTACGAACATTTCATTTATGGTTTGTACCGGCTCTCGGAGTTCCGGAATATGTTCGAAGGTACTTACCAGCTTGTGATACCCCAATCGGCCCGGGATCACATGGAGCTGCAAAATACCGTTTGGAGAGGTGTTGTTAAAAATGGACAAATCCTGATCGCGGCTCAAAACCCTTACGCAGCGGACAATCAGCAAACCACGATTACAGTATCCTATCAGAAATGGACACGCAATATTACATTGAATGGAAAACAGGTATTCCTGTGCAAGTTTGACCTTGACGATTCGGTGACCTCGGTAGAGCAGCCGCTTTCAGATGCTTATGTGTATCCATACATTATTTCAAGCGAGATCAATGTGGTACTTACCGGCGTAAATGGCGGCACTGACGTGAATATGACGATACTGAACACAAAGGGACAATCCTTATTTCAGAAGGAGCTGAAATCGCGGGCGGGAGAAGCCAGGCACACCATTTCACTTCCTTATCTATCTGCTGGCATATATTTTGTCCGCTTTGACACCCCGCACCAAACAATTACCAAAAAGGTAGTTGTAAATCATTAAGTCAGCACTATGAACCGTCTTGCACAGGAAACCAGCCCGTATTTACTTCAACACGCGCATAACCCGGTAGACTGGTACCCCTGGGGAAATGAGGCACTTGAAAAAGCCAAAGAGGAAAATAAGCCTATTCTGGTGAGTATCGGCTATTCTGCTTGCCACTGGTGCCACGTTATGGAGCGTGAATGCTTTGAGAAAACAGATATTGCGGCAGTGATGAACGCGCATTTCGTCTGCATTAAAGTTGACCGCGAAGAACGGCCAGATGTCGACGCAGTTTATATGGACGCGGTGCAGGCAATGGGAGTACGGGGGGGCTGGCCGTTGAATGTGTTCCTGCTGCCTGACAGTAAACCATTTTACGGAGTAACTTACCTGCCTCCTCAAAATTGGGTACAATTGCTCAAAAGCATTGATAATGCATTCCAAAACCACTACGATGAGCTTGCAAAATCAGCCGAAGGTTTTGTAGAGAATATGTCGATTCCCGATTCTGAAAAATATGGATTGACAAGCCAGCAAAGCGAATTCGAAGCAGCGCATCTGGACTCGATGTTTGAACAGCTTCAAAAAAACTTTGATACGCACAATGGCGGAATGGACAGGGCACCCAAGTTTCCGATGCCTTCCATTTACAAGTTCCTGCTGCGTTACTATGATATCAGCCAGAACCCGGAAGCATTACGCCACATTGAGCTTACATTAAACAGGATTGCACTTGGCGGGATTTACGATCACGTGGGCGGCGGCTGGGCGCGATACTCTGTCGATGATCAGTGGTTTATACCACATTTCGAGAAAATGCTCTATGATAATGCACAGCTGCTGGAAGTATTTTCGGAAGCCTATTCACTCACCCAAAATCCTCTGTATGCAGACCGGATCCAGCAAACAATCGGCTGGCTGGATCGTGAAATGCGGCATGCGGAAGGCGGCTTTTACTCCGCTTTGGATGCGGATAGCGAAGGTGTGGAAGGTAAATTTTACATCTGGACAGAAACTGAACTGCGAGAGATACTAGGTGATGATTTCAGTTGGTTTTCGAAATTATACAACATTTCAGGCCATGGAAACTGGGAGCATGGTTTCAACCATTTGCACCTGACAGAAGCTCCCGTTCATACCGCAAAAGCGGCCGGTATTTATCATGATCAGTTTGAAGCGAACTACCGCAACGCATTGCAAAAGCTTTTCGACTACCGCGCCGAGCGCGCGCGACCGGGACTGGATGATAAGATACTTGCTTCGTGGAATGGACTGCTGATTTCGGGACTGGCTGCTGCTTACCGCGCGCTCGGCGACGAGAAGATCAGGGAAATGGCGGTATCGGCGGGCCATTTTATTTTTGAAAAAATGGGTGTCGAAGAACGGCTGCTCCATAGCTACAAGAATGGAAAAGCCTCCGTAACCGGTTTTCTGGAAGATTATGCTGCGGTAATCGGCGCTTGTCTTTCCCTTTATCAGATTACATTCGAGGAACACTGGATTCACAAGGCAGAAGAACTTACTTCCTACACGCTGAGCAACTTTTACGATACTGAGGAAGGATTTTTCAACTTTACCGATGTCTATGGAGAAGCTTTGATCGCACGAAAGAAGGAGCTTTTTGACAATGTAATTCCCGGCTCCAATTCCATGATGGCTCATAACCTGTATACGCTCTCCTTAATGACGGATAAGAGCGAGTACCTGGAAATCGCCGATAAAATGCTTTCTAAAATCAGCCGGCTTGTGCTTACGGATGTGCAATGGGTTACCAATTGGGCCGCTCTGTATTGTCAGCGCGCAGTACCTACCGCAGAAGTAGCGATTGTAGGCACACAAGCTGATCAGCTCCGCAAGGATTTCGACCGCTTTTTTGTGCCCAATAAAGTAGTAATGGGAACTGCTACCACCTCAGAGCTGCCTCTGTTGCAAAACCGGACTGAGATCAATAATCAGACCGCGATTTACATTTGCTACGATAAAACCTGCCAGCTGCCGGTTACCAAAGTGGAGGAAGCCCTGCAACAGCTTTCCGGCGGATTATAGCAGCGGGAAGTACCGCTCGGCAAGGATATTCATGTGGTGAACAGGGTGGCCCAGAATGACAAAGCCCAAAGCAAGCGGTGTGATTTCCTTACCATCCGCACTGCCGGTACGTTGCAGCATTACTTCGTTCATGTTCTTGAACAAGGCAATACTTGCCGCCCGCACCAGGTCAAATTCAGCAAGAAGGTCTTCCAGTGTACGCTCATTCGCAGTGGTATTCGGTGCGAGGATATTTTCATCATATCCCGCAAGTGCAGTATTGTCGCCCCTCGAAAACCGCAATGCCCGGTACCCCATAATGCGCTCGTTATCGATCACGTGCTGTAAAGTATCGTTAACCGTCCACTTCCCGGGTGCGTATACCTTATCTCCCAGCGCCTTCAACTTTGTGACGTCATGATAAATTGATGCTGGTGTGTATTTCTCAAATCCTTCAATCAATTCCATATCATCACAAAGATTAATGTAGCGGTCAAAGAAGGGCGGCATTGGATGAATGTCTGATTTTCTCATGGCTATTTTAGTTTAACCCGGGTATATAGATAATCAATTCGCTTGTCCTGTCCATTCAAGCTGCCTTCAATCCAGGCATCGATTGCATTCTCTGCTTTCAGATTATATACAATCCTGCTGGGAAAATCATGTGCAGGATTCTCCCACACAAACTTACTTTTCTCAACAGATTTCAATGTAAATACAACCTCCGCTTCATTGTTCTGGCCTGCGGTTTTCGGCACGTAATAAATTTGCGCGCCTTCTTTGAACAACCGGATAGTCTCTAACTGGGTGGTGTCGGAACCGGCAACCATGTAGCTTTTGCCTATGAGCTCACCGGGAGCTTTCTGGGTCCATTCTTCATAGATTGTACCAGCAGCGCGCTGCGTTTTCCACTTTCCTATGAGCAAATGCAATTTTGCAAAATCATCTGTCTGCGCCTGACCAAGCAGCGGCCCGCATACCATCAGGCACATCAATACGAAAACTTTTACCATTGAACCGGATTGAAGAACAAGTAAATTGGATATGCCAAAATACAGATTCATCACCTCCAAACCAACTCAGAAGCCGCTCAAAAGTATATAACCTAAGGTTACTTATTTAGAGGAAGTTATTTACATCAAAGTATGATAATAGATCTTGTTTATATGCAATCAATTTGATTACTTTGAGTATAATCCTCTCAAACTTGAAAAGTTTAGCGCCGATAGCTTTATTGGTTTTGTTGCTCTGCAATACGTTCGGGCTGAGCGTTGCTGTGATCTTTTTCGAAGAAGATTACCTTCTTGCCTCTTCTACAGAGGCTGTTTCCGAGCAGCAGTTGCTGAAAGTTTACCTCCCTTCCCTGCCCTATTCCGCGGATCTGGAAATTCCAGGCCGAATCGAAGCGTTGATCAGACATGAAAATCAGTTCTACAACCCGGTTCAGGTGCAGCATTCCAATGATACCTTATACATTACCCTGCAAAGTAACCAGGCCGCGCGCGACCGCTTTTTTGAGCTGACCGCAGCCATGCAAATGCTCAGTAACCAACCCGGCGATGCTACCGATCATCCGGGCAGCAAAGCATTAAAGCTGCTTTCTGAGCTGATCAAAACCTATATGCCGGGGAACAGGCAGAATTTCTGCATCTCTCCCCCATTACTCGCAAGTGAAACCAACCACCTGCCGTTTGGTTATAGCCGTAGCTATCCTGCGGTGTCGGTACTGATCAGCAACCCACCACCCGAGCGACTTTCCTAGCGCCACTTTTTTTCTTTCCAAAAGCTTTGCTTCCAAGCATTCAGTGTCAGCGCAATACGCTGCGGGAATGCTGTAAAAAACCATTTATAATATGAACAAATCTTTACCATTGACCAGGTGGGCTTCACTCGCTTTCTGGTTTTTGATTACCATTAGCGCGTCCCAGGTTTTTGCCCAAATGCCTAATGACGCGATCTATATGTCAAAGAAAACAGCCTGTCTGGCCGTTACTTATTCGCACAGTTCCTGGGATAAGTACTGGGAAAATTCACTCCGCCGCGAAAACCTGAACATAGGTACGCACACGACACAAAGCGTGATGCCGATGCTGGCGGTAGGTATTACCAAAAATTTCAATGTAATAGCAGCTGTTCCATACATCTGGACGCAGGCATGTGCCGGGAATCTGATGTGGCAAAAAGGCTTCCAGGATGCATCCGGCTGGCTAAAATATCGTTTTGTTAACAAAGCAGGTTTTAGCCTTCACGCGATTGCAGGAGGTTCCATTCCGGTTACCAACTACATTCCCGACTTTTTGCCTATGTCAATCGGGATCCGGTGCAAAACTGCCACGGCAAGGCTTCTGGTAAATTACCGGCACCAGTCAGGCATATACCTGACTGCACACGGAAGCTACATTTTCAGAAGTAATATCAAGATTGACCGGGATACTTACCAGGCTGACGGAAAGTTATACGATTCTGATCAGGTGCGGGTACCTAACGCTTACGACGCAGCGGCTCGCCTCGGTTATCTCAAAAAAGGTATTCAGGCAGAAGCTTACGCAGAATATGGCGCATGTGCAGGCGGTGACTTTATCCGCAGAAACGATACGCCGTTTCCTACCAACAATATGAAATCTACTACTGTGGGGGTTTATGCCAAATATCAACCCAAAAATATCGGAGTGAATGCAAGGGCGGCACACGTGGTAAGTGGTACCAATGTGGGACAAAGCACGGCATTCTCGGCAGGCATTCTTTATCAGTTCCGTTATGCCAAAGCGGACAAACAACTTTGATTTTTCTACAATGAAACGCAGCTATTCTATCCAACATATATTTAGTAAATCCGCATTGTTGCTCATCCTGGGCGTTGTGGCTGTTTCTTGCAACAAAGTCGTGGATGAACCGACCGTGGGCATCAATGATCCTGCCAGCCTCGACCAGAATGCAGGCAATTGGAAGACTTACGTTCTGACATCATCCTCAGAAATACCGGTTCCAGCACCAACTGAGACAACGAGCGAGTATTACAAAACCGAGCTAACCAAGCTCAAAGAAGTTGTAAATGCACTTACTCCCCACCAAAAAGAGCAGGTCAATTACTGGGGAGCCGGCGCTGTTTTCCGCTGGAATGAAATCGGGCGCGAGCTTGCTGCGAGGTATAATACCCCTCCCGCTTCCAACCAGGACGGCAAGTACCCGGTACCTGACGCGGCAAATCCGCTTGCAGATCCAAAATTCCCATTTGCCAACCCGCCTTACACCGCAAGAGCACTCGCCTACCTCAGTGTAGCGCAGTACGATGCGCTGGTTGCCGCATGGAATTACAAATTCAAATACAAACGTCCCGCACCGTCCAAGTCCGACAATGGGATCAAGACCCTTCTTCCCGTCACTGATCTTCCCTCCTATCCTTCTGAGGACGCGGTTGTGGCAGAGGCTTCGTTTCAAATCCTGAAAGCCATGTTCCCGGGAGAGGTACCTTACCTGGAAGCCAAGTTGCAGGAGCATAAGGAAAGCAGGCTCTGGGCAGGAATGAATGTAAAAAGCGACATTGAAGCGGGAGCTGCACTAGGAAAAGCCGTGGGAGAAAAAGCAATGGCCCGCGCTAAAACAGACGGAATGGGCGCAGCAAACAATCAGGCAAAAACAGCTGAAATGATTGCAAATGCAAAGGCGATCGGGATTACAGAACCGTGGGTAAGCCAGGAATTTCCCCCACGCCCCGCTATGCTGCCTACTTATGGAACTGTTATGCCCTGGAACTTCGACCGGCAAACCCTGCCTTCCCTTCGCCCGTCGCCTCCACCGGCAATTGGCAGCGAAGAGTTTAAGAAAAACATGGAAGAGCTGACCAAAATTGCAAAAAGCCAGACCCGTGAGCAGGCGCGCATTGCCAGCTTCTGGTCAGACGGTGTGGGAAGCTATACACCTCCCGGCCACTGGCACAGACGCGCTGCGAACCTTTGTCACGATAATAAATACAGTGAAGTTCGCACCGCCAGAACATTGGCGCTATTGGGAACAACATTGCAGGATGCGGGTATTGCCTGCTGGGATGCAAAATATTACTACTACTATCCCCGCCCGAACCAGATGGACAAGAAGGTAAAAACCTCTGTCGGTTTACCGAACTTCCCGTCTTATACTTCGGGGCATTCTACTTTCTCGGGAGCTGCGGCTGAATTACTGGCGCATATATTTCCAGGCGAAAAACAAAAGCTGGACGCAATGGCGAACGAAGCGTCAGTTTCAAGAATTTATGGTCTGATCCACTATCGCTTCGATTGTGAGGCTGGTTTAGAGTCAGGCCACAAAGTTGGTGAATATGCCGTAGCAAGAGCGAAAGCCGACGGAGCCGAATAACTTATAATCAGCATTAAACGAAAATAGCAGTGCCCCGAGGAGTGCTGCTATTTTTTTGACTGAACTTAACAGGTATTTCTCTTAGCCAAGATTATGGATATCAAATGGAAGTGTCCGCATTCTTTTACCTGTGGCAGCAAATACTGCATTGCCCAGTGCCGGCGCAATCGGCGGCAAGCCTGGTTCGCCAACACCGCCAGGTACCTCGCCACTGTCAATAATATGTACCTCTATTTTCGGCATTTCATTCAGGCGCATGATGTTGTATTCATGAAAATTGCTCTGGTCGCATTTGCCATTCGTGAATGTTATTCCATCCTTGATTGCGGCGGTAAGTCCCATTACAATGTTCCCCTCGGTTTGTGCTTTCACATTGTCGGGATTGACATAGTGGCCACAGTCGATCACGGAAACAACCTTATCAATGTGCACTCCCTGATCCTTCTTCGAGACAGTAATGCAGCAGGCAGATATACTTCCGAAAGATTTGAAAACAGCGAGCCCTTTTCCACTTCCTTCCGGCAGCTTCTCGTCCCAGTTAGCTATGTCGGCCAGGGTTTTAAGAACCTTTTGAAAGCGCGGATCGGGCAATATATCCAGTCGTGCCTGCAACGGATCCTTTTTGGCCAAATGCGCCAGTTCGTCTACAAAACACTCCTGGCCCCAGCCGAAGTTGGATGCATATACAGATCGCCACCAGACAACGGGTATATCAGTCTTCACATTAGTCCAGCTGATTTTAGAAGCAGAGTCAAACTGGTATTTGCTATTCTCAGTACTTAGCTCGCCACCAATCCAGGAGTCGGCTTCATCCTCTTTCAAACCTTTGAATACCTGGCCCTGGATAGACTCGCCAATGGTATGGTGGTGAAATCCGGTAATCTTTCCATTCTCTACAAAACCTTGCATGTGACTGAGCATTCCCGGCCGGTACGGACCCTGTGAAATATCATCTTCCCTGCTCCATATCACCTTGACGGGCTTTTTCACTTCCCGCGAAAGATGACAAGCTTCCAGCACAAAGTCGTGGTAAGCTTTACGGCCAAATGCGCCCCCAAGTAATGCCACGTTGATCTTGACCTGTTCAGGCTTTACTTTCATGTAACCACAAACGTCCCGCACCGTCCAGTCCGGTCCTTGCACCGGCCCCCAGATTTCGACACTTCCATCCTCTTTCACGTGTGCAATTGCATTCTCAGGTTCAATGGGCGCGTGCGCGAGAAAGGGAGTCTGGTAATTGGCTTCAAGCTTTTCCTGCGCTTTGGCATACTTCGCAGCAAAATCGCCCTTTTCCTCGAAGTTGACGCCAGGTTTGGTGGCAGCTTGTGCAGTTGCCTTATAGTAATCGGCAGTGTTTAATGTTTTTTCATAATCTGCATTGTCCCAGGTTACTTTCAACGCTTTCTTACCTTTCAATGCAGCCCAGTAATTGGTAGCTACCACTGCAACGGCGTCGGAGGTTCGGTGTGGCATGGTACGCTCGGTTTTGATCACCTTCAAAACACCTTTCACCTTTTTCGCTTCCGAATCATCGATACTAAGCACTTTCCCGTGAATCACAGGCGAATGCAAAATGCTCGCGTATACCATTCCTGGCACTTCCACATCAATCCCGTAAACTGCTTTACCGGTTACTCTCTCGGGTACATCAAGGCGTTTATTATATCTTCCAATGATCTTAAAATCTTTGGATTCCTTCAATTTGGGTGCTTTCGGAATTTCCAGTTTGGAAGCATCGTCGGCGAGCTCGCCATACGTAAAGCTCCTGCCGCTGCCGGGGTGAACAATTTTCCCGTCCTCGGCCTTGCATTCAGTTACCGGCACATTCCAGCGTTTGGCGGCGGTAGTAGTAAGCATTTCCCTGGCCGCTGCGCCTGCTTTACGGATCGGCATCCATAGCTCACGCACAGAGCTGCTGCCACCAGAAGTCTGACTTCCGTATTTACCGCTTCCGTCACTCTGCACAATCAGCACCTTTTCCAGACTCACTTCCAGCTCTTCTGCCAAAAGTGAGGGTACTGCCTGCGTGGAGCCTTGACCCATATCGGGCCGGGGATTCACCAATGTGATATTGCCAGCTGTATCAATGATGATAAATGGATTGATTTCCAGTTTAATGACTGCCGGACTAATTTTTTTGACTGCCGCATCCCTCGTAAAGCCCGAAATTCCTAAGGCTAATCCCACAGACGCAAGGCTGCCCGCTTTTAAAAAGCTGCGGCGTGATGGTTGTATATTTTCCAAGATCTTGGTTAACTAAATTTGATAACTGTATGCCCTACATCTTCCCAATGCCACTTTCGGCAACCTTTACTTCCTCTGCGGCGCGGTGTATTGCTTTGCGGATCCGGTCGTAAGTACCGCAACGGCACAGGTTGCCGCTCATAGCAACGTCTATATCTGCATCAGTCGGTTTCGGATTTGATTTCAGCAGTGCAACCGCAGACATGATCTGGCCCGATTGGCAGTAACCGCATTGAGGTACCTGCTCTTCAATCCACGCCTTCTGAATGGCGTGCAACTTTCCTTCGCCAATCCCCTCGATCGTAGTGATCTTGTCGGTTTTGGTCAAAGCAGATATCGGTGTCTGGCAGGAGCGTGCAGGTGTTCCGTTTAAATGTACCGTGCAGGCGCCGCATTGCGCCATTCCGCAGCCGAACTTGGTTCCTTTCAGTCCCACAAAATCCCTGACAACCCAGAGTAAAGGCATATCGGGATCGACATCAACCTTTACCTTTTTTCCATTTACTGATAAATTATAAATCGCCATAGTAAGTCAATAATGCCAGCACTTCGCTGCTGAGCAGTATCTAAATTATTCTAAAAAATACATTTATGCAAAAACCGGGGCTTGCTACCGGAGCAGGAAAAAAGCGGCTGTATATGCCAATTCAGCCGAGTTATCGAAAACAAAGCTATTTTTACCCTCAAACCGAACCTTGCTCTATACAATGATAAAAAACGATGCGGTAGTACTTGGGATACTGATGCTGATTTTGGGGGCCGTCTTCTTGACAGCTTCACTCGAAAGCAGAGGCTGGAAACGCTTTTACAGCATTATCCCCCCATTGTTGCTGTGCTACTTCATTCCAGGACTTTTAAATTCATTCGGCATTGTGGATGGCGCTGGCTCTCAGCTTTATCCGGTTGTTTCCAAATATTTTCTTCCAGCCTGTCTTGTGTATTTCACGTTGGGAATGGACTGGAAATCACTGGCTAAACTAGGCCCGAAAGCATTGATTGCGATGCTTACCGGCACAGTCGGTATTATGTTGGGCGGACCGCTGGCACTCTGGATCGTGGGAAGCATCAGCCCGGCAACCGTAGCCGGACAGGGTAACAACGAAGTTTGGCGCGGACTGGCTACTATAGCCGGAAGCTGGATCGGCGGAGGCGCCAATCAGACTGCATTGAGAGAAGTGTTTCAGCCGAGCGATATGCTGTTTTCGCAAATGGTAGCGGTAGATGTGCTGGTTGCTGAACTCTGGATGGCCCTTTTGATTTATGGAGCTGGGATTTCGGCCCGAGTAGATCGCTTTCTCGGTGCAGACAGTAGTATCGTAGAAGATGTAAAACTGCATCTTGACACTGAAAATCAGCTAAATGAAAGGGTACCGAAATTTGCGGATTATATCATGATGGCGGCGGTAGGATTTGGTGCAACGGGCATTTCACACGCACTCGCAGAGCTTATTACCCCATTCCTGGCCACTAACTATCCCGAGCTTGAAAAATACAGCCTTACTTCCAATTTCTTTTGGGTGATCAGCATTGCCACGCTGATCGGTATCGCTTTGTCAGTAACTCCTGCACGTAGACTGCAACACGCAGGTGCTTCCAAATTAGGTTCTGTATTCCTCTACGTGCTGATCGCGACCATCGGAATGCAAATGGACTTAGGTGCAGTGGCAGATAATCCCGGACTTTTTGCAATCGGTCTGATCTGGATATCCATTCACGGCATTATCCTCGTGCTGGTTTGCAAATGGCTTAAAATTCCCTTTTTCTTTCTGGCAGTCGGTAGTCAGGCGAATGTGGGCGGCTCGGCTTCGGCCTCGGTTGTCGCCGCGGCATTTCACCCCTCACTGGCGCCGGTGGGCGTTTTGCTGGCCATACTCGGCTATGCCGTCGGGACTTACGGCGGCTATCTTACTGCATTGCTCATGCAGATGGTTTCAAATACGGCAGGGTTTCAAATGTAGAATCAGGGTATTCAGAAATCTTCCAGGTTCAGTACCAGACCGTCGTATGCCAGGTGCACAGTGGGGGGAAGCTCTTTTTCAATGTCCGCGTGAAGACCCAATTTGTGACTGATGTGCGTGAGATATGCCTGAGGTACTTGCAGCTTCTCTATCAATGCGAGTGCCTGCGAAAGCGTGAAATGAGATAAATGCGGCTCCTTTTGCAAGGTATCAAGTACCAGCACCTGGGTACCTTTTATTTTAGCCTGCTCTTCCTCTGAAATAAAGTTGGCATCGGTAATGTAAGTGAAGTCACCAAAACGAAATCCGTAAACAGGTAGTTTATGGTGCATTACTTCAATGGGGATCACGCGGATACCTGCAACATCAAAAGGCTTATTGTCAATGGAATGCATTTCGAAGTGCGGCACACCAGGGTACCTTGTTTCTGAAAATGCGTATGCAAACTCATTCCTGATCTGGTCGAGCACTTCCTTCCTGCCGTAAAGCGGCATATCCTTTTGCTGCTTGTGATTGAATGCGCGGATATCGTCGAGTCCGGCAGTGTGGTCCTTATGCTGGTGCGTAAAAATAGCTGCGTCCAGGTGCTTGATATCTGCCCGGAGCATTTGCTGCCGAAAGTCGGGGCCCGTATCGATTACCATCGCTTTTCCCCTGGTTTCGACAAAAACGGATGCCCGCAAACGTTTGTTGTGCTGGTCACTAGAACGGCAAACGGCACATTCACAGGCGATAACTGGTATTCCCTGTGATGTGCCGGTCCCTAAAAATGTGATCCTCATTCTATCTTATTCCGTCAAATGCGCCACTACTTCAACCAGGCGGTCAAAATTTAAAGGTTTCATGAGCGCATCATCAAATCCTGCTTCTTTGAAATCTTCTTCTGAATAATTCTTTGCATTTCCTGTGATCGCCACAATCGGCGTCTTCGCTTTCTGCTCGTTCGGCAATTTGCGGATACTTCTCGCGCACTCCATTCCATCCATCACAGGCATATTGATATCCAGCAAAATGATATCGAAATCCTCTTTTTCAAGCAATTGCAATACTTGTTCTCCATTTTTCACCGAAGTGATTTCATAATGTTGGAATTCCAGTATTTTCCTTGCCAGATTTTGAATTACTGAACTGTCTTCGGCAATGAGTACTCTCTTTGTGTATGACATATGATGGGCCAGGTATTGGTTTTAATTATTTGCCAGGTCAATTTAGGTATATTTCAATCATTAACACAAACCAGCTTTATGCGAAATTTGAAAAATATCATAAAAAAGTAAATAAACTCCCGATACTTTTTCGGAGGTAACATTAGCTGTAAGTTTGCAAAACGTTTACCATTACCGTTTTAGTTATGTTTAAAAATAAACTGATCCGTTACAGCACAATTGCTATGTTCATTGCAATTATAGCCTACTTCGTGATCGAGAATTTCAGCACCGGCAACGATCCACTCGCCGCAGTGAACCCCCAGCAATACAAAACGCAGCTCGTCGAAGAGAGAGCCGCAAAAGATGAGCAGTTCAGAACTTCCGATGATTCCCCGATCGCCGATAAGGAAAGCTTTCACGGCTTGCATTACTTCGAGCCAAACCTGACTTACCGGGTACAGGCGACCGTTTCTCCCTATATGAATGAGGACAAGGAAATGGTCGTGAAATATACCGATGGTACAACCGAGAAGTACCAGAAATATGGATATGCCAACTTCAAGATCATGGGCCAGGACCAGAAGCTGCTGTTACTTGAGAATGACGGAACCATTTCGGTGTTGTTTCAGGATGCTACAAGCGGTAAGCAAACCTATGGCGGTGGCCGCTACATTGATTATCCGGTAGCTAATGTCAAAAACAACGTGATTGTACTCGATTTCAATAAGGCGTATAATCCATATTGTGTATACCAGGAAAGTTACGCCTGCCCCGTACCGCCCGCCGAAAACCGGCTTACCATACCGATCGAAGCCGGAGAACTGCTGGAAAGCTCCGTGCACGAATAACGGATTACCTGCATAAAAGTGCGGCAGAACGCATTTGAGCGGCACCTGTTCCAACTAAATCATTATTTTTGCATAAAGGCGGTTTAACGAATTGACCGCTTTTATATCATTATAGTAATCGCATGAAGATCTCTTATAAGTGGCTTAAAGACCTCATTGAAATTAGTGAAACTCCCGACGAAATCGGCAAACTGCTTACAGCCACGGGTCTGGAAGTAGAAGCAATAGAAGAGATTGAATCAATTAAAGGCGGTTTGCAGGGCGTCGTTGTCGGCGAAGTATTGAACTGTGAAAAACACCCGGAAGCAGACAGGCTGAGCCTTACCACCGTGGATGTGGGTGTTGAAAACCCGCTTTCCATTGTATGCGGCGCCCCGAATGTAGCTGCGGGACAAAAAGTGATTGTTGCCACAGTGGGCGCAGTACTTTACCCTGCCGGCAGTGACCAACCTTTGGTTTTGAAAAAATCGAAAATCCGTGGCGCATTGTCAGAAGGAATGATCTGCGCGGAAGATGAGCTGGGTACCGGCACTTCCCACGATGGGATCCTGGTGCTGGATACTGATTTGCCAAATGGGACACCTGCCAGCGAGTACTTCGGTATTTCTTCCGATTATCTGATTGAGATCGGACTTACCCCAAACAGAGCTGACGCAGCTTCGCATTTCGGAGTTGCAAGAGATTTGAAGGCGGTTCTAAACAGGCCCATAACACTCCCATCGGTCGAAAACTTCGCAGTTGCGAATCAGTCTTTGCCCATCCCGGTCGAAATAAGAAACCCGGAAGCCGCGCCGCGTTTTACGGGATTGACTATCTCAGGTATTCAGGTTGGAGAATCACCTGACTGGCTTAAAACCCGTTTGCAGACGATCGGGATCAGGTCGATCAATAATATCGCGGATATTACTAATTATGTGTGCCACGAACTCGGCCAGCCTATGCACGCTTATGATGCAGCTAAAGTAAAAGGCGGCAAAGTAATCGTAACAACACTTGCAGAAGGGACACCATTTGTGACACTCGACGGCGTCGAAAGAAAGCTGTCTGCTACTGACCTGATGGTTTGTAATGCAGGCGATGGTACCACACCCGAGCCGATGTGCATTGCAGGTGTTTTCGGCGGACTTACTTCGGGGGTTTCTGCGGAAACCACTTCCATTTTCCTTGAATCCGCTTACTTCTCACCCGCTTCGGTTCGGAAAACAGCACAGAGATTCAGCCTGAAAACGGATTCTTCTTTCCGCTTCGAGCGAAGTACCGATCCTAACATGCCGGTTTTCGCATTAAAGCGGGCTGCATTGCTGATCCAGGAGATTGCAGGCGGAAAGATATCTTCTGAAATAGTTGATGTATATCCGCAACCTATCGGCGACTTCAAAGTGGAAATGAAGTACCGCAATATTAGCAGACTGATCGGAAAAGAGCTCGAAAAAGCGGAGATCAGCCGCATTCTTGCTGCACTGGATATTACCATTGAAAACGAAACTGAAAGTACATTTACCGCCATTGTACCACCTTACCGTGTAGATGTTCAGCGCGAGGCGGATGTTATTGAAGAAATCCTCCGCATTTACGGGTTCGGACAAGTGGAGCTATCAGAAGCAATGAGCTCTGATTTTCTTTCCGACTTCCCGGTTAATGATCCCGAAAAGCTCCGTTTGCGCATTTCCGAGCTACTTGCCGGCAATGGGTTTAATGAAATGATCAACAATTCGCTGACCAAGCCGGAGTACCAGGAGTCTTTGAAAGAGAGTCTCTTGGGAGAGCCAGTTAAAATCCTGAACTATCTGAGTGAGGATTTATCTGTAATGCGGCAAACGCTACTTTTCTCGGGACTTGAAGTAATCGGCTACAACATCAACCGCCGCCAACGCGATCTTAAATTGTTTGAATTTGGCAAAACCTACCATAAGTCAGGAGACAAGTACATTGAAAAGGAAAGACTGTCCGTTTTCCTGACCGGCAATGCGCAACAGGAAAGCTGGGTTCAAAAGTCTCGCGAAGTTACCTTTCACGATCTTGCAGGCATTGCAAGTCAGGTACTGAGCGCGATGAAGATCCGTGAAGTGGAAAAGCAGGAAGCTGACAAAGCTATTTTCAAAAGCGGGCTCACATTGTTTGTGAACAAAAAACAGGTAGCTACACTGGGCTTACTGCAACCCGGTGTTGCCAAAAAGCTTGACATCAAAGTCCCCGTTTATTTCGCTGATTTCGACTGGGAATATCTTTTACGCCAATATGATTCGGCGGTGCAGTATAAGGAAGTTTCCAAATTCCCCGAAGTGCGCAGGGACCTTTCGTTGGTGATCAGCAAGAAGACCACATTTGAAGAGCTAAAACAACTCGCTTACCGGACCGAGCGGCAGCTGCTTCGCACGGTGAATGTATTTGATGTTTACGAAGGCGCTAACCTCGAAGGGAAAAAATCCTATTCTATCAGCTTCATTTTGCAGGATGATCAGCAGACATTGACGGACAAAGTGATAGACAAGTCGATGCAGCGTTTGATTGCAGCTTATGAAAGAGAGTTCGAAGCCGTGATCAGGAAGTAAATCAATTTTGAAAGTGTATTGATCAATATTCATCAGGCTGGACCATGGAAAGAAGCATCGAGCGCATTATCGAACATAAACTTTCTGATCTTGAGAGAAAACTCGAATTTTTGATCAATACAAAAGAGAAAATGAGCTGGACAATTGCCGAGCTTCAGCGTGAAAATGCAGAGCTCCGGCAGGCCAATATCAAACTAAAAGAGGACGCAAAGGAATTGAAGAAAAAAAGCGGGAGTTTGGAAAAAGACTTTAATAAGTCCAAAACTTTCGCTAAAATTGTCACTAGTAAACTGACACCAACAAGCGGAATTGCCGAGCTGAAAGAATCAGTTGAAAGATATATACAGGAGATTGATAAGTGCATAGAATTGCTTGAAGATACCTTATGAAAAAAAATAGCATACCTAATCCAGACGTTTCTGTCTTTATAAAACTGCTGGACAGAGGTTTCAAACTGAGCGTTCCGGCGGATCAGGAGAAATTCTACAGGGATGGGTATGAGGTGTTCTTGCATCGCGTGCAACAGCATAAATTAAGAGGAAAAGTATACGGAGATATTGAGGCCATCGCACTGACTTCTATTGAATGCCTGGTGGCATTGCAGCGGAACCAGGAGCAAATGGATGACCTGGTTCTGGCTTTTAAGAACAGAGTTGAAAAGCTGGATGAAGTAATATCCGGCGCCATTGAGAGCTAACCTTTATACAACTGACCTTTTATTTTGATAATCTTCTGATACTTCCTTCAATCCCTTCACTTTCGGCATTTTAGCACTGGTTGTAGTCGGTAAAACCAACTATATATAAAACCTTTATTGAAATGTCAAATTCTTTGTTTTTCATCGTAGTCCTGTCCGACATTATTGCTGTCGGCGTGGGTATTTTCGCAGGTAAGTACATTTTCCAGCGGTCATTTGATCAGAAGGAAAAGGAAGCTCAGGAAAGAGCGGCCGAAATTCTCAGGAATGCAGAAAGTGCTGCCGAGAATATTAAGAAAGACCGTATCCTGGAAGCAAAAGAAAAGTACCTGCGATTGAAATCAGAATTTGAAGAAGATGCCAACAAGAAACGGAGCATTCTTCAAAGTAACGAGCAGAAACTCAAACAGCGAGAGCAAAGCCTAAATCAGTCTGTCGAGCAGAACAAACGCCGCGAGAATGAACTGGAAGCGCTAAAAAATAACCTCAACCAGCAGCTGGAAACTGCAACCAAGCGTAAGGAAGAAGCTGAAAAATCATTGCAGCAACAAGTAGCACAGCTTGAAAAAATCGCCAACCTTACCGCTGAACAAGCGCGCGAACAACTGATCGACGCGCTGAAAGCCGAAGCCGACACCCGCGCCGGATCTTATGTAAAAAGCGCTATGGAAGAAGCCAGGCTTACTGCTACCAAGGAAGCCAAGAAAATTGTCATTGAAACCATTCAAAGAACCGCTGCCGAGCACGCGATTGAAAACTGCGTATCTGTTTTCAACATTGAAAATGACGATATCAAAGGAAAAATCATCGGTCGCGAGGGACGTAATATTCGCGCATTGGAAGCAGCGACCGGCGTTGAAATTATTGTAGATGACACCCCGGAAGCAATTGTTATTTCAGGTTTCGATCCTGTAAGAAGAGAAATAGCCAGACTTTCATTGCATAGATTGGTACAGGACGGAAGAATTCACCCGGCCAGAATTGAAGAAGTTGTTGCCAAAACGCGCAAGAACATCGACGACGAGATCGTGGAAATCGGTGAGCGTACTGTCATTGATATGGGGATTCACGGCTTGCATCCTGAGCTGGTGAAGATGATCGGAAGAATGCGTTTCCGCTCTTCTTACGGCCAGAATTTGCTGCAACACTCCCGCGAGGTAGCAAAACTTTGTGCAACAATGGCGTCGGAACTTGGTCTGAATACGAAGCTGGCAAAACGCGCCGGCTTGCTCCACGATATTGGTAAGGTGTGGCCCGAAGAATCAGATCTGCCACACGCAATTCTGGGTATGGAGCTGGCTAAAAAGTACAAAGAAAATCCGGAGGTATGCAATGCGATTGGCGCTCACCACGATGAGATCGAGATGACCAGCATTCTGTCTCCTGTTATCCAGGTTTGTGACGCCATTTCAGGCTCACGTCCGGGTGCCCGCCGCGAAATGATGGAATCTTACATTCAACGTTTGCGCGACCTAGAAAATATGGCATTGTCGTTTGACGGAGTGGAAAAATGCTACGCAATCCAGGCAGGCCGCGAGTTGAGGGTGATTATTGACGCAGAAAATGTATCAGATGAAAAAGCAGGAATGCTTTCATTTGATATATCTCAGAAAATTGAAAAAGAAATGCAGTACCCCGGACAAATCAAGATCACGGTAATCCGTGAAATGCGTTCGGTTGCCTATGCGCGCTAACTTAGATTCTCATACATGAATTACTCACAGCTTACCAGTTCAGAACGTTTGGGAATCCACACGCTCGGAGAACTTAAAAAAGCAGGTTATCAATCACGTTCCATTAAGCAGGAGTTAAGAGATAATCTGATTGCGAAAATCAGAAATAAAGAAGATATTTTTCCGGGGATCTGGGGTTACGAGGAAACGGTTATTCCTGACGTCGAACGCGCCATTTTGTCGATGCATAACATCAACTTCCTGGGTTTACGCGGACAAGCCAAAACGCGTATTGCGCGTATGATGGTTGATTTGCTTGATGAATTTATCCCGTTTGTGAAAGGTTCAGACCTGCACGACGATCCGTTTGCCCCGTTGAGCCGCCATGCGAAAGATCTGATTACAGAGCATGGAGACCACACTGAAATAGCGTGGTTGCACCGCAGCGAACGTTATACGGAAAAGCTCGCGACACCTGATGTATCAGTGGCGGATTTGATTGGCGATGTGGACCCTATCAAGGCGGCTACGTTGAAATTGCCATATTCTGACGAGCGCGTAATTCACTTCGGTCTGATACCCCGCTCGCACAGAGGTATTTTCGTAATTAATGAGCTGCCTGATCTGCAGGCGCGGATCCAGGTGGCATTGTTCAATATTTTGCAGGAAGGCGATATTCAAATCCGTGGATTCAAATTGCGACTGCCGCTTGATATCCAATTTGTATTTACAGCTAACCCTGAGGATTACACCAACCGCGGAAGCATTGTAACTCCGCTCAAAGACCGCATTGAAAGCCAGATTGTAACGCATTATCCTAAAACCATCGAAACCGGTAAGAAAATTACCGAACAGGAAGCGGTTGTGAAGGAAGAGCAAAAGTCGCTCGTTCAAATCAATGAACTTGCAAAAACGCTGATTGAGCAGATCGCAATTGAAGCACGTGAAAGCGAATATGTGGATAGCAAAAGTGGTGTCTCGGCACGTCTGACAATTTCTGCGTATGAAAGCCTGCTGAGTACTGCCGAGCGGCGTGCACTTATCAATGGCGAAGATTCGACTTATGTACGAATTTCAGATTTGTACGGAGTAGTTTCGGCTATTTGCGGAAAAGTTGAGCTGGTTTACGAAGGTGAAGTTGAGGGGCCGGTAATTGTCGCTCAGAACCTGATCGGAAAAGCAATCCGCACGCAATTCCTGAACTTCTTCCCTGACCCTGAGAAGGCGAAGAAGAGCAAGATCAATCCGTATGCAAAAGTAATCGAATGGTTTGGTGCCGGCAATGAAATGGAAATGCCAGGCGACATGACCGACCGGGAATATGTGGCAAGGTTAAAAACCATTGACGGTCTGGATGATTTTGTTGATATGCTGAGTGCCTATTCAAGCGCAGAGGAAAAACTGTTTATGATGGAATTTGCATTGCACGGTATGGCAGAGTTTTCTTTGATCGGAAAACAATCACTGGATCAGGGCATGAAATTCCAGGATCTGGTAAGCAGCATGTTCTCCGGTCCTGAAGATGAGGATTATGATTTTGATGAAGATGACGACGATCGGAAACCTTTCTGATCCAAATAAAACTTACCAGTAACAAAAATGCCCTGCTACAAACAGGGCATTTTTCATTTGGATTGGCTTTTTAGACTTATAGCGGAGATCCGTCGTCAACAACGTTCGGCTCACTCGTATCGATCAGAGAATCGGGATCGTTGTTCACTTTGCCACGTACTTTGGCTTCGAGTTCTTCCAACAGCTCAGGATTATCTTTCAGGAGCGACTTCACCGCATCTCTGCCTTGTCCCAATCGGTTTCCGTCATAGCTAAACCATGAACCAGCCTTCTTCACAATATTCAGTTCCACAGCCAGGTCAATCACCTCTCCTACTTTCGAAATACCTTCACCATACATGATATCGAATTCGACAACTTTAAATGGAGGCGCTACTTTGTTCTTCACTACCTTCACCCGTGTGCGGTTACCCAGGATTGCATCCGCACTTTCCTTGATCTGGCCAACACGGCGGATATCCAGACGTACCGAAGCATAGTATTTAAGCGCATTACCACCCGTGGTTGTTTCCGGGTTACCGAACATCACACCGATTTTCTCTCTTAGCTGGTTAATGAATATACAGCAGCAGCCCGTTTTGTTAATTACCCCGGTCAACTTGCGAAGTGCCTGCGACATTAATCTTGCCTGCAGACCCATTTTACTGTCACCCATTTCGCCTTCCAGCTCAGCGCGTGGAACTAATGCAGCAACAGAGTCAATTACGATGATATCTACCGCGCCGCTGCTGATCAGGTGCTCTGCAATTTCAAGCGCCTGCTCACCGCTGTCAGGCTGGGAAATCAACAGGTTGCTGGTATCGATACCTAATTTTTCAGCATAAGAACGGTCAAAAGCGTGCTCTGCATCTATAAAAGCGGCGAGACCACCTTTTTTCTGAGCCTCTGCAATGCAATGCATTGACAAAGTAGTTTTACCTGACGATTCAGGTCCATAAATTTCTACCACACGGCCGCGGGGAACACCGCCAACACCAAGTGCCAGGTCGAGCCCGAGAGAACCGGTAGAAATGACAGGAATATCTAAAACTTTGCTGTCGCTCAGGCGCATCACTGTGCCTTTACCGTAAGCTTTATCAAGCTTTTCCAGCGTGGTTTGCAATGCTTTCAGTTTGTTGTCCTTATCTGTTGTGTTTGGTTGTGCCATAAAATGGTAAACAGAATTTAGTTTGTGTAAAAACTGCAAGTTCTTGAATGCCAAAAACCGCAATCAAAATGGGTTGTCTTTCATGTAAAAATACCAAAAATTTGTAATAATTCCAACCTGCTTGATGTGGTTAATTCAAGAAAATAGTCTCAAATTCCTGTTTTGAGAATTTATGAAAACGGACGTGCAATCTGGATGTTCAAGCGGGTCATTTCAATTATCAGAGGAACGCGACGGAGCCATTTTCAGCTCGTAAAATGAGTCCTTTTTACCCAGGTACTGGTCTGCTTCACGTTGCGACCATTTGTCCCGGAGTACCTCATAAATGTTGGGGTATGCATCGTAGGGAATGGGGTCGAAAACTACCCGGTCAGGAAAATACTGCTTTGTTACCACATTCACCCGCAAGGCACGTACTACCCTGCCGATGGCTATGAAAGAGCAGGAAGCCATAACTGCAAAGAATGCGAGCTGCAAGAACGATCTACGCAACATTCGCCAGGAATCCTGCCAGGAAGCCACCGTGAAAGGATAGAAGACGTAAATACCGATAATGATCAGGTACGGCATCAATCCGCGGAATAGAAAATCATTGACCTTTCCTACCCTGTAAATCGGAAATACCATGAAAAAGAACAGAATCAGGTAGAATGGAAATGCGTCCATGGGTGAAGTTTGGCGCGTACTGAAATACCGGTAACAAAAGAAAAAGAGCACCAGGTTGATACCAATGTTCACGATGTACTCGATTACCCTGCTCGGCATACTATCTGGAAACTGCCAGATAAATCCTGAAATAGGCGGCTCTTCGTGTGAGGTCAGAAACAATAACATCGGCAGGCAGCAAAGAAATGGCAGGATCACGTGCTTGAAAACTAGGCGCCAGTCAAGCCGGAAGCCAGCGAGTAGCCATTTGCGAATAATTACAATAGCCGCCAGAAGTCCGCTCGTGAAAGCCGGGAAAACTGCCCACCAGAATGTAAGTGCAATGGGGAGTACAATGTATTCAATATCCAGCTTGTTTTTAAGCAGATAAACAAACATTCCGCCGATCATCAAAGTGGGTATTACCTGGTTTGGCACCCACAGCAGGTTTTCAAAATTTGACCATGATTCAAGCCCAAAATCGCCCATTTCATACCACATGTGCGTGAATTTGTAAAAAACGGTTTTGATCACGTGCGGCGTGTCGCCCACAGCAGTGGCGAGCAATGCAAAAACGATATTCTTATTCAGGGCCAGGTATACCCACGCAAGCCCCAGGAAAAAGCCGATTGCAGTCCAGATAAAAATGACTGCCTCATTGATTCCGCCGAGCCACTTGAAAATCAGCGCGGGCACCACGTAATAGCCATAATAATAGGAAATAACAGGTCCGTCCTGCGGAATGCGGATTGGCCAGTCGTATTTAAAGAGCTCGTAGAACTTGGTATTATGGCACCAGTAGTCAAAGGTTTGGTAAGATAATCCTGCTGCACCGGAGACGAAAGTGATCAGCAATGCGAATGTAATTAATACACCAAGATCTTTGATACCCAGCGTTGAGCGCACATCTGAATTAAAGTTACCGGACGTAAGCACCGTGGCGAAAGCTGCCAGAAGTAAGAGGATCCAGACGGCTGCGATAGCGGTTTTCGTCCAAAAGAAATAGTAGAGCAGGTTCGGCACCAGTAAATAGCCGATCGTTAAAGACCTGAGTAATTTTACTTTCATGGAGAATGGATGTAAGAACAAATATATCAAAGGCAGCTTACATTATCTTCATATTTCACCGAACGGTTACTAAGCGGCCGTTTGATCCGTGTACAATTCCATTTCCTCAATTATGCAGCTTCCAACATTGCGAGTGGCCTTTTTTACATAGATTTGCTTCCGGTACCTTTTAGTGTTAAGCGTGAATAACTTATCCGGTTTCAAGAAAATACTGCTCCTGTTACTTTTCGTCGTGCTGGTTCTCGGGATCATTTACCGCGATGTGATCGGATATGGTTTTTTGCAGGCGAAGGGACAAATCGGCATTCTGATGCATGTGCAGGATGTAGAAGAAGTAATGGCAGATCCTGCCTTCCCCGACTCGCTGAAAGCGCAGATCAGGCTGATCCAGGAAATTAAGAAGTTTGGTACTGACTCGCTGGGACTCAATCCGTCCAAGAATTACACGACATTCTATGACCAGCACGGGCGACCGCTGATCTGGCTTATCACTGCATCCGAAAGATACCGGATAGCCCCACACCAGTGGCACTTTCCGATAGTCGGCACATTTCCTTACAAGGGGTATTTCGATTCGACAAGAGCAGTTGCAGAAGAAAAGGCGCTGATGGCGCAAGGACTTGATACCGACATCGGCGAGGTATCGGCCTGGTCCACATTAGGGTACCTCAAAGACCCTATTCTATCGAGCATGCTCAAACGCAAACCGGGAAGTTTGGCCAACCTGATCCTGCATGAACTTACGCATGGTACGCTTTTTGTTAAAAGCAATCTCGAACTCAATGAGAATCTGGCCAGCTTTGTTGGCGACCAGGGAGCGATCCGGTTTTTGAAATACAAATACGGAGCAGAGTCGGTTGAGCTTCGCAATTATGAGTTTTCCAGAAAATACAACGAGGCTTATTCGGCACATATGCTGCGTGGAGCTATGAAGCTTAATAACCTTTACAAAACATTTGACGGAAAACAGGAACCTGACGAACGGAAGGATTCGCTCAAAAAAGCATTGATCGTGCAGATTGTGGAAGATGCGGATACACTTCTCTCGGACTCGCAAGCGTTAACAACCAAAACGCGGCTGACAGACAAGCAGATTCCTAATAATGCCTATTTTATAAGTTACCTGACCTATAAATCAAAGCAAAATATGTTTTTACAGGAATTTCAAAATAAGTTCGAAAGCGATTTGAAGCGCTATTTACAGCACCTGAAGAAAACATACCCCTCTATGTAATTGTCTGTAAAATGAAGAAAACGAGTTGTTTATTAGCCATATTGACAATGCTACTATTTTTCTCTTTCAGGCAGCTGGAAGACAAAGCCGCGGATATGCGGGTGGTAGCGAACAAAAGCTTCGGAATGGGAGAGCGCGTCGAGTACCGCGTGCATTATGGTTTCATCAATGCAGCCGAAGCAAAAGTGGAAGTCGGGAAAAACATTTCGATGATCAATAACCGGCCTTGTTACCGTGTAAATGTAACTGGTAGGACTGTCGGCGCCTTTGATCTGATCTCCAAAGTCCGTGATACCTGGCGTTCTTACATCGACACGGCTGCCATTCTTCCCCAGATGTTTGAGCGGCAGATCCAGGAGAATAAGTACAGGAAAGACGAAAAGGTTATTTTTAACCACAACCGCGATCAGGCGATCGCAAGTGTGAAAGATGAGACAAAAACTTTCGCTGTGCCAAACAACATTCACGATATTATCAGTGGCTATTACTTTCTACGTACAATCAATTTTGATAAAGTAAATGAAGGCGAAATTATTGAGGTGCCTACATTCTTCGATGGGGAGGTTTACAAGCTGCGCGTGCGATATGTAGGCAAGGATGTGGTCAAAACCAAGTTTGGAAAAGCAAAAGCATTGCGCATTAATCCATTGATACCTACTAACAAATTCTTCAAAGACGAAGGTGCTATGCGGCTTTGGGTGACTGACGATGTGAATAAAATTCCGTTGAAAGCAGAAGTAGAACTGAAAATCGGTTCGCTCGAAATGGATATAAAATCCTACCGCGGACTGAAACAGGAGATCAAATGGTTCTGAGCCTGTTTCTCCTCCATTCCTGAATTTGCCGAAATGGGAATGGCAGCTTGTTTTTACGTATAGCAGGAAAAGGTACCGCCTTGCTGCCGAAACTCTTGTAAAAAGAAGCAACGGAATCCACCTCGGGACTTTCAAAGTCAAAAACCTGATCGCCCGGACAAAATTCCCGAAAGTACTGATCCAGCAGAAAAGTTCTCGCATGCTCCCGGCGGCCTATTTCATCAGCCGCGTTGAACAGGTAAATTACCCTGGCCCCACTTCTCACCAGCAAAATGCCTGCGTGTATTTTACCTTCTTTCGCCGCATACCAGAGTTCTGCCTGCGCGCGCATGTTGAGCGCATGATATAATGATTCCAGCACATTAAATGCATTCAGGTTTACTCCACCAGGAATTTTTTGTGAATGATTGGAAACAAAAAGATATATCAGCGGGTGAATATTGGTACTTGGAACAAGTTTCCATTGGGCTTCCCAGGCTTTTCTCAAACTCTTCTTCCGGTCCTTTTTGAAGGTGGCTGTGAGCTGGCTGTAAGTTTGATTGAGATTAAGCCAATGCGTGGTATTTGAATGCATGCAAAACTCAGGAAAAAGATCCATGAGCCCACGCAATAACGGTTCATTTTCCGGATTAAAATGATAAGCTGAAATATAACTGTACTCGCGGGAAACTGCTTTCAGGAAAACCTCGGCTTGTTCGGATGTAAGTGGCTCACGGGAGAAAATGCCCAGATATTGACAGAAAATAGGTTGATAAAGGATTTCAAAACCGAAACTCTTTCTTATCGGAAGCGGCATTATAATCTTGTATCCAAGACCGTCGGAACAAACCAGCGCTTTCCAGTCAATGCAGACAATATCGAGATAGTAGGTGAAGGCGTAAATGACGCATTGCGGAGAATCCTGAACTAACGCATTCCAGGCGGCATCGTCAATTTGTGTGCGGGTAAGCAGGACGGGTGACATTGAAAGGATCAAATGAAACATCTGTCCTTTAGACGTCACTTTCTACTTAAAGTAACTGCGAAGCTTCTGTAAAGTTTCTTCCACGTCCGGCGTTTCGTCCATCAGCAGGTTGATACTTTGAATAGAGTGGATCACGGTTGAGTGATCGCGGCCGCCAAAATGGTACCCGATGGATTTCAATGGAAGATCTGTATATTCTTTAGCAAGGAACATGGCGAGTTGACGCGGATATACAACTTCTTTCTTTCTGCTCTTGCTTTTAAGATCTGCGATAGTGACCTGGAAAAAGTCGGCGATTACCTCTTGTATTGTGTCGATGGTAACCTCCTTGCTCTCATTCATCACGATGTTTTTGAGCGTATTCTTGGCCAATTCCACATCAATTTCGCGCCTCGTCAGCGAAGCCTGCGCCATTAACGATACGATCACACCTTCCAGCTCCCTCACATTGGAATTCACACTGTGCGCGATGTATTCGATCACATCGTAATCAATGTAAATACCTTCCGACTGGATTTTCTTCTGAATGATCGCAATCCTCGTTTCGTAGTCGGGCGCCTGTAAATCGGCTGTCAATCCCCATTTGAAACGCGATAGCAGACGGTCCTGCAAACCTTGTAACTCTCTTGGCGGACGGTCACTCGTCATGATAATCTGCTTGCCGAGCTGGTGCAGGTGGTTGAAAATATGAAAAAAGGTATCCTGCGTTTTTTCTTTACCTGATAAAAACTGCACGTCGTCAATCGCAAGTACATCGACTTTCATATAAAAGTCGGTAAAGTCCTGTAACGTATTGTTTTTGATAGAATTGATAAACTGGTTGGTAAACTTTTCGGAAGAAACATACAGCACCAGCTTATTTTCATAGTGGTTCATAATGTAATTCCCGATCGCCTGCACCAGGTGCGTTTTACCCAACCCTACCCCGCCGTACATCATCAAAGGGTTGAACGAGGTAAGTCCAGGACGTTGCGCCACTGCGAATCCTGCCGAGCGTGCGAGGCGATTACAGTCTCCCTCGATAAAGTTATCGAATGAATAATTGGGGTTCAGGTAAGTGTCCAGGTTCATCGAATCCTGGTCTTTCTCCTTGTGGTTTGAGCCTAGTCGCGGATCTGTAACGAAGTTATCCGGTTTGGAATAGTTGGGCGACTTGGGCGTCGACACATTCATGGTCAGCGGCTGGTGCTTTTCGTTTCCTTTATCAACGATAATGGAGTATTCCAGCATTCCGTCCCTTCCTATTGCATAATCAAGCGCTTTTCTGAGCAGGTTGACGTAGTTATCTTCCAGCCATTCGTAAAAAAACTGGCTCGGAACCTGGATCGTAAGTACTTTTCCATACAGCCGCAGTGGTCGGATTGGCTCGAACCACGTCTTGAAACTTTCCTCCGGAACATGCTGCTGAACAATCCTCAGGCAGGCATCCCAGACATGGTCTACTTCTGTATTTGCTTTTACTCTTTCCAATGTGTAACTAACCAAAACTCAGATGTTCTTGTTTAAGGGACGGCAAAGATATAAAAATACCTGATCTGTCAAGATTGGTCCAGGGTTCAATTTAGTATCAATATGAGCGAACTCCAAGCCAATGAATAAAAACATCGCATTTAAAATCGGAGCTGTACATGCCTAATTCCGTAGGTGTTTGAGGCACAAAATATTGGCTCAATTGTTTAGTTTTGCCCTGGTCCGTTCCTCTTCATTCCGGTTGCACGATGAATTCAGCTTCACTTTTTTCAGAATTTGAACCAACTGGCTACGACAGCTGGACAAAGCAGGCTGAGGCTGAGCTTGGTGCAAAATTTGACACCTTGAAGCACTGGTCGCTGGCACCCGGCGTATCTGTAAATGCATATGCTACCTCGGAAATACTGAACCTGGAAGAGGCGGAACAAATGCGAAACTGCCAGAAACTGGTTCCCGGGTGGCTTAATCTTGCACGACTCAAACTTACTACTCCGGCTGAAACCAATGCGGGTATCAGGGACGCTTTAAACCACGGTGCAAATGGTGTGATCGTCAACTTTCAGAATGCACAACCGGATACCGCTGAAATCGCGCGGCTGCTGTATGATGTGAAATTGACAGACAATCCGGTGTACTTTCAAACAACCCAGCCGGTAACAATGCTTTTTAATGCAACTACCAATAACACGGGATATCTCGTAAAAGGCGGCGTTGCCCATGATCCGATCGCGTACTGGATGCGTACCGGATCTGACCTCGCTCGGGCAATGGAGCCGATTATTTCATTTTGCAAAACCAACGAAGCAAGCGAATTCCGTCCGTTCATGGTGGAATCACACATTTACCATAACAATGGGGCAGATCCGGTACAGGAACTCGCATTAACGCTTGGCGCGCTGGTCACTTACATGGACTTGCTTACCGAAGCGGGTGTTCCGCCTATCAAAGCATTCAGCAGCATTTTCTGCTCCATTTCCGTAGGAACTCACTATTTGTCAGAAATAGCTAAACTAAGAGCATTGCGGCACTTGCTTTGGAAAGTTGCCGCAGCCTATGATCTTCCTGTTGAAAAAACAAAGCCGTTTATACACGCAAAAACATCGTCTTTTTACCATTCAGCTACTGCCAGCTACACCAATATCATCCGCGCGAGCAGTGAAGCGATGAGCGCCGTGACAGGTGGCTGCGACGCATTAACGGTTGAGGGATTTGAAAGTCACCTTACCAAAGAAACCGAACTTTCTTCCCGAATTGCACGAAACACTTCGTCCGTGCTGTCCTATGAAAGCGGCCTGAATGCAGTGGCTGACCCAGCTGGCGGTTCCTATGCGATTGAACAAATGTCCATTACATTGTCCAATGCGGCCTGGGCGCTATTTATCGAGATAGAAGACAAAGGCGGATTGATCAAGTGCTTTGAGGAAGGATATGTACAGGATCT